>DASXXB010000081.1:0-31009 GCA_036503355.1 Kribbella sp. | reverse complement strand
TGTCCCGTCCTGTACGACGATGCTCACCGGGACGCATCAAGGCGCGATGACTGTGTCCTCGGGTGTCGCGTGCTTCGACGGTGCAACGGTTTCAGGACCAGTCACCGTTGCTGAAGGTGCAGGGCTCTACGCGTCCGGATCCGATTTCCGCGGGCCGGTGACGGCATCCGGGGCAGGCAACGTTCTGCTCTGCGGCACCACCGTCTCCGGGCCGGTGACCGTGACCGGTGCGACCCGGGTCTGGCTCGGCAATCCGAACGGCGAATGCGCACCGGCAACGGTCCGCGGTCCGGTCGCCGTACAGAACAACACCGGCTCTACGGTTGTCTCCGGCAACCACATCAGCGGGCCGTTGTCCTGCACCGGCAATATTCCAGCGCCGATCAACGTCGGCGTACCCAACGTTGTCTCAGGCCTCAAGTCCGGTCAGTGCGCCGGGCTCTGAGGCCGCCGGCTACTGGACGACACCAAGCGTGAGGAGGATGTTCGCGTAGAGGCGGCGCTCGCCGGTCGCTACCGCGACCGCGAGATCCGGGCCCCGTGC
Source organism: Kribbella sp. (assembly GCA_036503355.1). GTDB lineage: Bacteria > Actinomycetota > Actinomycetes > Propionibacteriales > Kribbellaceae > Kribbella. The sequence goes on along the minus strand of DASXXB010000081.1, from coordinate 30,465 downwards.
CGCGGCGTAGAAGTCGGCGCGGGGCAGCGGATGCAGCGCCAGCCCGGGAAGAAGCTCGCGGAAACGGCCGTAGATCTCCGGCTCGTCACCGGTGTCCGTCGCCATCACCCGCGCGGCTTCGACGCTCACCGCGCCGAGCAGCGTTTCCAGTACATCGTCGGCCGGGATCTGCCCCGGGCGCAGGTTCAGCCACACGGTCTCGGCGGACGGCGACACGGCCGTCGCGTAGGGATAGTTGCTGTCGGCCAGCAGTACGACGGAGCCGTGACCGGCCCGCGCGAGCGCGCCGAGCAGGGGCGGATGGATCAGGGGATAGCGCAGCACGACGCAATGCTACGAGACCTTGGCGCCCGCGTGCAGGGCCAGCCCGTCCTGCGCCGCGACATCGGCGTGGAACCAGCCCGACGCGTCGACGGCGTACGTCGGTCCCGTGCAATGGCCGGGCGTGTAGTCGCCGTGGAAGACATCGCAGTACACCCCGGCCGGCAGGTCGGTGTGGAAACTGCGGCCGGTGAGCGCCGAGGTCTCGTCGTTCAGGACGAGATATCCCTTGTCCCCACGACCGAACGCGATCGCATCGTTGCCGTTGTCCCACCACTCGGTCACCGCCGTCCCCCGCACGGTGTTGTGGAAGCCGACCATGTTGGCGATCACTCGCCACTCGTGCTCGCACCGCCACCGGTTGCTGAAGCAGGTCGTGTCGACCGTCTGGCCGCTGCTCGTGGAAGGCGGTCCGTCGTCGTTCGAGCTGTACTCGTAGCTCGACATCACCTTCGGCGTACCGTACGTCCAGGCCAGCATGAACGCGTTCGCCATCGCATAGCGGCCGTTGTCGCGGAACGTCAGTACGCCGCTCCCCCGCTGCGTGTCGTGGTTGTCGGTGAACACGACCGCACTGCTCGACGGCAGCGGCTCGGCGAACGTCCGCAGGTACGCGAGCCGCTCGGTGTTGAAAATCTTGGCCAGATCCTTCCCGTACCGGAACTCGAGCACGTCACCGTTGCCGACGTACTCGTCCGGGGTGATCGGTTCGCCCGCGCCGTAGATGACTTCCTGGTACAGGTACGCCGGACGCGACAGCCGCGCCTTGATCGCGGCGATGTCCTCGGCCGGCATGTGCTTGGAGGCATCCAGCCGGAACCCGTCGACCCCGATCGACAGCAGGTCGTTCAGGTACGCCGCGATCCGGCCGCGCACGTAGTCGGTCCCGGTCGCCAAGTCGGCCAGATCGACGAGCTCGCAGTTCTGCACCTCGTACCGGTCGCCGTAGTTGACGATGTCGTCGTTCCCGTTGCGGCCGCAGTGGTGGAAGTCCTGCGTCTGGTACGTCCCCGGGTAGTCGTAGTGCGTGTACGACGACCCCGCGCTTCCCGCACCGCCCGACGATCCGCCGGTCATGTGGTTGATCACGGAGTCGACGTACACCTTGACGCCCGCGGCATGACAGCTGTTCACCATCGCCACGAACTGGGCCCGGGTGCCGCGCCGCGTGTTGTCGAGGTTGTAGCTGACCGGCTGATAGTCCTGCCACCACGGGTACCCGGATCCGGGCAGTACGACGTGCTCCTGCGGCGGCGACACCTGCACCGCGCCGTACCCCTTCGGACCGAGCACCGCACCGCACTCCCGTCCGACCGAGCTCCAGTTCCACTCGAACAACTGCACGATCACATCGCGGTCACCGGGCGGTGCCGCTGCGGCGACCGGAGTACCGAACGGCACCATCGACAGGGCCAGCAGCAGGATCAGGACCTTGCGCATCATCGGGCTCCCTCGGGGCGGAGGCAGGAGAGCCCATCAAACCATCACGCAGTGCCGGGAGCCAGGACCTGATAGGTCAGGAGCGCCAGCGCTTCACCGACTGGTCGAGTCTCGATGAGGCGCAGCGGCGTCGCGCCGCCGGTCTCGCCGAAGAGCCGCTCGCCGGCGCCGACGACGACCGGATACGTCATCAGTCGCAGCTCGTCGACGAGGTCGTGCTCCCACAGCGTGTGCACGAGACGGCCGCTGCCGTACACGACGATGTCGCCGTCCACCTGCCGCTTCAAGGTCGAGACCTCGTCGGCCAAGTCACCCTTCAGGACCGTCGAGTTGCTCCACTCCGGACCGTCGAGGGCCGAGGACGTGACGACGTACTTGGGCAGGCTGCGCAGCCTGTCGGCCCATTCACCGGTCCGAGACGACGCCCAGCCCCGCGCCACGAACCACGCGTAGCTGCGTCGCCCCATCAGCAGAGCCGCGGCCCGCCGGGCCTCGTCGAGCTCCACCTCGGCCCACGCCGCGAGGTTCTTCTCCCCGATCCGTGCGAACCAGTTCCCCCGCCCGAGGTTGTCCTCGCCGGTCGGGTCCTGGACGACTCCGTCGAGTGAGGTGTTCTCGCTGACGACTATCTTTCCCATCACAGTGCTCCTTCTGTCGCGTTCGTCGGCTACCACTGGATTGACGCCGCGAAGTACGCAAAGGGGGCGCCGCCCCCTTCAGCACCCGGGCGGCGTCCGTACGGGGACAAGAAAGTGCGACGAGAGGTGGCAGAGCGTGGAGTCGACGAGGGCGGATCTGATCAGCCGGGCGCGGGCCGGCGACGACGAGGCGTTCCGCGCGCTGACCGAGCCGCATCGCCGCGAACTCCAGGTGCACTGCTACCGGATGCTCGGATCGTTCCAGGACGCCGAGGACGCGCTCCAGGACACGCTGCTGTCGGCCTGGCGGGGTCTCGGCGGGTACGACGGCCGCGCCTCGCTCCGTACCTGGCTGTACCGCATCGCGACCAACCGTTGCCTGGACACGCTGCGCTCGGCCGCGCGCCGCCCGGCGAAGGCGTGGGACATCCCCGGCGTCGAGCCGCCCGAACCGACCCGCCTCGGCGAGGTCCCGTGGCTGGAACCGTTCCCGGACGCGCTCCTGGAAGGCGCGATCCACGTGCCGCTCGGTCCCGAGGCCCGGTACGAGCAGACCGAATCAATCTCGCTCGCCTTCGTCACCGCGCTTCAGCTCCTGCCGCCGCGCCAGCTCGCCGTACTCATCCTGCGCGACGTCCTCGGGTTCCACGCGAGCGAGGTGGCCGAGATGCTGGACACGACCGTCGACTCGGTCAAGAGCGCCCTCAAGCGAGCGCGCGCCGGCCTGGAGCAACGGCGATTCCAAGAACCGGTTCCGGCCGCGGACTCGCCCGCCGAGAACGCGATCGTGACGAACTTCGTCCAGGCCTGGGAGACCGCCGACATCGAGGCGCTGGTTGCCCTTCTGACCGACGACGTCTTCATGTCCATGCCACCGCTGCCTTTCGAGTACGAGGGCCGAACCCTCGTGCGCGACTTCTGCGCGACCCTGTTCGGGGCGGGTCGCAGCTTCGACCTCGTGCCGACCCGCGCCAACGGCCAGCCCGCGTTCGGCGCCTACCTGCGCGACCCGAGCGGCGTCAGCCGCGGCACTGGCCTCTACGTCCTCACGCTGACCGGCCACCGGATCAGCGCCCTGACCCGCTTCGAAAACCACACCCTCCCCTGGTTCGGCCTTCCTCCCCGGCTGGCGTAACGTTCCGTTGGCGAGTCGATCTCTCGAGGAGTTGTTCGGATGAGTGGCCTGCGTGTCCTGTTTCTCGGCGGAACCGGAATCATCAGCTCGGCCTGCGCGGCGCGTGCGCTCGAGGCGGGGCTCGACCTCACCGTCGTCAACCGCGGTAAGACGTCGATCCGGCCGCTGCCGGCGGAGGCGAGGGTGATCACCGCCGACGTCGAGGACCCGTCGTCGCTGACCGCCGTGGCGGAGCAGGACTTCGATGTCGTGGTCGACTGGATCGCGTTCACGCCCGAGCACGTGCGGGCTCGGACCGACGCGCTGCGCGGACACACCGGGCAGTACGTTTTCATCAGCTCCGCGTCGGCGTACCAGACTCCCCCGGCGCGGCTGCCGATCACCGAGTCGACGCCGCTGCGCAACCCGCACTGGCAGTACTCACGCGACAAGATTGCCTGTGAAGACCTCCTGACCGGTCTGTACCGCGACGAGGGCTATCCGGTCACCGTCATCCGGCCTTCGCACACCTACGACCGCACCCTCGTCCCGTTCGACGGCGGCTGGACGATCGTCGACCGGATGCGCCGCGGCCTGCCGGTCGTGGTGCACGGCGACGGTACGTCGCTGTGGACCCTGACGCACCACACGGACTTCGCCCGCGGGTTGGTGCCGCTGCTCGGCCACCCGCGAACGCTCGGCGACACCTTCCAGATCACGTCCGACGACGTACTGACCTGGGATCAGATCGCGCACACACTGGCCGCTGCGGCCGGCACGTCAGCACAGATCGTCCACGTTCCGTCGGACGCGATCGCCGCCGTGCATCCGGGATGGGGCGCGGGCCTCCTCGGCGACAAGACCCACTCGGCGGTGTTCGACAACACCAAACTCCGCACCGTGGTCCCGGACTTCGTCGCCACCGTCCCGTTCGAGACGGGCGCCCGCGAAATCATCGCGTGGTACGACGAAGACCCCACCCGCCGCCGCGTCGACGACGCCATCGACGAAGCGATGAACACCCTGATCGCCCGCTACGCCGTTTGATCCGTTGACAGCACGCAGCGTATGGCCCTCCTCCACCGGGTACCGGACGGGCAGCACCCGGACACGGAGGGACAAGGAATGCCGCTGCGACTGGAGGACTACGGCCTGATCGGCGACACGCACACGGCGGCGCTGGTCGGGTTCGACGGCTCGATCGACTGGCTGTGCGTTCCGCGGTTCGATTCGGCTGCCTGCTTCGCAGCGTTGCTCGGCGACGAGCGCCACGGTCGGTGGCTCCTGGCACCGGCCGGTGGCCATCGCGCCACCGACAGGCGCTATCGGGGTGATTCGCTGGTGCTGGAGACCGACTTCACCACCGCGGACGGGAGCGTGCGGGTCGTCGACTGCATGCCGATCCGCGGCGAGCATCCGGATGTCTATCGGCGGGTGGAGTGCCTGTCCGGACGGGTGCGAATGCGCAGTGAAGTTGCCGTCCGCCTCGATTACGGGAGCATCGCGCCCTGGATCCGCGAGACCGGCAGGCGCAGTACAGCATTGGCCGGACCCGATGCGCTGACGCTGGACGGCGACGTCGAGCACGAGCGCCAGGACAGCGATCTCGTCGCCGAGTTCGAGCTCGGCGAGGGCGACCACGCCGAGTTCCGCCTCGCCTGGTCGAAACCACACGACCAGCCACCCAAGCAGGTCGACGTCGGACGGGCCATCAAGCGCACCGAGCGGTGGTGGCGCGACTGGGCCTCGCACTGCCGGTACGACGGCCCGTACCGCGACGCCGTCGTACGCTCGCTGATCACGCTCAAGGCGATGACCTACGAACCCAGCGGGGGCATCGTCGCGGCCCCGACGACCTCGCTGCCCGAGCAATTGGGCGGCGTACGGAACTGGGACTACCGGTACTGCTGGATCCGCGACGCGACGTTCAGCCTGCTCGCGCTGCTCGGCGCCGGCTACGAGACCGAAGCCAAGGCCTGGCGTGAATGGCTGCTCCGGGCCCTGGCCGGACACCCCGAACAGATGCAGCTCATGTACGGCGTCGAAGGCGAACGCCGCCTCACCGAGCACGAACTGGACTGGCTTCCCGGGTACGCGAACTCCCGGCCGGTGCGGATCGGCAACGCCGCGTCCGAACAGTTCCAGCTCGACGTGTACGGCGAGTTGATGGACGCACTCCACCAGGCCCGCGTCCACGGCATCCCGCCGGACGAGGCCGCCTGGGGTGTGCAGCAGAAACTGATGGATTTCCTCGAGGGGCACTGGAGCGACCCCGACGACGGCATCTGGGAGATGCGCGGCGACCCCCGGCACTTCGTCCACTCCAAGATCATGGCCTGGGCGGGCGTCGACCGCGCCGTCCGCGGCATCGAGGAGTTCGGCCTCCCCGGCCCGGTCGACGACTGGAAACGGCTCCGCGAGGAGATCCACGACGAGGTGTGCGACAAGGGCTACGACTCCGGCCGGAACACCTTCACCCAGTACTACGGTTCACGCTCGCTGGACGCCTCCGTGCTGCTGATGGGGTCGGTCGGATTCCTCCCCGGCACCGACAAGCGCTACCGCGGCACGATCGACGCGGTCGCCGACGAGCTGACGCACGACGGCTTCGTCAGCCGCTACAACACGACCAGGAAGTCCGAACAGGTCGACGGACTGCCACCCGGCGAAGCGTCGTTCCTGCCGTGCACCCTCTGGCTGGCCGACAGTTACCTGCTCAGCGGCCGCAAAGACCAGGGCCGCGAGACCTTCGAACGCGTCCTCGGCCTCAGCAACGACCTCGGGCTGCTGTCCGAGGAGTACGACACCGAACAGCACCGACTCGTCGGCAACTTCCCGCAAGCCCTCACCCACCTGGGCATCATCAACACCGCGGTCGACCTGGTCAGTAGCGTGCGATCTCGTCGAGCGGCCTCAACTCGTCGCGGCTGAGCGCCAAGCGGACTCGTCCGTCCTCGACCTCGTCGACATCTGCCCACGGGACGTACCAAGCCTCACCCCGCCACGCGTGCACCAGTCGGCGCAGCAGTTCCGGGCCGACGTGGCGTTCGTAGCCGAACAGCCTGCTCTCGCGGTTCTCGACCACGATCAGGCCGTCCAGCCTGATCGCCGACCGGCCGGAGGTTTGCAGCAGACGGACGTCGGCAACGGCGCCCAACTCATTGCCCGAGGCGTCGAGGACGCGGTAGCCGAGGAGCTCATTCAGTCGCATCGCCGGCTCCCGGGATCTTGGCCACCACGTGCTCGTCGAACCAGCGCTCGTTGTACTCGAGGTCGAGACCGGTGTTCACGATCTTCACCGCGCTGTTGATCTCGGCGATCTGCTCCGCGGGAATGGTCTCGCGCCCGGAGATCAGCGCCGCGACCACCGGCGGATCGGCGTCCAGGTCGAGCTCGACGTCATCGATCTTGCCGATCAGCCGGCCGTTGCTCTGGTCAACCAACTGCCGGTCGAGCAGATGCAGCCGGCCGTGCAGGTACCGTTCGGAACTCTTCCCGGAGCCGGCCACTGTCACTTCCCCGCTTTCGTGATGATCATCAGCGGAATCGCTGCCACCGAGGCAACCGTCAGCAAGGCGAGATAGATCAGGCCGAAAAGGTTCCGCAGCCGCCCGTTCGTCTGCCGGCCGACATAGTCCGGATCGTTCGCCACGATCAGGATCGGCAGATAGGTCAGCGGCAGAGCCATCGCCGCGAACACCACGGAGTACTCCGTGACCTTCACCGGATCCACCCCGGTCAGCAGGGTCAGCAGCGCGACCGCCACGCAGACGATCATCACCACATGGAAACGTGCCGCGTCCCGCGGACGGACCGCCTTGCCCCATTGCCAACCGCGGTACTGCGCGATCGTGTAGCCGCACGACAACGCGGTCTCCAACGCCGCGCCGAAGGTTGCCGCGAACACCCCGAGCAGCACGATCGCCAAGCCGATCTTGCCCAGGGCAACGGCCACCGGCAGCACCACCTGACCGAGGGTACCGACCTGGATGCCGGCCGGCAGGAACAGCACCGCCGCGCAACCCATGATGGCCAGCGACAGGACGCCGCCGAGCGGGAACCCGATGAACACGTTCGCTCGCACGACGACCATGTCGCTGCGTTTCCACTTCTCCTCCACCCCTCCGGAGGAGAAGAAGAACACCTCGTACGGCGTCATCGCCGCACCGAACAAGGCGATCCCGTAGTACGCGTAGGTCGCCCAGGTCTCGTGCTCGATCGGATGCGGCCGGGTCGCCTGGTGCAGCAACTGTCCCCAGTCCGGGCCGAGCTGGAACAACGCGACCGCGAACACGATGAGCAGCAACCCCATCAAGCCGAAGATCTGCTCGAGCTTGGAGAACTTGACCCGCCAGATCACCAGCCACACAGCGAACCCGGCCAACGGCATCCACAACAGGTAATGCACGCCGCTGGCCAGCTGAAACGCGAGCGCGACGCCTCCGACCTCGGCGATCAGTGTCAGCAGCGTGACCAGGAACGACGCCACCAGCGCGATGAGCCCGGTTCGCGGTCCGAGCCGCTCACGGATGAGGTCGAACACAGGACGTCCGGACATCGCGACGACGCGGCCGCACATCTCGGCGTACAGGCAGATCCCGACGACGCCGACCAGCACGACCCAGGCCATGTGCATCCCGAACCGTGCACCGACCAGCGCGTTCGTCACCAGGTCGCCGATGTCGACGAAGCCGCCGATCGCGGTCAGGATGCCGAGCGTGATCCCGAGCAGCTTCTTCACTTGGCCAGCTCCGCGATCTTGCCCAGATCCGTGCTCGAGGTCCGGAGCGCGACCAGTTGCCGTTCGGCCGCGGCCAGGTTGTCGTTGCCGAGCGCAATGCGCACAGCGGTGACGGCCGACTGCGCATCGTCCAGAGCCTTCGTGGTCTGTTCGTAGACGCGCCGGGATTCGGGCGTCGACGGCTGCTGCGCCGAGAACGAACTGGCAGCCTGCTCGAGACCCTTCTCAGCGTCCCCCACCATCGCTCCGGCCGGCTGCGGCCACAGCTTGTGGGCCCGCAACTGCTCGATGGTCAGGCGGGTGGTGTTGACCTCCGACACGGCTTCCTCGGCGGACTGGGCCGCGCTCTGCCGGATCCGATCGTCGGGGCCGGCACAGCCGTTGAGCGTGGCAACCATGACGAGGATGCCCGCGACTGGGACCAACGCCTGACGGATCACGCATCACCTTCCCGACGGGGGCACCGTTACAGCTTGGTAGTACCCCCGCGGGAAACCTCACCCGAACTCAACGCCGGGCGCGGCGCCTGACGTGCCTCAGCTCGCCCAGGTGGTACCCGAGCCAGACGCGGCAGGCCGCCAGGCAGACCAGCACTCCGACGGAGATCAACAACGCACCATGCATGGCCGTCCCCTCTCGCTCCGTACCCCACCGGTACCCACCGGCCAATCAGGTGATTGCGGTGTCGGCGATTCTGGCGAGCTGAATGCGGGAGTCGATGCCGAGTTTCCGGAAGATGTGCCGCAGGTGGTAGTCGACCGTGTGCGGGGAGATGAAGAGTTTCGCGGCGGCCTCACGGTTGGTGAGGCCGGCGGCGACGAGTTCGGCGACGCTGCGCTCGGAGTCGGTCATCCGGGCCCACGCGGTCTGTAGCGTGACGGTCGGCGCTGCGGGTTCCGGCGCTGCGAAGCGGACGAGTGCGCCGACGAGGTCCGGGCCGTCGTGGATCGCCTCGCAGGAGGCGACGGTTGGCCCGATCGGCAACTGCAGTACGGCGGTATCGCGCGAGCTGACGCGCTGCAGCGCCCAGGACCAGAGCAGCTCGCGATCAGTAGAGGCGACGAAGCGACTGCCGGCCGCGTTGACGAACAGCGCACTGGCGTCGACCGCGGCAAGAGGGCCTCTCGTACGCCGGCGTGCGCGCAGGAACATCTCGTACAGAGTCATCGACCGCGACCCGGCCTCGTCGAGGAGACGCTGCTGGGTCTCGTGAACGATCCGGCCGACCAATGCTCCCATCAACTCCCACGGTGCAGGCTCGGCGATGGTCAGGTTCACCACGCCGAGGACCTGCCCGGTGAACGGATCGAGCACCGCTCGCGACGCGCAGTTGATGGTGGTGAACGCGTCGGCGTAGTGCTCGAACCCGCGCACGACCGCCGCGCCGCCGATGTTCGCGGCCAGGCCGATCGAGTTGGTGCCCACGACCGCCTCGTCGCAGAAGAACCCTGGTGCCGCCCCGAGCGCGTCCATCTGCAGCGCGGTGGCGGCAGTCCGCGTCCAGCGCTGGACGACGTGAGCCCGGCGATCGGTCAGCAGCAGCGCGCTGCGGAGCTCCGGAAGGTCCGCGCTGACCGCGGTCATCGCCGGCGCGGCCGCCCAGTGCAGCCTGCTGTCGTCATCGACATCCGGGTCGTACGGCGGATGAATCAGCTCGGGGTGCAACCCGGCGGCCGCCGAACGGCGCCAGGAGGCGAGTACGGCGGCGCTGATCGGCTCGTTCCGGAAGGGACTGTTCTCCACCCGGGCCCGGACATGACCCAGCGCACGTTCCATCACCGTCACCGTCTTCCCCCCTCCCCCCTCCCCTTCCCCGGCTTCGAGAATCGCAGGTGCCTTCGCCGAACGGCAAGCGAACTACGCATTCACGTGGGGTGCCGGCTCCGGCTCCCGTCCTAGCGTTGCCGCCATGGACCTCAATCTCACCGGCAAGGTCGCCGTCGTCACCGGGGCGAGCAAGGGGATCGGTCTGGCGATCGCCCGCGCGCTGGCCGAGGAAGGCGCGTTCGTGGTCGCCGGGTCGCTGCGGGGCAGTCCGGAGCTGGAGCTGCTCGCGGAGCGCTGGCGTCTGCATCCGGTCCGTGTCGACCTCACCACCGAGTCCGGCCCGGCGGCGCTCGTCTCCGAGGCGATCACGCAGTACGAACAACTGGACATCGTGGTCAACAACGTCGGCGCCGTACGGCCGAGGCCCGACGGGTACCAGTCCGTGACCGATCAGGACTGGGCGGACATCTTCGCGATCAACTTCTTCGCTGCGGTGCGCACCATGCGCGCCGCACTGCCGCATCTGATCCGGCGCTCACGGTCATCGATCGTCACGGTGAGCTCGGTGAATGCGTCGCTGCCCGATCCGCTCGTCGTCGACTACAGCGCGGCCAAGGGTGCGCTGGCCAACCTCAGCAAGTCGCTGTCGAAGGAGTTCGGCCCGAAGGGTGTCCGTGTGAACACCGTCAGTCCGGGCCCCGTGGAAACCGACCTCTGGCTCGGCAAGGACGGCGTCGCGGCCACGCTCGCGAAGGTCCAGGGCACCCAGGCAGCCGACATCCAGGCCGGTGCGGCCTCGGAGAGCGTCACGGGCCGGTTCACCCGTCCCGAGGAGGTCGCGGACCTCGTCGTACTGCTGGCCAGCGAGCGCACCGCGAACGTCACCGGGGCCGACTTCGTCATCGACGGCGGCCTCATCACCACGATCTGATCCATCTCAGCACAGGAGCACAGGAGCAAAGCATGCCGACACCAGTTGTCTTCATCCACGGACTGTGGCTGCACGCCACCAGCTGGCAGCCGTGGATCGAGCATTTCACCGCGGCCGGCTACCAGCCCGTCGCGCCGGGATGGCCGCACGAAGCGCCGACCGTCGAGGAGGCCCGCGCGAACCCGGAAGCGGTCGCCGACCTCAGCATCGACGAGGTGACCGACCACTACGCGGCCGTCATCGCGGAGCTGGACGCGCCGCCGATCATCATCGGGCACTCCTTCGGCGGCCTGTTCGCCGAGAAGCTGCTCGGGCAGGGACACGGTGCCGCGGCCGTCGCGATCGACCCGGCCCAGATCAAGGGCGTCCTGCCGCTCCCACTCGCGCAACTCCGCTCCGGCCTCCCGGCTCTCGGCAACCCGGCGAACCTGCATCGCTCGGTCGCGCTTACCGAGAAGGAGTTCCGGTACGGCTTCGGAAACGCCGTCAGCGAGGACGAATCCGCCGACCTGTACCGACGGTGGACCATCCCGTCCCCCGCCCGTCCGCTCTTCCAGGCCGCCGCCGCCAACTTCGTCATGCACGCGCAGGCCGCGGTCGACACCGCCAACACCTCCCGCGGGCCGCTGCTGCTCATCTCCGGAACCGCCGACCACACCGTCCCCGATGTCGTCACCAGATCAACCTTCAAGCAGTACCGCGACTCCACCGCCGTCACCGAACTGAAGCAGTTCGAAGGCCGCGGTCACTCCCTCACCATCGACAACGGCTGGCAGGACGTCGCCGACGCAATCCTCGACTGGCTCAAAACCCACAACCTCAACTAGGCATGCGAGCGGAGGATGAGGTGGAGGGAGCTGTGGAGGGCGAGGCCTCCTAGGGAGCCGAGGGCGCGGAACGAGAGGGTGAGGTCGACGACCGTCGGTGCGTCGAAGCGCAGCCGGATGGCTCCCTCCTGGCGTGGTGCGCCGGTCAGCTCGTGGACCGGTAGGTCCAGCTCGACGCCCGGCACCGGGTCGCCCTCGATCTCGAGCCGGCCGGTCACGTAGCCGGTGTTGACGATCGGGAACTCGATCGTGTGCCAGTCACCGGCAGTCAGGCTCTCCACCCGGCTGCCGGTCCGGGCCACGTTCACCCGGGCCTCCGGGTTGATCGTGACCGAGATCGGTGCCGTCGTCTCGACCGGATCGCAACAGCCCAGAGCCATCAGTCCACCTCGCACTCGTCACGCCGGACCAGGTACGTCGCCTGCGCCGCGTCGTACGCCTCGCGCGCCGCCGTTCGTTCACTGTCCCGGATGAAGCCGGACTTCGCCTTCCACAGCGCGTCGACCGAGTCGTGCAGCCACTGCGCACTGCGCCGCGACGCCCGGATCGGCTGCCCGGCGATCTCGACGAAGATCGGCTGGGTGTGGACACTGCGCAGGATCCGCAGCGCGATCCAGGACGAGCGCTCCAGGTCCAGCTCGAACTCGACCGGAACCTCGTTGCCGTCAGCAAGCACTTCGACCGACCCGGCCGGTACGCCGTTCACCACGACCTCGACGAGCACGGTGCGGGACCGGCCGATCCGCGCCCGCTCGAGATGCCAGCCGACCGGTGCGCTGTACACCGGTCTGCCCGCCGACGGTGCCGCCGGCGGCTGTTCGGGCAGCCAGGCCGCGACCGTCGCGGTCACCCGCACCGGTCCCGCAGCCTCGACGGCCACCTCGCGCTGCACCGCGCCGTCGACCGCGAAGTCGTACACATGACTGCGGCCGTCCCCGAAGTACGACGCACCGTCCTTCAGCCCGCCGAGCCACGACTCCAAGGCGGCAGGACCCTGCGGCGCCTCGGGCAGCCGGACGTACGTACGCCCGACTCCCGGACCGTCGTCGTAGATGCACGGGTAGTCGGTCTCGCCCAGCATCAGCGTGCGGTAGCCGACGTTCAGCAGGTGGTACCAGATGTTCAGCTCGGCGGCCGGCGCGAACTCGGCCCCGCACTGGAAGTCGGCGGCACCGAGCGGTACGTCGACGATGATCTCGTTCGACCCGATCGACTGGAAGCCCGGGATCACGTAGTTCGGCAACTCCTCGGTGCCGACGGCCAGACCGAGACCGCAGTGCGCGTAACCGACCAGCGCGTTCTGCGCGTGACCCCAGCGCATCACCGGGAGGTTCCAGGACGGCCAGTCCTCGATGATCTTCGTCCCTGGATAGTCCTGGTCGGTGAGCCCGAGCAGGATCACGTGGCCCGAGTGGCTTGACGGGAAGCCGGACACCTCGAGGTCGTACCGCAGCAGACTCTGGCCGTCGCGGTCGGTGTCCTGCGGATCCCACGTCATGCCCTGGGCCTGCTGCATCGCCGGGTACTCCAGCTCGGCCCGCGGGCTGATCGACGAGCCGCTGAAGAACTGCTTCTGGTGGTAGTAGCACGGTGCCCAGGTGAGCACGCTGCCCATCCAGAGTCCCTCGCCACGGACGTGCCGGATCATCGTCTCCGGCGTGACGCCCTCGGACGGGATGTTGTAGTGCGAGCAGCCGCCGGCGTGGATGTGCGGATCGCCCGAGTAGTAGCCGTGCGCGGCCGGATCGGTCCACCGGTCGAGCTCGATCGCGACCGCCTCGGTCTCCGGCGACAGGTCGACCTCGACGGTCACCTCGCGGTACTCCGGCCCGCGGCGCGCCGAGACGACGTACTGACCGGCCGGGAGCGTGATCATCTCGCCGGTCGCGCGGTAGACGTGATCGTGGAAGAACATGTCCGGCGCCAGCCGCATCGCCTTCGACGGGTACGCGCGCCGCTGCGAGTCCCGGACGGTCAGCGCCGCGACGCTGCTGCTGCCGTCGGGCTCCCGTACGTCGAAGCGGACGGCGCGGGCGGGCAGACAGTCGAAGTCGTACGCCGCGGCGTACTGGCGACTCTCGAACCCCATCCGCTGGTAGGCCTTCCTGGACGGGGACCGCGTGATGCTCTCGAACTCCTCCTCGACCGCGAGCAGGAACGTCAACTCGCCCCGGCGGGTGCCGCCGTCGCGGCTGTACAGGCTGATCACCTTGTACTCGACGTCCAGGCCGGACACGTCGGTCGGGCCGGCGAGCTTCACCTGCAGCCAACTGCTCGCGATCCGCGGTACGACGGTCAGCGTGTCCGCCAACGCGATCCGCGCCGAGTGGCTGTGGAAGTCGATCGTCCCGAGCACATGATTCGACGGCGCGGACAGGTCACCGAGCAGCCGGTGCGGGTTCGCGACCCGGACGAGGAAGCTGCGCCACCCGTGCTGCACGAGGAGCGGTTGCGCGGCACCCGGCGTACTCGCGGTAAAGCCCAGTTCGTCGATCTCGACGTCGGCGAGCACGTAGGGGCGCAGGAGTTCTTCGACCTTGGCCGACCTGACGTCGTCGGTCTGCGTGTCGTCGGCCAGCTTCGCCAGCTGACCGGTCAGGTCGTTGGGCAGGGGTTCACCGATGTCGCGGAGTTTCTCAACGGCTCGAGTCGCGGATGCCAGAAGTGGCTGGAACACGGAACCTCCTCGTCGCGGACCAGTCCCCGAGCTTAGTTCCCGCACCTGCATCGCGCTCGGAATTTCACCCCGGGATCCGGTAGAAGCGGCGGGCGGTGCCGGAGTAGATCTCGGTGCGGTCGGCTTCGGAGAGGCCTGCGAGTGCGTCGGACAGGGTCGTGAAGATGTGGTCGTAGCCCCCGAAGGCGGTGGAGATCGGCCAGTCGCCGCCGTACATGAGCCGGCTCGGCCCGAACACCTCCAGCGCGCGGTCGACGTACGGCTGGATCGGCTCGCCGTACAGGCCGGAGATCTTCGCGTGGACGAGCGGGTTCTGCGCGGCGCTCTCGATCAGGCTCCACCACGGTTCACGGCCGGGCTCGCCGATCGGCGGCTTGGCGAGATGGTCGATGACGATCCGCAGTCCGGGGTGCCGCTCCGACAGCGTCGGCACGTGCTCGAGATGCCGCGGGAGTACGGCGACGTAGTCGAACGTCACGTCCGCGTCCTCGAGGACACCGAGGCCCTCGTCGACGTCGGGCCGCAGGATCCAGTCCGGGTCCGGGAGGTCGTGGATCAGATTGCGGATGCCGACCACCCGCGGGTCCTTCCGCAGGTCGGCGAGCCGCTCGGCGGCGCGCTCGGGCCGGTCGAGCGGCACATAGGCCACGATCGCCGCCACCTCACTCGCGTCGACCTCGAGCATCAGATCGGTGTCGCGGTCGTCGTCGTCGGACTGCACGAGGACGGTCGCGTCGACGCCGTTGCGAGCCAGCTGCGGACGCAGTTCCTCGAAGGTGAAGGTGCGATTCCACTCCGGCACCTGCGGACCCAGCCAGCGGTACGGCGACCGCTCCAGGTCCCACACGTGCTGATGGGCGTCGATGATCATGCAGTACCTCGCTTGTCGACCAGGTAGAGGTGGGTGAGGACGAGCACGGTCTCCGCGCGCTGGTTGGTGACGCTCACCAGCTCGTGCACGTAACCATGGCTGGGCCGCTTGTGATCCGACTTCTCGGTGATCTCCGCGGTGACCGTGATCGTGTCACCGATGAACACCGGCTTGACGAACCGGATCCTGTCGTACCCGTACGACATCGAGCGCGGATTGATGTCGCCCGCCGTCATCCCGACCGCGACCGACAGGATCAGCGTCCCGTGCGCGATCCGCTGCCCGGCGGGCTGTGTCGCCATCCACTCCGCGTCCAGGTGGTGCGGGAAGAAGTCGCCCGTCTGCCCCGCGTGCAGCACGATGTCGGCCTCGGTGATCGTCCGCCCGACCGTCGTCCGGCTCTCACCGATCTCGTAGTCCTCGAACCACCGCTCCGCTACCTTCATCGCTCCCCCAGCAGTCGCTCAGCCAGTTCACTCGCCCGTCGTACCAGCTCGGCATCGGTCAGCTCGCCCTGCAGCGTCGCGGTCACCCACGGCGAGACGACGTCCTGGAACTCCATGTAGCCCGCGGTCCGCGGTCGCACCCACGCGCCCTCGAGTGTCCGACGCGTCCCGCGGAAGAAGTCCCACGAGTCCTCGTTCAACCGGTCGTCGTCCCACGACGACGCGTAGCCGGGCTGTCCACCGGCGTCGTAGTACACCCCGGACTGCACCTGCGGCGACGCCAGCCAGATCGCGTACGCGCGGGCCGCGTCGACCTCGGGCGAGTACGCCGACACCGCGATCCCTGCACCGCCCAGCTGCGAGCCCGCGACACCACGGGGCCCGGCCGGTATGTCGACGTACTTGAGCCGATGCGCCCGGAACCCACGCCGCGAGTAGTTCGTGTAGCCGTACGCCAGCGGCGCGTACGCCCACTGCCCGTCTCCGGCCAGCGCCTCGGCCACCTCGATCGGGTTGGCAGCTAGGCACCACTCCGGCACCCGCTCCGCGAGGCGGTGCATCAGCTCGAGTACGGCGCCCGCGTCGTCGGCGGCGAGGAAGCGTCCCGGCTCGGCAGCTACCGGCGTACCGCGGTTGGCGGCAAGTGTGCACAGCGTCGAATAGGCGTCGATCGGCTTCGCGGGCCACAGCACGCGGCCCTCGTCCGCCAGCTGCAGTACTGCGTCCCAGTCGGCAGGCGGGTCCGCGAGCAGGTCCGGCCGGTGTACGGCGACCTGCGCAGCGGAATCGGTGGCGAGTCCGTACTGGTGGCCGTCATGCGCGTACGACGCATGACTGTTGCCCACGGCATCGGCTGCGAGCGCCATCAGCTCCTCGTCGTGTCCTGCCCCGTCGAGCGGCGCGAGGACGCTTGCCGCCAGCGGGACGTGCGGATGGTCGATGACGAGCAGGTCGTACCGGGACGCGAGCCCTTCCAGCGGTTCGTCGGCGAACGCCTGCAGCGAGCGGTACTCCCAGTGCACCTCGACGCCGGTCAGCCGCGCGTACTCCTTCGCCGCCGCGACCTGACAGTCGTACCCCCGCGGATGCTCCCACGTCATACCGCGCAACGTCGTCATGCGATCTCCTCCAGCGGCTCGTGTTCGCCGAGCCGGGGCGCCGGCCGCGGATTGATCAGCCGCTCACCGTCGATGCGGATCGGGCTGCGCGTCGTGATCAGGTCCAGGCCGTCCCGCTGAATCTCCTGCGTCATCCCGATCGCTCGGAAGCCGTCGTGCTCCACCAGCTCGTCCAGCGTGAGCACGGGCGCGCACCATACGTCCTCGGCATCGAGAACGGCGAGCCACTCGTCGCGGGTCCTGGTCCGGAGCCGATCGGACAGCAACTTCTCGATGTCCTCCTGCCGGTTCCACCACGACTGCGGATCGGTCATCGCGGCGACCTCCGGCAGGTCGAGCAGTCGCCCGATGACCGGGACCGGATTCATCGCGATCGCCAGGTAACCGTCACTGGTCGGATAGATGCCGTACGGCGCCGGCAGGAACGCGTGCGCCGAGCGGATGCCCTTGCGCCGTACCTCGATCGACGGATCGTTCAGCCGCGTCGTCAGCAGCTCGAACTCGAGGTCGAGCAGCGCCTCGAGCAGACTCGTCTGCGCGTGACCACCGCTGCCGGTGCGAAAGCGGCGTACCAGCAGCGCCGTGATGCCCTGCGCGAGGTGACAGCTGGCGAGGTGATCCGCGACCGCCAGCCCGACCGGCACCGGTGGGTCGTCGCGGGAACCGTTCAGCCACGGCAGGCCGGCGATCGACTGGGCGAGCAGGTCCTGACCCGGGCGATCCTTGAACGGACCGCTGTCGCCGTACCCGCTGACGCTGCCGTACACGATGCCCGGGTTGATCCGGCGCACCGTCTCGTAGTCCAGCCCGAGCCGCTCCATCACCCCCGGCCGGAAGTTCGACACCACCACATCGGCCTCCGCGACCAGCGCACGGACGCGATCGAGGTCGGCCGGATCCTTCAGGTCGGCGACCAGGCTCTCCTTGTTCCGGTTCATCGCGTGGAACGACATGCTGTCGTCGCCGACCATCAGGCCGCCGAACGCCAACTGCCGCCCGGCGTCACCGCTGCCGGGGCGCTCGATCTTGATCACCCGGGCGCCCAGGTCGGCCAGCCGCAGCGCGGCCACCGGCCCGGCCAGGAACTGGCTGAAGTCGAGCACGGTGATCCCGGCGAGGGGAAGTTCCGTCACCACTTGGTCCTCTCAGGTTCGTGGGTCGCGGGGTCACGCTGGTCACGCGGAGTACGGAGGCGGCTCGCCGCCCTTGGCGGCCGACGTGTACGCCGCCTCGACGACCGCCATGGTCCGGAAGACGTCGTCGACCGAGGTCGGCAGCGACGGGATCGAGCCCTCGAGGTAGCGCTGCACGACGCTCATCGACCCGATGAACGCGTCCGGGAACCACGACCCCTCGAACGGCACCGGACGCCAGCCCTCCTCGAGACGCTCGTCGGTGACGAGTTCGAGCTTGTCCTCGCCGCCGCGCGGGTAGTCGAGCAGCAGGCCGAGTTGCACCCGTACGGCGCCCTTCGTCCCCTCCCACTTGATGTAGCTCTCCTCGTACCGCTCGCCGAAGTGGTGATCGTGGTTCGTCGACACCACGACCCGGATCGGCCGGTCGCCGTAGGTCAGCGCGATGTCGGACCGGCTGTTCGCGTGTGCCTTCTCCGGATGCCGGACGGTGACCGCGGAGACGCCGGTCGGATCGCCGAGGAACGAGCGGATCAGGTCCAGGTAGTGGACGCTGTGCATGTTGATCTCGAGCCGGTCCAGCTCCAGCACGTACGGGAACATCTCCCACAGCGTCCGCACCGAGACCCGGACCTCGAAGTCGTAGAGCTGCCCAATGATGCCGTCGGCAATCAGCTTGCGGGCGACGGCGACGTACGGCGCGAACCGCAGCTGGGTGTTGACCGCGGCAACCAGGACCTTGCGGTGGCACACCTCCCGGGTTCGGATGCCCTCGGCAAGGATGTTGCCGAGCGGCTTCTGCAGCAGCACCGCGGCACCGTCGGGCAGTTGCTCGAGCACGTCGACGTGTGCCTCGGGTGGCAGCGCGATGTCGTACACAGCGTCGGCCGGTGCCGCTGCCACGGCGGCAGCAACCTCGTCGTACGCCTTGGGTATCGCATACTGGTCCGCGAGGCTCTGCGCGCGGTCGCGTTGCAGGTCGGTGATGCTCGCGACGGTGAAGCCGGCCTTGCTGTACGCCGGGAGGTGCGCGTCGCGGACGATGCCGCCGGCGCCGACGATCACGATCGGACGCGGGGCCGCAGGCAGCGCCAGGGTGTAACCGGGATGCGGGTCGAACTCTTTCATCATCAGCCTTTCACCGCTCCCACTGTCTCGCCGCGGATGAGGAAGCGCTGCGCGCCGAGGAAGACCGCGAGCAGCGGCAGCATCGAGACGAACGTCGCGAGCGCGAGCTGCGGCATGTACAGCTTGACGTCCAGCCCGGCGGCGACCGTCGGGTTGAACAGCGGGCTCGCGCCGATCAGCTGCTGCAGGCCGATCGAGACGGTCTGGTTGTTCTGGTTCGAGGACAGCAGCGCGAGCGGGAGGAAGAAGTTGGTCCAGTTCGCGACGAACGCGAAGAACGCCACCAGCACCACGACCTGCTTGGAGATCCGCAGCCCGATCCACCAGAACACCGACACCTCCCCCAGCCCGTCCAAGCGGGCGGCCTCGACCAGCTCCCGGGGCATCGTGGTCAGGTAGTGGATGTAGGACAGGTACACGCCGAACGGGAAGAACCCCATGATCAGCGCGACCGGCCACAGCTGCCCGACGGCGCCGACGGCGTTCACCTCTAGGAACAACGGGATGACCAGCACGGTGTTCGGCATCACCATCGTGATCAGCGTGATCAGCAGGACCGTACGACGGGCCCGGAAGCGCAGCCGCGCCATCGCGTACCCGGCCGGCAGCGCGGCGACGACCGCCAGGATCGCACCGCCGGCAGCGACGATCAGCGAGTTCGTCAGCCAGCGCGTGAAGAGGCCCCCCGACGGCCCGAAGCCGTTCACCTGGGACCAGCTGTACCGGACGTTGCTCCAGGCAACGTCGCCGAGGCCGAGGAAGCCGCCGCTGCCGTCGGAGACGCCGTCGTTGGAGCGGAACGCCATCGCGACGAAGCCGGCGATCGGCAGCAGGAAGATCGCCGCGACGAACAGCATCGACACCACTCTCGCCAGCCGGCCGGCGCTCCAGCTCTCGATGCCGCGCATCAGCTGTCCTCCTTACCGAAGAGCCCGCTGCGGAAGACGATCAGCAGCCCGATGCCGAGCGTGATCACCAGCAGGATCAGCGACATCGCCGCCGCGGCCGGGACGTTGTAGTTGCTGAAGGCGAACGCGTAGCCGAGCTGCGTCGGCGTCCACTGGTCGGGCAGCGCGTTGCTCGCCACCTGGTCGAGCAGTTGCGGCTCGAGGAACAGCTGGAACCCGTACGCGAGGTTCATCAAGGCGGCGTACCCGATCCACGGCCGGATGATCGGCAGCTTCACGTGCCAGGCGAGCTGCCACGCGTTCGCCCCGTCCAGCGCGGCGGCCTCCAGCGTCTCCTCGGAGATGCCGTTCAGCCCGCCGTTGACGACCACGATCCAGGATCCGACTCCTTGGAAGAACATCATCGCAGTCAGCACGAACGGCAGGTGACCGGGCGCCGCGACCGCCTGCTTGATCGTGTCGACGCCGACCGCGTGCCAGAACCCCTCGATCGGCGACTGGCCCGGGTTGAGCAGGTAGACCCACAGCACGAAGTTCGCGATGCCGGCCAGCGCGCCCGGGATGTAGTAGACGAACCGCATCGCGGCGCCGAACCGCCCCGGGCTGGCGTGGATCAGCAACGCCAGCCCCACGATGCCGATCATCATGATCGGCAGCCAGATCACCAGGGTCGCGAACACGTTCTGGAACGTGTCGACGAAGCGGAAGTCCGTGATCACCGTCTTGAAGCTGGAGACCCCGCCGAACCCGGTGCTCGGGTCCAGCGGCGTCGGAGGCTTCTCCAGCGCGGTCTTGATCGCGTACCCCACCGGTACGATGCCGCCGACCAGCAGCAGGACGACGTACGGCGACATCAGGATCCAGGCGCCCCTGGACTCGCTGGAGCGCGACATGCGGGACGCCACCTACTTGACCGTGTAGCCCATGGCCTTGGCCTGCTTGACGAGTTCGTCGCCGAACCCGCTCCAGACCTGATCGACGGTCTTCCCGGACGCGAGGCCCGCGGCAACGGTCTCGGTCCACACGCTGCCGGTGTTGTAGAGCATGTAGGAGTGGTCAGGCTGGACGGCTGCGTTCGCGCCCTTCATCGCTTCGAACGTCGCCGTGTTGTCGGCGAAGTACTTCTGCTTGGCCTGCTTCGCGGCCCAGGCGTCCTGGACCGGACCGTACGCCGGAAGTCCCGTCGACAGCTCGACCTGCCACTTGGGGTCAGTGGCAACGAACTTGGCGAACGTCAGCGTGTTCTCGAGCTGCTTGCCGGTGATGTGCCGCGAGACACCCCACAGGCCACCGCCCTCGTTGCCGGTGGCCGGCTTGTCCTCGCCCTGCCAGCTCGTCGGCGCCACCGCGGTCATCTGACCGGCGGGAATCTTCCAGGTCTGGCGGAACAGGTAGTCGCCCCACCAGGCCGCCCCCGGGCTCATGACCAGGTTCTTGCCGACCTTGGCCGCGTCGGCGTCGAAGATCCCGAGGGTCGACACCGCCTTCGCCTGAACGAGTTTCGCCAGCAGGTCCTTGGCCCTGGTGCACTTCGGGTCGTTCAGGTCGATGTGGACCTCGGTCTCGGACTTGCGGGCGTTCGTCGGGCAGCCGGAGGCCCACAGGTACCGGTCCGGCGCGTAGGCGTCGCCGGTGAAGCCGCTGAGCTTGCCCGGGTGTTCCTTCGCGATCCGCACCGCGAGGTCGCCGTACTCCTCCCAGGTCTTCGGGACCTGGTAGCCGTACTGGGTGAAGAACGCCTTGTTGTACCAGAAGACGTCGGGCGCGGCGTCGTTGCGCAGGCAGCGGATCTTGCCGTCGATCTTGCACGGCGCGATCACGGCTTCCTCGTACCCCTTGATCACGTCGGGGACCTGGTCGGTCAGGTCGGCGGTGTAGTTGACCTGTGCGCCGGAGGCCCAGGCGATGTCGTCGTTCGACGGGAAGAAGATCGCGTCCGGCCAGCCCTTGCCGGCCTGGTTGAACTGCGCGAACTGCTGCTGCAGCGACTTCCCGCCGACGGTCCCGTCGATCTGGTTGATCGTCGTCTTGATCTCCGGATGCGCCTGCTGGAAGGCTTTCGCGGCCGGCACCCGCGGCGGGTCCACCCAGACCGTGATCGCACCGCCGGAGTCGGTCTGCTTCACATCGGCGCCGGCGCCTCCGGCCGACGAACCACACGCGCTCAGCAGCGCGGTCGCGCCCACCAGGGCCGTGGCGGCCAGCGTGCGCACTGTCCCGGGGCGGATACCGGGTGACTTCATGACGGACTCCTCGGCCTGCGTGCTCAAACGTTAGAGCAGGCACGCTAGACCGCAGGTGGCGGTTTGGTCAATCGTTTGCGCACGGACTTTTGCGCAACCGCCACACAACGCCCGCGGCACGAGTCAGCGGGCGGGAGGTGCGGTGGACTCGCGAACCACCAGCTCCGGCGCCGGGTCGGTGACGACCTCGTCGGAGGTTTCGCCGGTCTCGATCCGGCGGATCACGCTACGCACCGCCGTCCGCCCGACGGTGTAGAACTGCATCTTCACCGCGGTCAGCGGCGGCCAGGTGTTCTCGGCGGTCCAGGAGTCGTGGACCGTGACGACCGACAGCTCGTCCGGCACCTTGAGGCCCAGCCTGCGTGCCTCCGCGAGCAGGCCGACGGCCGCGTTGACGTTCGCCACCACGATGCCCGTCGGTCGCGGCTCGAGCGCCATCAACCGGCGCAGCGCCGTACGCCCGTTGTCCACGGTGTACCCGACGCGCGTCTCGTACCCCTTCGGCACCTGCACCTTCGCCGTCGCGAGCGCCTGTTTGTATCCGGTACGGCGACGTTTGGCCGTGAACGACCGCGGCAGCCCGTTCGCGAATGCGATCCGCTCGTGCCCGAGCTCGAGCAGATGCTGCGTCGCGATCAGCGCGCCACGGTGATCGTCGAGGGTCACCGAGCCGACGAGCCCCGGGCTCGCAGAGTTCACCAGCACGATCGGCGCCTGCGTGCTGAGCAGATCCTTGAGCCCCGCGGGCGGCACGCCGTCCCCGATCTGCAGCGCCATACCGTCCACCCGGCCTTCGCCGATCAGGCGCGCGATCACCTCGCCACCTGGGCGGACGTCGTCGGAGCGGCCGAGCAGCACCGTGTAGCCGCGCTCCGTCGCTTCGTCCTCCGCGCCGTGCATCAGCTCGGTGAACAACGCGTTCGTGATGTCCGGGACCACCAGGCCGACGACCTGTGTCCGCGCGGACTTCAGCGCCCGGCCGGCGAAGTTCGGCCGGTAGTGGAGCTCGCTCGCGGCGTCGACGATCCGTTGCCGGGTGGCTGCGCTCACCCGCGAGTCCGGCGCGTCGCTGAGCACCCGGGACACCGCCGAGATCGAGACGCCGGCCCGCGCCGCGACGTCACCCAGGGTCGCCATGCGGCCCACCTTAACCGCCTACTGCCCGAGCCGAGGGGCGGCTCGACGATTGCGGAGTACTTCGCCGTCGATCCGGATCGGACTACGTGTCGTCGTCAGGCGCAGAGGTACGCCGCCGGCGTCGGCGGGTGGCCGCTCGACCGTCTGCGTCATGTCGACGGCGGCGAACTCCGGTGACGCGAGCAGCTCGTCGAGGGTTTGCAACGGCGCACAGTCGATGCCCTTCGCACCAAGGACCTTCACCCAATGTGCCGTGCTCGCCGCCTTCAGCCGTTCCGCAATCCCCTCGGCCTCGATCAGTCGGGTGGGCGCAATGGCCAGATACCCGTCGGACGTCGCATAGACGCCGTGAACCTCGGCGGTACGACGCTCGGAGGTGCGCGGATTGAGGTGCGCGGTGAGGCGCTCGGACTGCAGATCCAGCATGGCCTCGAGGAGACTCGACTCCACCAGGCCGCCGCGACCAGTGCGTGCCTTGCGGACCAGCAAGGCCGTCACGCCCTCAGCGATGTGACAGCTCAGCAGGTGGTCGGCGAGGGACAAGCCAACCGTCAGCGGACGGTCGTTACCGTTCGCCCACGTCAGCCCGGACACCGACTGCGCCAGCAGATCCTGTCCCGGCCGACCGGCCCATGGCCCGTCCGCGCCGTACCCGGAGGCGGCCGCGTATACGAGCCCTGGGTTCAGCGCCCGTACGGAGTCGTAGTCGAGGCCCAGCCGCTCCATCACGCCGGGCCTGAAGTTGTGGATCAGTACGTCGGCACGCGCCACGAGCTCGCGGACCCGCTGGAGATCCGCGGGATCCTTCAGGTCGGCGACGACCGCCTCCTTGTTGCGGTTCATGGCATGGAACGAGACCGTGTCCTCGTCCGCCCACCGGCCCGCGAACGCCAGCCGGCGGCCGATCTCGCCGGTCACCGGCCGCTCGATCTTGACCACCCGCGCGCCGAGATCGGCCAGCCGCAGCGCGGCCACCGGACCCGCCAGGAATTGGCTGAAGTCCAGCACCAGCACTCCCGCCAACGGAAGTTCCACCGCTTGTGCCCCCTGCTCAATCGTTTGCGCAACGATAACCGACAGAATCCGGCGTGTCACCCGAACTCTTCTAGACCGGTATGCGTCTGATTCCCACAACGACCCCTCGCCGGGGCGTTGACACTTCTTCAGGGGGAGAAACATGATTCGAAACCTGGCCGCGGTCGCGGCCACCGGCACGCTCCTCGTCACCGTCCTGCCGGCCACACAGGCAGCTGCCACCACCTCCAGCCCGACGAACTGCACGAAGTACGTCCTCGCCCTGCCCGCCGACTCCCTGCCCGGATCGAGCAGGGTGCTCACAGCAGACCCGTCGGGCCGCTACATCCTTGGTGAGGCGAACCGCGACGGACGCATGCAGGGGCAGGCCGTGCTGTGGGTGAACGACGTACCGCGCTGGCTCGCATCGCAACCCGAGGGCGAGTCCTTCGCGTACTCGGTGACCGCCGACGGCTCGGTGCTCGGCGCCACCTACAGCCTGACCAGGACCGACTTCTGGATCTATTCGATCGCGACCGACTCGTACAAGATCCTCCAGTTGCCGGAAGGCCTGCAGAACAGTCTGTTGACCGGCATGAACAACAACCACGACATCCTCGGCGTGGCCTGGGACGACATGACCGGCGTCGGCGTCCCGTACGTCTGGCGCCCTGGCAGCGAACCGCAACTGCTCAAGGTGCCGGCCGGACTGAGCGTCGACGCCATGGACCACATCTCCGACGAGGGCGCCGTCATCGGCCGGCTGAAGCTCTCGGACGGCAACACCACCAGCTACCTGTGGAAGTCTGCGACCGCCGAGCCGGTGCGGTTGCCCGGGAAGCACCAGGACACGGTCTGGGCCCGCGACATCGAGGGCACCTCGATCGGCGGTCAGGAAGGGTTCGCCGAGGACACGGCCGGCCTGATCTGGAACACCCGCAACAGCCGGGTCAGGCAACTCGCGCGCGGTGTCATCGACCTCAACACTGACCGCGACGCCGCCACCGAGGGGCTGTGGGGCCCGATCGGCAACTACCCGTCGATGATCATCAGGAGCGACGGCACCAAGATCACGTTCCCGGACGGCACCCAGTTGCAGCACATCTTCGAGCGCAACACGCGCTGGGCGGCCGGCGGGTACGACGTCAGCTCCGGCACCCTGGAGCCGACGCTCTACTCCTGCAGGTAGTTGCTACCAGCAACCGCCCTCCGCGGAACAGCGTGGAGGGCGGTTCAGCAGGTAAGGTCTCGTCGTGGACGTTGGGGAGCGTATTCAGGAGCTTGCTGATCGGATCGTCGTACTGCGGGACGCCTACTACCGGGGCTCGCCCGTGGTGGCCGACGCGGAGTACGACGCGATCGAGGACGAACTGCGGGCGCTGATCGAGGCCAACCCAGAGTTGGCGCCGGATCCGAACCCGCTGGACCAGGTCGGTGCGCCGACGATCCTGCATGCGCCGGTGCGGCACTCGCGGCCGATGCTGTCGCTGGAGAAGGCGACGCGACCCGAGCAGGTCGAGGCGTTCTTCGCGCGCTTCCCCGGCCAGTCGGTGGTCGTGATGCCGAAACTGGACGGTCTGTCGCTGGCGCTCGTCTACGAGAACGGGCAGCTCGCCCGGGCGGTGACCCGCGGTGACGGTACGACGGGCGACGACGTCACCCCTCTCGTTCGCGCGCTCGCGGACGGTGTCCCGGCGCGTCTCGACGTACCGGACCGGATTGAGGTACGGGGTGAGGCGGTGATGTTGCGGTCGACGTTCGCTGCGTACAACGCCGCGCATCCGGACAAGCCGCTGATCAACCCGCGGAACGCCGCCGCCGGGACGCTGCGGGCCAAGGACGCGGCCACGGTCGCGGAGCGGCGTCTGCAGTTCCTCGCGTTCGATCTGCTGGCCGACCGTTCGAGCACCGACGCGGATCTGGAACGTGCGCTGCAGGCGATGGGCTTCACGGTCGCCGGCATGCGGCACTGTGCCGACGCGGGCGCGGCGCACGCGGCGATCACCGCGATCGAGCAGCAGCGCAACGATCTCGACTACGACCTCGACGGCGCCGTACTGCGACTCGCCGACCGGGACGCCTTCGCCGCCGCGGGGACCAGGTCGAGCTCGCCGCGCGGTGCGCTGGCGTACAAGTTCGCGGCCGAGGAGAAGACGACGCTGCTCGCGGACGTGGTGTGGGACGTCGGCAAGATCGGCAAGGTCGCGCCGGTCGCCTGGCTGGAGCCGGTCTTCGTCGGCGGTACGACGGTCACCCGCGCCACGCTCGCGAACCAGGAGGTGATCCGCGCCCGCGACATCAAGATCGGCGACACCGTGCTGGTCCGCCGGGCCGGTGACGTGATCCCGTTCGTGGCCGGCGTACTCGACGCGTCCAAGCGCACCGGCGCCGAGCGCGACATCGTGCCGCCGACCGAGTGCCCGTCGTGCGGGCAGCCGCTGACCGAGCAGGGCAACAGCCGCGAGCTGTACTGCACGAACGTGTCGTGCCCGGCCCAGACGGTACGGCGCCTGATCCACTGGGCGTCCCGCGCCGCCGCCGACATCGACGCGATCGGTGGCGTCTGGATCGAACGGCTCGCCGACGCGGGCATCCTGGAGCGCCCGTCGGACTTCTACCAGTTGACCGCCGAGCGGCTGCTCGAGTTCGACCGGATCGGCGAGGTGTCGGCGGCCCGGATGATCGAGTCGATCGACACCAGCCGCCAGGTCGGCCTGCGGCGCGCGCTGATCGGCCTCGCGATCCCGATGGCCTCCGAAGGTACGGCGGCCCGCCTGTGCCGCGCCGGCTTCGGCTCGCTGGAGGAAGTCGCGGATGCAGGCGTCGACGGGCTCGTCGCCGTCGAGGACATCGGCCCGAAGGTCGCCGCCTCACTGATCGAGCACCTCACCCGGCTGCGGCCCGAGCTCGAGCGGCTGCGTGCCGCCGGCGTGTCGCTCGACGTACGCGAAGAAGACCTGCCACCGGTCGTCGCCGCCGGAGCACCGCTGGCCGGCAAGACCGTCGTCGTCACCGGTGCGATCAGCGACCCGCGCTCCGGGGAGAAGGTCGCACGGCCCGCCTTCCAGCGCCTGTGCGAGAAGGCGGGCGCAACGATCGCCTCCTCCGTCTCGGCGAGCACCGACCTCCTCATCACCGGCGCCGACGTCGGCGCCTCCAAACTCACCAAGGCAGAAAAACTCGGC
The DNA here is from genome assembly GCA_036503355.1 of Kribbella sp. Classification (GTDB taxonomy): domain Bacteria; phylum Actinomycetota; class Actinomycetes; order Propionibacteriales; family Kribbellaceae; genus Kribbella. The sequence continues at coordinate 2,826 of DASXXB010000081.1, read as the reverse complement.
GTCACCGTCGTCGACCAATCCGAAATCTGGCAACAACTCCAGCAAGCCGACCTCCTCCCCCACTGAACGGTTCCGGGGACGATCGGTCCCCGGAACCGCTACACGTCAGCAAGTGATGTAAAGCCCCTGGATCCACACGCCGTTACGGATCCCCGGCAGGTTGCCGAGCATCCAGCCACCCGTGGTCGAGAGCCGTCCGTCGAACGTCTGCCCGTAGTGGACCTGCCCGTACGACGGGTACTGCGTGCCCGGACCCGAGCGGTAGTTCACGTTGTTCGTGTTGACATGGCAGATGTACTGCGCCTGGGTCGGCGCCGCCTGTGCGGCACCCGCGCCCGCCGTCAACGCCGTACCACCCAGCGCGACCGCTGCCAGCGCGTGGAAGATCTTCGTTGTCATATCACTCCAGTGCTCGTCGGTTGCGGATCAGGGCGTGCGGCAGTAGTCCTGGTAGATCCAGACACCCTTGCGGCCACCCCAGAGGTCGCCGTAGAACCACTGGCCGCTGTACTTGTACATGTAGAAGCCTTGGCCCTTGTTCACCTGCCCGTACGACGGGTATTGGGTGCCGGGCCCCGACCGGTAGTTGACGTTGTTCTCCGTGATGAAGCAGTTCACGCCGATGTCATCGGTCGCGGCCGACGCGGTCGTCGTGGTCGCGCCGGTCACCACCATCGCGAGCGCACCGGTCGCCACCGCCAGGCGACGGCCGCTCTGGTTCAGTCGGACTCATCTGTTCCCTCCCACTGGTGGACTGGTTCACCAGGACAGACGCGTTCACTGTGCGCGAAGGTTTGCTGACGTTGCGGATTCGGGCAGGATCGAAAGGGTCTGGGGGATCCGTCGGCGCGTACTCTCGTCAGAGTCGAGAAAACTGCCCGAGGGGGGACCGATCGTGAGCCAGTCCGCGACCCAGCCGGACGTTCCGGAGTATCCCGACAACATCGACGCGGCCGTGCTGAAGATCGCCGGCGTCGTGGTGCTGGGGGCGATCATGTCGATCCTCGACATCACGGTCGTCAACGTCGCACTCCCGACGTTCCAGGACGAGTTCGGCACGCCGCAGAGCCCGGTCGCGTACTCCACGGTCGCCTGGACCGTCACGGCGTACACGCTGGCGCTCGCGACCGTGATCCCGCTGACCGGCTGGGCGGCCGACCGGTTCGGGACCAAGCGGCTGTACATGACCGCGATCTTCCTGTTCACCGCCGGGTCCGCGCTGTGTGCGACCGCGACCAGCATCGACATGCTGATCGGCTTCCGGGTCCTGCAGGGGCTCGGCGGCGGCATGCTGATGCCGCTCGGCATGACGATCATGACCCGCGCCGCGGGACCGCACCGGATGGGCCGGCTGATGGCCATCCTCGGCGTGCCGATGCTGCTCGGCCCGATCCTGGGCCCGATCCTCGGTGGCTGGCTGATCCAGGTGGCGAGCTGGCACTGGATCTTCCTGATCAACGTGCCGCTCGGCGTGATCGCGCTGGTCTACGCGTGGTTCGCGCTCGCGAAGGACACAGCGCACCGTTCGGAGTCCCTGGACCTCCTGGGCGTCGCGCTGATGTCGCCCGGGCTGGCCCTGTTCCTGTTCGGCGTCTCCTCGCTGCCTGCCGAAGGCGGCGACTTCGGCGCGCCGCGGGTCTGGGTCTCGAGCTTGATCGGGCTGGTGCTGATGGCGGCGTTCGTCTGGCACTCGTTCCGCCCCGAGCATCCGTTGCTCGATCTCAGGCTGTTCCGCAACCGCAACCTGACGGTCTCGATCGTCACGATGTTCCTGTTCGGTGCGGCGTTCTTCGGCGGGCTGCTGCTCGTGCCGACGTACTTCCAGCAGATCCGCGGCGAGTCCACGCTGCACGCCGGCCTCCTGGTCGCGCCCCAGGGCCTCGGTGCGATGGTGACGATGCCGATCGCGGGACGCCTGGTCGACAAGGTGCCGATCGGCCGGATCGTGCCGTTCGGGATCGCGCTGATCGTGGTCGGCATGTTCGGGCTGACGCAGATCTCGTCGACCACGCCGTACGGCGTCATCATCGCGATGCTGGTCGTGATGGGTCTCGGGATGGGCGGGACGATGATGCCGCTGTTCACTTCGGCGCTGCGGACGCTGTCGGGGCCGCAGGTGGCGCGCGGGTCGACGCTGCTCAACATCACCCAGCAGATCGCCTCGTCCTGCGGTGTCGCGACGATGTCGGTGATCCTCACCAACCACCTGAACAACTCGCCGGTCATCCCCGGCACGCAGAACATCCCGGGCCTGTCCGGCGGACTCCGCGAGACGCAGGCCGCGATCCTGACCAACACCCGCCCGGAGAACGTCGCCCAGTTGCACCTCGACCCGGCGGCTGTCGGACGGGGTCTGGTCGACGCGGCGTCGTCGTTCGCGCACACCTACTGGGTTGCCTGGGCGCTCGTCCTGCTGACGCTGGTGCCGGCCGCGATGCTCCCCCGCAAACGCGAGGAAGCGCGCCTCGCCAAGGAGGGCGCGCCGCCCGCGGTGATCGACTGACCGTCAGGCCGGTTCGACGGTCAGCGTCACAACCCAACGGTGCGGCGAGATCGGGCGCGTGCGGGTGAACCCGTAGCTCTCGAACGCCGCCATCGGCCCGGTATGCAGGAACGATCCCGAAACCTTGCGATCGTCCGTCTCCTCCGGATAGCCCTCGACGACCCCGCCACCACTCCTGGCGATCTCCTCGAGCGCGCCGCCCAACGCTGCCTGCGCGACACCACGGCCGCGCAGGCCTTTACCGGTGAAGAAGCACGTGATCCGCCAGTCCGGCAGCGCGACGAGCCCTTTGTCGTACAACCGCCGGCTCTTGATCAGCGGCA
>DASXXB010000080.1:0-9049 GCA_036503355.1 Kribbella sp. | reverse complement strand
GTGGCCGTCGGCACGCTCGGTCGGCAGCTCGGACAGCGAGCCCTCGACCTCCCGCCAGACGCCGCCGAGCGCGATCCCGAACACGCCCTGGCCGCCGGCCAGCAGATCGATGACCTCGTCGGGCGAGGTGCACATGTACACGGACGCGCCGTCGCTCATCAGCGTGATCTGGGTCAGGTCGTCGAAGCCGCGCTTGCTCAGGTGCGCGATCGCGGTCCGGATCTGCTGCAGCGAGATCCCGGCATCCAGCAGCCGCTTGATCACTTTCAGCAACAAGACGTCACGGAACCCGTACAGCCGCTGCGTGCCGGAGCCGGTCGCCGGGCGCACCGACGGCGAGACCAAGCCGGTCCGCGCCCAGTAGTCGAGCTGCCGGTAGGTGATCCCGGCCGCGGCGCAGGCCGTCGGACCCCGGAACCCGACATCCTCCGGCATCGGCCGCAGGTCGTCGTCGAACAGCAGACCCTGGACGCCGGCGGTAGCCGTGGCCTCAGCCATGGCCTCGGCGTGCGCGTCGGAAGCCGACTGCGCCGTCAGATCCGTGTCCCCGGTGCGTGTCACGCCTGAGCCTCCCTGGATACCGACTGGAACGAGCCATCTCCGTGGAGTGACAGCACCCCACGACTTCTTCACGGTAAGCCGCCGTCCGAACCGGGTCAACGACAACCGCACCGAGCCGGTAGCGTGTCGCGACCGTCGTACGAATCGTTACCTGACCGCACTTGTGACCGTCAGGCCACAAGCGTGGTCAGCTCTTGTCGAAGTCCTCCGGAGTCACCTGGTCCAGGAACTCCCGGAACCGCTCGACCTCCTCTTCCTCCTGTACCTCGTCGGTACCGGCGTCCTCACTCTCCGGAACCGGAACCCCGGCCTCGGCGAGGATCTCCTCGGTGCAGAACACCGGCGTCCCGGTCCGCAGCGCGAGCGCGATCGAGTCCGACGGCCGCGCCGAGATCTCGGTCTGGTCGTCGAACACCAGGATCGCCTCGAACACGCCGTCGGTCAGGTTCACGATCCGGACCTGGCTGAGCGTGTGGCCGAGCACGCGGATGGTCTCCGCGAACAGGTCGTGGGTCAGCGGCCGCGGTGGCTCCATGCCCTGCTGGGCGAAAGCGATCGCACTCGCCTCGGCAGCGCCGATCCAGATCGGCAGGTACCGCTCACCTCCGACCTCCCGGAGCAGCACGATCGGCTGACTCGAGGGCATCTCCACCCGGACTCCGACCACATCGACTTCGCGCACACCTTCAGCCTACTCCGCAGGGCAGGCCCGGGCAGGCCTGCGGGTTGCCCTGTGGATACGTCAGGGACGCGGAAGGCGGGAACGGACCAGCGCGGTGTGCAGCCGGACGGTGAGCGCGGCCAGCTCTGCGGTCTGATCGGTACGCCGGGGGCCGGTGACCTGTTCGATCAGGCCGACTTCGCGATCGGCCGCCGTACGGAAGGCACGCAGGTGCCGCGGTTCCAGGCCGTACGCCGCCAGCTCGGCCGCAACCTTCGCGATCACGATCGCGTCACCGCCGTAGTGGTTGCCGGCGGCCACCACCAGGCCGTGGCTCTCCAGCTCGTCGAGCAGCTCTTCCGGTACGCCGGCAGCGGCCCGCAGCTCGTCGCGGGTCAGCCGCAGTTCGGTGCTCGCGGCATCGAAGTCGTCCGCGACCGGCTGACCGGGGGTCTGCGGGAGCGAGGCCGGCGCCACCGGCGGACCCGAGGCGGCCGGCTGCAGGCCGCGGTCGATCGCGCCGAGGTGTTCCTTGATCACCTTCAGCGGCAGGTACTGGTCGCGTTGCGCGGTCAGCACGTACCGCAGCCGCTCGACGTCGGCCGGGCTGAACTTCCGGTAACCGGACGCCGTCCGGGCCGGCGTCACCAGCCCCTCGGCCTCCAGGAACCGGATCTTGGAGATCGTGACGTCGGCGAACTCGGCCTGGAGCAGCTGCAGCACCTCCCCGATGCCACGACCTGCACCGGGGTTGTCGGCAGCCGGCTCAGGCCTGGCCACTGGCGTAGTACACCAGCCGGTACTTGCCGATCTGGACCTCGTCGCCGTTGTTCAGCTGGACCTCGTCGATCCGGTCCCGGTTCACGTACGTCCCGTTCAGGCTGCCGACGTCGCGGACCTTCACGCCGTACGAGTCCCGGCGGAACTCCGCGTGCCGCCGCGACACGGTCACGTCGTCCAGGAAGATGTCGCTGTCCGGGTGCCGGCCGGCGGTGACCACGTCGACGTCGAGCAGGAACCGGCTGCCCGCGTTCGGCCCGCGCTGGACGATCAGCAGGGCGGACCCGGCCGGCAGCGCGCCGACCGCGGCCGCATCGTCGGCGGTCAGCGGGTCACCGGTCTGCTCCGGCTCCGGCTCTGCACCGATCGGGGTCAGCATCGCCGTGTCGGTGACACCCGGCTGCTGCGGCTGGACCGGAGGCTGGGGCGCCGGAGCTGCCGCTGGGCGGTCCGCGCCAGGCAGCATCGCTCCGCACTGCGAGCAGAACCGGCTGCCCTCGGAGTTCTCGTGCCCGCACTGGTTGCAGAACGGCATGCTGTGATCCTCCCGATCGCCGGCGGTCCGGCGACGTTTTCGATAGACCCCGTATTGACAGTGTGGACATAGGCCTCAACCCTCGAGCAAGGGTTGAGGCCGGTAACGCTATCAGTCTGTTGTCAGCTCTGGTCGAGCTGGCCCTGGTACGCCTCGGCGTCCATCAGGGCGGCCACCTCGGCAGCGTCCTCGACGTCGATGTCGAGCAGCCAGCCCTCGCCGTACGGATCGCTGTTCACCAGGTCCGGCTGGTCGGCGAGCGCCTCGTTGACCGCGGTCACGGTGCCGTTCACCGGGGCGAACAGGTCGCTCACGCTCTTGGTCGACTCCAGCTCCCCGCAGGCGTCGCCGGCCCGCACCGTCGAGCCGACGTCGGGCAGCTGCACGTACACGATGTCACCGAGCTGGTCCTGCGCGAAGTCGGTGATACCGACCCGGACGGGACCTTCCTCGCCGGCCTTCAGCCACTCGTGCTCGGCCGTGTACTTCAGGTCTTCGGGGTACACCTTCGTTGCCTCTTTCTACTTTGTGGGGCTGGGCGCCGGGCGAGCGTAACGATGCTCCTGCGGCGCGTGCAAGGCAGTGATGGAGACGCTGTCCAGCTCGTTGACCTCGGCCGTTCCGCCGACCTGCGGGCCGGTCACCTCGCTGAACAGACCGCCCGGGAAGTTGGCCGCCTCGGCCAGGTTGTGGGACTCCCCGATCGCCTCGATGGTGTACGGCGAGCTCAGCTTCTGGCCGTCGACGCCGATCCCCGGGGAGTCGTCCACGAAGTCCGTACTGGCCACCACGCGGACCGACCCGTTGATCTGGATCGCTTCGGCACCGGCGTCGCGCAGCTCCTCGATCGCGTCCAGCAGGTTGCTCGAGGTCATCTTGCCCTGCGGGTCGTTGAGCGTGATCCGGACCCCGGGGCCGACCGCGGGCATGGTGCCGGCCAGGATGCCGAGGGTACGGATCTGGGCCTCGGCCTGCTGGCGCGCGGTCTGCGCCTTGTCGGCACTGGACGACAGCGAGTTCTTCCGCTCCTCGAGGTCGGCGATCTCGCTCTCCAGCCGCCGGGTGTTCTGCCCGAGGCCGTCGAGGATCGCGATCAGGTCCTCGCGGCGGGCGTTCTGGTACCCGTCGTCGGCGCGGTTGACCCGGACCTGGACGACCGCGACGCAGCCCACGAGCGCGAGCACGACGGCCACGATCGCCTGCCCGCGGGACGGCTTGAACCCGGCCCGCAGCCGCCGCAGTGCCAGGTTCGGCGTCCTCGGCGCCTTCGGCTTCGGCATCGGCGTCGGTACGTCGGGCTGCTCGGCGCCGGACGTCTGCCCGGGCTTCTGGTCGGCCTTCTGGTCGGGGGTTTCGTCGCTCATGATCAGGCCCGGAAGATGTGCCGCCGGATCGCGGCCATGTTGGTGAAGATGCGGATACCGAGGACCACGACCACCCCGGTGGACAGCTGCGAGCCGACCCCGAGCTGGTCGCCCAGGTAGACGATCAGCGCCGCGATCAGCACGTTGGACACGAACGAGACAACGAACACCTTGTCGTCGAAGATCCCGTCCAGGAACGCGCGCAACGCGCCGAACACCGCGTCCAGCGCGGCCACCACCGCGATCGGCAGGTACGGCTGCGCCCAGTCCGGTACGTCGGGCGCGACCAGCAGGCCGACGACGACACCGATCACCAGGCCGAGGACGGCGATCATCTCGTCCTCACCTTCGCGTAACGCAACGCGATCGTCGCATCGGCCGGCACCAGCAAGGAGTCCTCCGTCGTGATCGTCATCCGGACATCGAAGTTGCTCACCAGGTACTGCACCCATCGGCCGCCCGAGCTCTGCGCGAACCGGGCCGGCATGGTCGCGGTGTCCCCGATCGCGAGCACCGTGTACGGCGGGGTCAGCGAACTGTAGTCGACGGTGATGGCACTGCCCGCGCCGCGGATCGCGGTCAGCGAGGTGAGCCGGTGACCGTTCACCGAGATCGCCTCGGCGCCGGCCGTCCACAGGCCGTTGACCAACTGCTGCAGGTCGACGTCGAGCAACCGGCCTTCCTTGGCGTCGGCGTTCTTGGCGTCGTCGATGACCGCCTTGATCCCGGGGCCGGTGACCGAGATCGCGCCGGTCTGCAGTTCGAGGTCGTCGAGCTTCTGCTGCAGGGCGGCACCCGCGCTGTCGTTGCTCAGTCCGCCGGCCTGCAACCGGCGTACCTCGTCGGCCAGCTGGGACTGGTGGTTGCGCAGCTCGGTCAGCCGGTTGTCGGCCTGGTTGACGCGGTCGATCAGCTCGTTGCGCTGCTTCTCCGCGGCGGGGGCGCTGCGGTAGTTCTGCGCGGCGGCGATCGCGAGCAGGAAACCGAGGACCGCGGCGGCCACCACCAGCATCACCCGGTGCCGGGACCGGACCTGCTTGCCGCCCTGGCCGGAGCGCGATCTGGCGGCGACGGCGTACCCCTCGTCGATGGGGTGCGCCATCAGGTTGTTCAGCAGCGACATCGACGCGTCGACGCGTCGCGGCGTCGTCTGCTGAGTCGTCTGCTGAGGGGCTTGCTGGGTCACCCGGCCGAATCCTTGATCGGTTTCACGGTCTGGACCAGGTGCCGCAACTGCGCGAAGTACAGCGCGCCGGCCCAGTAGTACAGCCCGGTACCCCAGATCGCGAAAGCCCAGCCGATCACGCGAGCGAGCAGGTTGAGGGTCGTGTCGCCGTCACCGAGCAGGAGCAGCGGGAACGCATACAGCAGGCAGAACGTGGCGGACTTGCCGAGGAAGTGCACCGGCAGCGCGTTGAAGCCACGGCGGTGCAGCGCCGGCAGCGTGAGGGTGAGCAGCACGTCCCGCAGCGGCAGCGCGATCGCCAGCCACCACGGGATGATGTCGCGCAGGGCGAGGCCGATCACGGTGGCGAAGATGTAGAGCCGGTCGGCGACCGGATCGAGCATCTGGCCGAGATGACTGGTCTGGTTCATCCGGCGGGCGATCTGGCCGTCGGCCCAGTCGGTGAACCCGGACACCGCCAGCACGAGCAGCGCCCAGCCGTCGGCCTGTGGACCGAGGATCAGCCACAGGAACAGCGGCACCCCCAGCAGCCTCAGGAAGCTGAGCGCGTTCGGGATCGTCCACACCCGGTCGGACACTTCCAAGTCCGGCACGCGACCCCTCCCTCTGTCCACCCTGGATACCCGTCGTCACTCTACTGGGGCGCGCCGACAGGTTTGCGCCCGGCCATACCGGGGCAGGCCCCGAACTTCCCCTGATACCAGAACGCGTCTTTCCGCAGACCGCTACGCCCGCGACGAACCAGTGACCCGATCGATACCCCCCAGTGATGCTTACGCTGGGCAGATGAAGTTCCTGGTGCTGATCTACGGCAACCCGGAGTCCCGGGCGGTGTGGGACTCGATGACCGATGAACAGAAGACCGAAGGCATGGCGGGGTACGCCGCGCTGCACGAGGCGCTTGCCGTCCACTCGGAGCTGGTCGCGTCCGAATCGCTCGACGATCCGGCGCTCACCAAACAGGTGCTGGTCCGCGACGGCAAGCCGCTGACGACCGACGGCCCGTTCGCGGAGGTGAAGGAACAACTGGCCGGCTTCTACCTGCTGGACTGCGAGTCGATGGACCGGGCGGTCGAGATCGTCGCGCAGATCCCGGAAGCGCCGTACAGCGTCGTGGAGGTCCGACCGGTACGTGACCTCGGCGCGTACAAGTGACGCTCGAGGAGCTACTCCGCGAACAGGCGCCGCAGGTCCTCGGCGCCCTGGTCCGCCGGTACGGCGACTTCGGCGCGTGCGAGGACGCCGTACAGGAGGCGTTGCTGGCCGCGTCGCTGCAGTGGCCGAGTGACGGCGTACCGGCGAATCCGCGGAGCTGGCTGATCACGGTCGCGTCGCGGCGGCGCATCGAGGTACTGCGGAACGAGGCGGCCCGCATGCGCCGGGAGGAGACGGTCGCGTCGTGGTCTCCCCCGGAGCCCGCGTCGTCGGAGGACGACTCGCTGACGTTGCTGATGCTGTGCTGTCACCCGGCACTGACGCCACAGTCGCAGATTGCGCTCACGCTGCGCGCGGTCGGTGGGCTGACGACCGGCGAGATCGCCCGGGCATTTCTGGTGCCGGAGGCAACGATCGGGCAGCGGATCAGCCGGGCGAAGGCGAAGCTCCAGGGCGCGCGGTTCGCGATGCCACCGGCGTCGGATCAGCCCGAGCGGCTGGCCGCCGTACTGCATGTGCTCTATCTGATCTTCAACGAGGGCTACACGGCGTCGTCCGGTCCGTCGCTGCACCGGGTCGAGCTGTCCGCGGAGGCGATCCGGCTGACGCGGCAGCTGCATGCCTTGTTGCCTGCCGAGGGTGAGGTGGCCGGGCTGCTGGCGTTGATGCTGCTGACCGATGCCCGGCGGCCCGCGCGTACGACGGCCGACGGCGGGTTGGTGCCGCTGCCGGAGCAGGACCGGTCGTTGTGGGACCCGGCCGCGATCGCCGAAGGCACCGAATTGATCGAGTCGACGCTGCGTTCCGCACCGGTCGGGCCGTACCAGCTGCAGGCGGCGATCGCCGCGGTACACGACTCGGCGGCGGAAGCCGACGACACCGACTGGCGCGAGATCCTGATGCTGTACGAACTCCTCGAGTCGACCGCACCGGGCCCGATGGTGACGCTGAACCGGATCGTCGCGGTCGCGATGGTGCACGGCCCAGAAGCCGGGCTGGCCTTGCTCGACGACGTGGATCCAGCTTTGCGGGACCACCATCGGCTGGCCGCGGTACGTGCGCATCTGCTCGAACTGTCCGGCGACGGCGCTGCCGCTCGGGAGGCCTACGAGCTCGCCGCGCGGCTCACCCAGAGCACTCCCGAGCAGACCTATCTATTGGCCCGCGCCGCCAAGGTCACGTCAGCCTCTAGCGTGCCGGGAGCCTCTAGCGTCCCGGGAGCTTCGGGCGGCCCCAGCTGAGTTCGGCCTCGATCTTCAGCTCCAGTACGTCGTCCTGCGCGTACCGCCGTACCGCCTCCTCGACCATCGAGTCGAAGTCGGCGGCCTCCTCCGCCGACATCAGGTCCCGCGCCAGGCTCGACGTGGAGTGGAACTGCTCGACGTAGTCCTTCACCCGCTGGCGATAAACGACCGGCTCGGTGCGCGCCGTACCAGTGAGCTCGAGCAGCCCGCGTTCCCGGATCGCGTCGACAACGCTGTACTTCGGGTCGTGGTTCTTCTTACGTGAGTGCTTCCGGATGGCCTCGAGGACGCCGTCCCGCCAGGGCATGTCCACCGGCCCGTGCTCGATGACAACCAACTGCGCGTTCGGTGTCAGGTGCGGAACGATCCGCGCGAACGTCTCCTCCCACGGCATCCAATGGATACTCGCGCCGGCGGTCACCAAGGCGTACGGGCCGTCGAGGTCCGCGGTCTCGATCGGATTCACCTGCCAGGTGAGGTTCGGATGGTCGCCGCCGGGGCGCCGCATGCCGACGTCGACCATCGGCTGCGAGAAGTCGATCGCGTCGACCCGCTCGACCCGCGGCGCGAGCGGCCGGGCGATCGCACCATCGCCGGCACCGATGTCCAGCACCCGCCGCGGCTCGTCCACGGCCAACTCGACAAGCCGATCGAACACCTCGTCCGGGTACGGCGGCCGATGCTGATACGCCTCCGCCACACCCTCCTGCTTGAACGTCACCGCAAGCTCAGTCATGCCCCGGAGCGTAATCCGCCACCGCGCACCCAACCCCCAATTCTGCTGTCAGCCACCCCCTCCCCCACTTTCTGCTCCCAGCAAACCCCACCACGTACACCTCAACAGGAGATCTCCACCCACCCCAACCACGCCCCCGCTCCCCACCACCCCCAAGCCCCACCCCTCCCCGACATCTCCTGTCCAGCTGTCACTCCCACAACCTTGAATCCCGCGACACCGCCCCGACCTGCCCTCGCCACCGTGGTGGTCGCCGGCGAACCAAGACCCGCCGGTCGCCACGCGGGCAGCACGTCGTACAGGCGAGACCGTTCACGCCGAACTCGCCAGCACCCCCGCCCTCCAACCGCCCCGGCTTCCACCGCCCAGCGCCACCGCCCCAGCACCACCGTCCCACCGCCACCGCCCCCACCGCCGCCGCAGACGCAAGCCCGCGTCGACCCTCCGCGCCGCCCCGTAAGGGCTCCACCGCGCCGACCCAGCCCGCACGCCGGCATCGCCCTGCCGCACAGGCCGCACCGGCCGCACCGGCCGCGCAAGGCTCCACCACGCCGACCGACGCGAATCCACCGCGTCGCGGCCCACCTCGGTCCAGCCCCGCCGCGGCTCACCTGAATCGACGGCGTCGCACTCACATCGACCCAGCGTGCTCGCGTGCGGCGGCGATACTGCAGGTGATGTCCGACTCCGGCGCCGGCCCACGGCGCATACCCTCCAGCTCAGTGGGCGCCCCCTCAACTGGAGGGGTGCCCACTCAGATTTTCAGGGGGTAACCATCCAGCTCAGGGGGCAACCTCCCCGGATTGTGCGCTCTCCCAGAGGGTTGC
>DASXXB010000079.1:0-25954 GCA_036503355.1 Kribbella sp. | reverse complement strand
GGACGAGCCGACCAACAACCTCGACCTCGCGAGCGTGGCCCAACTGAAAGACGCACTCGCGTCCTACAACGGAGCCCTGGTCATAGCCAGCCACGACGTACCGTTCCTCCGCGACATCGGAATCACCCGCTGGCTGGAACTAACCCCCGAAACCCTCACCAACATCGACCCCCTCTAGCCGCCCCCAACCGCCACCCGCCCGCCTGGGTTCGCCGAGTCGTGGTGATTGGTTGCGGGGCTGTTCGCCGAGTCGTGGATTGGGGCTGTCTTCGGCGACCGTTCTCCACGACTCGGTGAGGCGGCCTTGAATCTGATACCCCCTAGGGGTATGTTTCGAGGGTGAGCGAGCACGAGCAGATGAGCGGCATGGACCACGACGCGCGGGGTGGGCACAGCGCGCACGGTGGGCACGGTGGGCATGGTGGGCATGGTGGGCATGGTGGGCATGCGGCGCAGTTCAGGGATCGGTTCTGGGTCGGTCTGGGGCTGGCGGTGCCGGTGGTGTTCTTCAGCGCGATGTTCGCGGATCTGCTCGGGTACACGCGGCCGGAGTTCCCGGGGGCGGGGCTGATCGCGCCGGTGCTCGGGACCGTGATCTTCTTGTACGGCGGGCAGCCGTTCCTGACCGGTGGCTGGAGCGAGCTGAGGTCCCGGCGGCCCGGGATGATGCTGCTGATCTCGATGGCGATCACGGTGGCATTCGTCGCCTCGTGGGTGACGACGCTGAAGCTCGGCGGGTTCGACCTGGACTTCTGGTGGGAGCTCGCGCTGCTGATCGTGATCATGCTGCTCGGGCACTGGCTGGAGATGCGGGCGCTCGGCGCGGCGTCCGGCGCGCTCGACGCACTGGCCGCGCTGCTGCCCGACTCGGCCGAGAAGGTCACCGATGACGGTGTGGTCGAGGTGTCGCTGCACGAATTGCAGGCAGGTGACGTCGTCCTGGTGCGGTCCGGCGGGCGGGTGCCGGCCGACGGTGCGGTCGTTGACGGGCAGGCCGAGGTCGACGAGTCGATGATCACCGGCGAGTCTCGCCCGGTGTCGCGCGCTCCCGGCGACCCGGTCGTTGCCGGGACCGTTGCCACCGACAACGCGCTGCGTGTCGAGATCACGGCGGTCGGCGACGACACGGCGCTGGCCGGTATCCAGCGGCTGGTCGCGGAAGCGCAGGCGTCGTCGTCCCGGGCACAGGCGCTCGCCGACCGGGCCGCGGCGTTCCTGTTCTACTTCGCCTCGATCGCGGGGCTGATCACGTTCGTGGTGTGGGCGTTGCTGGGCAAGCTGGACGAGGCCGTGACCCGGACCGTGACGGTTCTGGTGATCGCCTGCCCGCACGCGCTCGGGCTGGCCATCCCGCTGGTGATCGCGATCTCCACGGAGCGGGCCGCGAAGGCCGGCGTACTGGTGAAGAACCGGTTGGCGCTCGAACGGATGCGGACGATCGACGCGGTCCTGTTCGACAAGACCGGCACGCTGACCAAGGGCGAGCCGGCCGTCACCGGGGTCGCCACGGTCGGTTCGCTCTCGCAGGACGAGCTGCTGGCCCTGGCCGCAGCGGTCGAGGCAGACAGCGAACACCCACTCGCCAGGGCGATCGTCAGAGCACACACCACCCATCCCACTGCGGCGCGCGTAGGCGGTGGACCTACAGCGGGTACGGCGGACGGTGGCGCAGACCGTACTACGGACGGTGGTCTCGGCGCCGCTCCGGGCGGAGCCGCGGACGGTGCTTCCGGTGGTGCTGGGGGTGGGGTGGTTGCTGTGGAGTTTCGGTCGTTGACCGGGCGGGGGGTGCAGGCGGTTGTGGATGGTTCCGAGGTCGCGGTCGGCGGGCCGGCGTACCTGCGGGAGGCGGGTTTGACTGAGCCGGAGGCGCTCGAGGCTGAGGTTGCTGGGTGGAAGGCCCGTGGTGCCTCGGTGTTGCATGTGGTTCGGGACGGGCGGGTGCTGGGGGCGATCGCGCTCGAGGACGAGGTGCGTGAGGAGTCCAGGCAGGCGGTCGAAGCACTGCACCGGCGGGGCGTGAAGGTCGCGATGATCACCGGTGACGCGCATCAGGTGGCCGAGGCGGTCGCGAAGGAGCTGGGTATCGACGAGGTGTTCGCCGAGGTGCTGCCGCAGGACAAGGACGCGAAGGTCGCGGAACTGCAGGCCCGTGGGCTGAAGGTTGCGATGGTCGGCGACGGGGTGAACGACGCCCCGGCCCTGGCGCGCGCCGAGGTCGGGATCGCGATCGGCGCCGGTACGGATGTCGCGATCGAGTCCGCCGGCGTGGTCCTGGCCGCCGACGATCCGCGGGCGGTGCTCTCGGTGATCGAGCTGTCCCGGGCGAGCTACCGCAAGATGTGGCAGAACCTGGCCTGGGCCACCGGGTACAACGTCATCACCGTCCCGCTGGCTGCCGGCGTCCTCGCGTTCGCCGGCGTGGTCGTGTCACCGGCCGTCGGCGCCCTGCTGATGTCGATCTCCACCATCGTGGTCGCGCTCAACGCCCAGCTCCTGCGCCGCCTCGACCTGTCACCGCGGCGACTCGCCCCGTAATCCCGCCAGCGTCACAGCCACCAGGCGCCGTACCGCTGCTTTCGACGGTACGGCGCCTGCCGCGCCGAGTGCATGAACGCAGTACGTCGCCAACTCCTTCGGCGGTACGTCGGCACGCACATCACCCAAACGCTCCGCGATGAACGAGATCAAATGCCCGCGCGCCCGATCGACGTGCTGCGCGCGATGCAGCGATGCCGCCGGGCCGGACGGCGGATGCTCGTGACAGATGAACGCGTACGCCTCGAGTACGTCGTCGATGCGGTGGGTCCGCTCCCACACATCGTCGAGCTGTTGCAGGTGGCTCGCGACCTGGCGCTGATGCCACGCGGTGAGGATCGAGTCGGCGTCGGCGAAGTACTTGTACAGCGTCGCCCGGCCGACGCCGGCCCGGTGCGCGACCTCGGCCATCGTGACGCCGGTCAGCCCGCGCTCAGCGACGATCGCGGCGGCGGCGTCCAGCACGGCGTCCCGCACCGCCTCGCGATGGGTCGCGATCGTGTCGTTCCACAGCTTCGGCATGACTGGATTGTACCGGGACAATCTGCCTATGATCGATACACAATGTATCGAAAAAGGAGATCGTTGTGCCTGCTGTCGAAGCCCGCGTCGGCACGTCTCGCGCCGAGCGCTACCTGAACCAACTGACCAGCCACCTGTCGCACGGACCGGGCGGGCTGAAGGTGCTGTCCACGACCGGGGACGAGTTGGTGATCGACCTGGGCACGGCGACCTGGACGATTCGCGCAACACCCGACGAGTTGCTGTTGCGCGTCGAGGCGGACGACGCAGCCGAGCTGACCCGGCAGAGTGCACGCGTGGCCGACCGCATCGAACAGATTGCCCGGCGCGACGCCCTGCAGGTCACCTGGCAGTCGACGTGACCTTTCCGGAAAGAAATCGCCACTGAGCGACGAATTCTTTCCGGAAAGCTCAGGCTGTCGGGGCGTCCTCGCGGAGCAGGCCTGCCGACTTCAGGTCGGACCAGAGGGCGGCGGGGACCGAGCTGCGGGCGAGGGTGGCGTTGGTGTGGACCTCGTCCGCCGTGCGGCAGCCGACCGCGATGCCCGCGACCGCGGGATGGAAGAGCGGGAACGCCAGCGCTGCCGCGGGGAGCGTGGTGCCGTGCGACTCGCACACGTCGGCGAGCTTGTTGGCCTTGTCGATCAGGGACTGGTCCGCGGGCGCGTAGTTGAACGTGGTGTCCGCCGCCGGTCGCGGCTGGGACATCAGCCCGGAGTTGAAGATGCCCACAGCAACGACCTGTACGTCGTTCGCGAGGCAGGCGGGCAGTACGTCGTCCAGTCCGTCCGGGTCGATCAGCGTGTACCGGCCGGCGAGCATGATCACGTCGATGTCGATCTCGCGGACGAACCGGGTGAGCATCGCCGTCTGGTTCATCCCGGACCCGATCGCGCCGATCACGCCCTGCTCGCGCAGCTCGATCAGCGCCGGGAACGCGGTCGCGACCGCCTCGTCGTAGTGGTCGTCCGGGTCGTGCACGAACACCACGTCCAGCCGGTCGGTGCCGATCCGTCGCAGCGAGTCCTCGATGCTCTGCAGTACGCCGTCGCGCGAGAAGTCCCAGCGCCGGCGCCGCGTCGTACTGACGTCGAAGCCTTCGTCGTCGGGCGCCGCGCTGTCCGCCGAGTAGATGATCCGCCCGACCTTGCTCGACAGCACGTACGAGTCCCGCGGCTTGCCCTGCAGGCCGAGACCGAGCCGCTCCTCGGCGAGCCCCAGCCCGTAGTGCGGGGCGGTGTCGAAGTACCGCCAGCCCTCGTCCCAGGCGGCGTTCACCGCGGCGACGGCGTCGGCCTCGTGGACCTCGCCGAGCAGGTTGCCCAGCGGCGCACCGCCGAGCCCGACGCGCTGACCCTCCGGAAACAGCTTCACGACCGGGCCGCCGGGAGCCGCAGGTTCTGCATGCCGCCGTCGACGGCCAGCGCCGTACCGGTCGTCGAACCCGACAGCGGGCTGGCCAGGTACGCGATCGCCGCGGCGACCTCGTCGGCCGTGACCAGTCGTCCCATCGGCTGCCGGGCCTCCAGGGCGGCGCGCTCCGCCTCGGGATCTGCCGCGAGATCGAGCAGGCGACCGACCCAGGGAGTGTCCGCCGTCCCCGGATTCACGCAGTTCACCCGGATGCCCTCGCGAACGTGATCCGCGGCCATCGCCATCGTCAGCGCCAGGACCGCGCCCTTGCTGGCCGAGTACAGCGCCCGGTTCGGCAGGCCGGCGGTCGCGGCGATCGAGCAGGTGTTGACGATGGCCGCCGCGGACGACTTGCGCAGGTGCGGCAGGGCGGCCCGGGTGACGCGGGCGACACCGACCACGTTCACGTCCAGCACGCGGTGCCACTGGAGATCGTCGTTCGCGGTGACGTCGCCCTGCGCGCCGATGCCGGCGTTGTTCACCAGGATGTCGATCCCGCCCAGCTGCAGCGCCGCGGCCGCGACCGCGTCCCGGACCGAGTCGTCGTCGGTGACGTCCGCCGCGATCCCGGTCAGCGGCGCGTCCACCTCCGGCTTCAGGTCGAACACGATCACCCGGGCGCCCCGGGCGGCGAGCAACGAGGCCGCCGCCAGGCCGATACCCGACGCACCGCCGGTGACTACTGCGCGCAGGCCGTCGAAGTCACTCACTTGCTCTCCTTAGTCAGGTCGGTCCAGATCTTGCCACCCGGGAACCGGAAGCCGGTCAGCGTCTCACTGTCCATCTCCGCTCCGAACCCGGGCCGCAGGGGTGCCACGTAGTGCCCGTCCCGGATCAGCACCGGATCCAGGAAGTGCTCGTGCAGGTGGTCGACGTACTCGATCACCCGGTCGTCCATCGATCCACTCACCGCGACGAAGTCGAACATCGACAGGTGCTGGACCAGCTCACACAGTCCTACCCCACCGGCGTGCGGACACACCGGTACGCCGAACTTGGCCGCCAGCAGCAGGTTCGCGACGTTCTCGTTGACCCCCGCGACCCGGGCGGAGTCGATCTGCAACACGGACAGCGCCTCGGCCTGCAGCAGTTGCTTGACCACCACCCGGTTCTGCACGTGCTCACCGGTGGCGACGCGAATCGGGGCGATGGCGCGAGCGATGGCGGCGTGCCCGAGGATGTCGTCCGGGCTGGTCGGTTCCTCGACCCACCAGACGTCGTACGGCGCCAGCGCCTCGACCCAGGCGATCGCGTCCGGGACGTCCCAGCGCTGGTTGGCGTCGATCGCGATCCGGATGTCCGGCCCGACCGCCTCCCGGGCCAGCCGCATCCGGCGGATGTCGTCGTCGAGGTTCGCGCCCACCTTCAGCTTGATCTGGGTGAAGCCGTCGGCGATCGCCTCGTGGCACAGCCGCACCAGCTTCGCGTCGTCGTACCCGAGCCAGCCGGGTGTCGTCGTGTACGCCGGGTAGCCGCGCTCCCGCAGTACTGCCTCCCGCTCGGCGCGACCGGGCTCGGCCTTGCGCAGGATGTCCAGCGCCTCGTCGGGCGTCAGCGCGTCGGTCAGGTACCGGAAGTCGACCAGGTCGACGATCTGCTCAGGCGTCAGGTCCGCGAGCAGCTTCCACAGCGGTACGCCGGCGCGCTTGGCGGCGAGGTCCCACACCGCGTTGACGACCGCCCCGATCGCCATGTGCATGACGCCCTTCTCGGGCCCGAGCCAGCGCAGTTGCGAGTCGTGGACGAGCGACTTCCAGAACCCGCCGAGGTCGTTCAGCGTCGCGTCCAGGTCCAGCCCGAGCACGTGGTCGCGGAGCGCCTCGATCGCGGTGGTCTGGACGTCGTTGCCGCGGCCGATCGTGAACGCGAAGCCGTGCCCCTCGAGCCCGTCACCGGCGTCGGTCCGCAGGATCACGTACGCCGCGGAGTAGTCGGGGTCGGTGTTCATCGCGTCGGAGCCGTCCAGGTCCAGCGACGTGGGGAACCGGACGTCGTACGTCTCGAACTCGGTGAATCGTGCCATGCGGGAGCCGTTCTACGCGGGCGGGTCGTCGAGACGAGATCCTATAGGATATGTGGCGATTTGGGCAGCAGTGGCGCGTGGGGGCGTACAGCAACACCCCGGCGACCAGCGGCTAGAGTCGGGGCCGTGGAGCGTGACGGAGTACTCCGGCTGGGCCGCCGGTCGTTCGGGCCGGGGGAGTTCGCGGTGATGGCGATCGTGAACCGGACGCCGGACTCGTTCTTCGACGGCGGTGCGACGTTCGCGACCCAGGCGGCCCTGGCGGCCATCGACCAGGCGGTGGCCGACGGTGCCGACGTGGTCGACATCGGCGGCGTGAAGGCCGGGTACGGCGAACCGGTCGACGAGGCCGAGGAGCTGCGCCGGACGGTCGACTTCGTCGCGGAGGTCCGCGAGCGGCATCCGGAGCTGCTGATCAGTGTCGACACGTACCGCAGCGGCGTCGCCCGTCGGGTCGGCGCGGCGGGAGCGAACCTGATCAACGACACCTGGTCCGGCCACGATCCGGAGCTGGCCGGTGCCGCGGCGGAGGCCGGAGCGGGTCTCGTCTGCAGCCACGTCGGCGGGCTGAAGCCGCGCACCGACCCGCACCGGATGGCGTACGACGACGTGGTCGCGGACGTGATCCGGACGACGACAGCCCTGGCGGACAAGGCGGTCGCGGCGGGGGTCAGCCCGGACGCGATCGTCATCGACCCGACCCACGACTTCGGCAAGAACACGCTGCACTCGCTCGAGGTCACGCGCAGGATCGACGAGCTGGCGGCGACCGGCTGGCCCGTCCTGGTGGCGATGTCGAACAAGGACTTCATCGGCGAGACGCTCGACCTGCCGTCCGGCCGTCGCGGTCCGGCGACGCTCGCAGCCGTGAGCGTCGCCGCCTGGCTCGGGGCCCGGGTGTTCCGGGTCCACGACGTGGCCGGTGTCCGGCAGGCCCTCGACCTCATCGCCGTACTGCGGAAGTCCGCGGCGCCGGCGTACACGCGAAGGAGTCTGGTGTGATCCACGACCGCGCCGCCGGGACCGAGCTCAGCGAGGAACAACTGGTCGCCGCGTACACGGTGCCCGACCGCTCGACCCGGCGGGTCCGGGCGAACTTCGTGACCAGCCTCGACGGCGCGGTGACGCTCGAAGGGCTGTCCGGTGGGCTGTCCAGCAAGGACGACCAGAACATGCTCGGCCGGCTCCGGATGCTCGCCGACGTCGTCCTGGTCGGGGCGGGCACCTTGCGCGCCGAGGGGTACGGCGGGCTGCGGCTGGGTGCGAAGCGCCGGGCCTGGCGGACAGATCACGGTCTGCCCGAGAACCCCCCGCTGGCCGTCGTCAGCGCACGGCTGGAGCTGACAGCCGACAGTCCGGTCTTCACGGACGCCCCGACGCGGGCGATCGTCATCACCTGCGCCGCGTCTCCGAAGGATCGGCGGGAGGCGCTGGCAGAGGTTGCGGACGTCCTGGTGTTCGGCGAGGACGCGGTCGACCTCACTGCGGCCATGGCGGCGTTGGGCGAGCGCGGGCTGAACCAGGTTCTCTGCGAGGGCGGTCCGCACCTGCTCGGTTCGCTCACTGCCGCAGACCTTGTCGACGAGCTGTGCCTGACTGTGTCTCCGCTGCTCGCAGGGCCGGGCGCGCGCCGGATCACCGACGGTCTCGCGGTGACCGATGCGCGAGCGCTGCCGTTGCTGCATGTCCTGTCCGCCGACGACGGTTTCCTGTTCCTCCGGCACGGGAGGGATGCGCGCTAGTGCCCGTCGTCGCCGCGGCCGTGTGTCCGCACCCGCCGCTCATCGTGCCCGAACTCGCGTCCGGCGCAGCGCCCGAGCTCGATCCGCTGCGCACTGCCTGCTGGGCCGCCATCGACACGCTGGCGTCCGCGACCAGCATTCTCGTGGTCGGATCGGGGCCGGTCGCGGCGACGTACGCCGGTGACGCGGGCGGATCGTTCGGTCCGTACGGCGCACCCGACGTACGCGTCGGCTCCGGATCGCCGGTGCTGCCGTTGTCGCTGTCGGTCGGCGGCTGGTTGCTCGAACGCTCGAAAGCCGCGACGCTCCCTCGGCGGTACGTCGCGGTGCCGGCGGACGACGCCCCGCTGCAGTGCGTGGAACTGGGCGCAAGCATTGCCGCAGGCAACGAACGCGTCGGCCTGCTGGTGATGGGCGACGGCTCCGCGCGCCGCAGCGACCACGCGCCGGCGCACCTGCATCCGCGCGCCGAGATCTTCGACGAGACCGTCGCGAAAGCCCTGCAGGACAAGGATCTCGACGTACTCGAAGCCCTCGACCCGGACCTCGCCACCGTACTGCAGGCCGCCGGCCGCGCACCGTGGCAGGTGCTCGCCGGAGCCCTCGCAGGTACGTCGTTGTCGGGCGACCTGACCTACAACGCAGCACCGTACGGCGTCGCCTATTTCGTCGCCAGCTTCACTTAGGGCATGTCTGATACTGACAGGGTGACTGAGGAGCGGGCTGGGTATCGGCGGTCGGCGAAGTCGCCGCGGGGTGAGGCGCGGCGGCGGGAACTGCTGGACAAGGTGGCGGACGACCTCGGCGCCAACGGGCTGGTCGACTTCTCGCTGCGGCGCGCGGCGCGGGCGGCCGGTACGACGCACAAGGTGCTGCTGTACCACTTCGACGGCCCAGAAGACCTGCTGACGCAGGCGGTCCTGCAGTTGCGCGAACGGCGGATCACCCGGGCCGTGGCCGCCGCGAACGAGCAAGGCGATCGGTCGATGGCCGAACGGGTGCGGTCGATCTGGCCGACGCTGATCGGCGCGGAGTCGTGGGTGCTCGACCAGGCGATCGGACTGGCGATGTTCGACGCCGGCCGGTACGCCGACCTGGCACGGTCGGCCTCGAACCAGTACTTGCCGACATTGCTGGCGCTCTGCCCGGAGGAGTGGGAGGAGCGGCGCAAGACCGAGGTGGCGGAGTTCGTGCTGGCGGTGCTGCGGGGGTTCCTGATCGAGTGGCGGACCAGCGGCGACGCGGCCGGGATCGAGGCCGGGTTCGCGGCCCTCGTGCGCGCGCTGCAACGTGAGGAGCAGGCGTAGACAGATTTGCGAACCACGTGGTTCACTTCTGTCATGCGCGAGAAGGCGGGCTTCACGAGTGCCGGGGTTGCGTGCGCGGCCTGGCACTACCCCGGCAGCAACGGCGGGTGCGTGGTGATGACCGGCGGCTTCGGAGTCACGAAGGAGCCGGGGACGGATCGGTTCGCGGCGCGGTTCGCCGCGGCCGGATTCAGTGTGCTGGCGTTCGATCATCGGCACCTCGGCGAGAGCGCGGGCGAGCCGCGTCAGGTCGCCCGGGTGCGCGACCAGTTGGCCGACTGGCGCGCGGCGATCGCCTATGCCAAGACCCTGCCGGGCGTCGAGCGCGTGGGTATCTGGGCGTTCTCGCTGCCCGGTGGCTACATCGTCCAGCTCGCCGCGGAGGACCTCGGCATCTCGGCGGCGATCGCCCAGTCCGCGAACGTGGACGGTCCGACCGTGACCCGCCATGCGTCCCGCTACCAGTCGGCCGGCAGCGCGCTGCGCCTGATCGGCCGGTCGCTGCTGGATGTCGTCGGCGGATGGTTCGGTCGTCCGCCGCGCCTGGTGGACCTGGCCGGCCCGACCGGAACGGTTGCTCTCCTCAACACGCCGGACGCAGTGCTCGGCGACGGCGTCCTGAACCCTGACAACCGGTACCCCGACTGGCAGCAGGCGATCGCAGCCCGCTCGGTTCTCCCGGCCGCGCTCTACCGCCCGGCCAAGTTCGCAGCTGACGCCCGCTGCCCGATCCTGTACGTCGTCTGCGAGGACGACAAGTCAGCGCTGGCGGCCCCGACCCTGAAGGCGGCTGCCACCACACCGAAGGCGGAAGTCCTCCAGGTCCCCGGCAGCCACTACGCACCCTTCCTCGACGCCCACGAGCAGGTCGTCGAAGCAGAGCTGGCCTTCCTCAGCCGGTACCTGGTCGCTAGTCGGACTCCACTGGCACAGTAGGCCAGCGGTCTGCGGTTGCTGCCAGGTCTTCGCGGCCCGCGGCGGTCAGCTGTTCGACCAGTTCGGCGCGGGCTGCCTGTACTGCGGCTACCGCCTCGGCGGACGTGGTGTGCGGGCCCGACCAGTTGCACACCGCGTCCCCGGCGTACCAGTCGCCGGCAGCGGATCGGCGTACATGCGCTGTTGCCAGCCGGGCAGCAGGAAGCGGTACGTCGGCCAGTTGTACGACGGCATCGACCGCGACCACGTCCGCCGCCAGGTCCAGGAGCGGGCGGAGCTCGATGGCGTCCGTACGGACGAACTCGTAACCGGCCGGCGCGTGTTGCGCCAGCCAGTCGGCAGCGCGTGCCGCGACGTCTGCCAGCTCTTCGGCGAGGTCTGCGTCCAGGGTTGCGACCCCACAGACCCGGGGATCGGTCGGCCGCAACGCCGCCTGGCAACGGCGGACGAGCATCTCCTCGGGCAGCGTCTGCCGCCGGCCGACGATGCGGGACAGACCGACGATGTCGAAGTTCAGTTCGTCGGGCGTCCGCTTCCGGCCGGGTTCGAACGCCTCGCCGGGCCGTGTCCCGCGCGTGGTCCACGGACCGACGTGCCACCGCTGCAGAGCCGTCATGGCGCCGACCTTACCGGCGCTACGGGTTGACGGGTGCCGGGACGCCGAAGGTCTTGGCCAGGTCGTCGAGCATCGACCAGGCGCCCTGCAGGCCGACCGCGGTCATCCAGGTCAGGTCGGGGACGTCGTGGACCTTCGGCGCCAGCGGCTTCCACAGCGGGTTGGCCTTGAACTGGGCCGCGGTCTTCGCGCTCAGTCCCTTCTCGTCGGCGTACGTCGTGACGAAGATCGCGTCGGCGTCGGCGTCCTTGATCCGCTCCGGGCTGATCTCCAGCGCGAACCCGGCGACGTCCTGCGACTTGGGCCGCTTCAGGCCGGCGTCCTTCAGCACGATCCCGGAGTAGCTGGCGTTCTGGTACAGCCGGGTCGGTCCGTCGACGAACCGGACCACCGAGATCGTCGGGTTGTGCGCCTTCGCGTTGATCGCGTCGCCGACGGTCTTGGCCGCCTTCTCGTACGCGGAGATCTCCTTCTCCGCGAGCTCCTCCTGGCCGAGCGCCTTCGCCTCGAGCCGGATGTTGTCCTTCCAGGTCGCGCCGGTGGTCTCGGACATGATCGTCGGCGCGATCGCGGACAGCTGGTCGTAGAGCTTCTCGTGGCGGACCTTGGCGGTGATGATCAGGTCCGGGTTCAGCTCGGCGATCTTCTCCAGGTTCGGCTCGGCCAGGGTGCCGACCGACTTGGCCTCGCTGCCGTAGGTCGTGCGGTCGTCACCCAGGTAGTCCGGCAGTGCGCCGTTGATGGTCCGGTAGTCCGTGTACCCGACGACCGGGGTGTCCAGGATCAGGGTCGCGTCCACGTAGCTGGTGTCGAGGGCGACGACCCGCTTCGGCTTGGTCTTGATCTCGGTCTTGCCCATCGCGTGCTCGACGGTCCGCGGGAACCCGGCATCCGCGGCGCCACCGGGGCCGGCGGCGTCCTTCGGGTCGTCGGAATCCGGTGATCCACAGGCGGAGAGCGCGAGCACGCCGGCGGCGATCAGGGCGGTGAGCAGGGCAGGGACGCGGGGCAGGCGCACGGGTGTCTCCAGGTCGGCACGAGTGGCAGGTTAAGGTGGCTTTCCACCTCGGAAGTAAGGCAAACCTAACCATATGTCCCCGCCGCCCGCGCACCCGGCCGTGTCGCCGCCCGCCGTACGACGTGCGCTCGTTGTGTTCGTGCTCGCAGTGGTCCTGCTGGTGGCCGTGACCGCGAGCCTTGCGCTCGGGTCCAGGTGGCTGGGACCGGGAGCGTTGTGGCACGCGCTGACCGCGAACAACGGGTCGGATGCCGACGTGATCGTGCGCAGCCTGCGGTTCCCGCGCACCGTGGTCGCCGTACTGATCGGCCTGTGCCTCGGGATCGCCGGCACGCTGATGCAGGGTCACACCCGGAACGCGCTGGCCGAGCCCGGCATCTTCGGGGTGAGTTCCGGCGCCGCGTTCGCGGTCGTGCTCGGCCTGCAGGTCGGGTTGGTCGACTCGGTCTCGGCGACGGTCTGGGTCGCGCTGGCCGGGGCCCTGATCGCGACCTTCGCCGTACAGCAGCTGGCCTCCCGCGGTACCGGCGCGACCCCGGTCGGGCTGGCGCTCACCGGGGCGGCGGTGGCCGCGATGCTCGGTGCGTTGACGTCGGCGATCGTGCTGCTCGACGCGGACACGCTGGACAGCTATCGCTTCTGGGCGGTCGGGTCGGTGGCGGGACGTGGCTTCGACGTCGCGGGTCAGGTCCTGCCGTTCGCGGTCGCCGGGTTGCTGCTCGCCGCGTTCAACGCACGCGATCTCGACCTGCTGGCCCTGGGCGACGACGTGGCCGCCGGGCTGGGTCTGTCGGTCCGCCGGGCTCGGCTGGTCGGGCTGGGTGCGATCGGGTTGCTGACCGCGGCCGGCGTCGCGGCGTGCGGGCCGATCGGGTTCCTCGGCCTGCTGTCCGGCCATGTCGCGCGGCGGATCTTCGGCGCCCGCAACACCTGGCTGATCCCGGCGGCGGGGCTGATCGGGGCCACCGCGCTGGTACTCGCGGATCTCGTCGGCCGGCTCGTCGGTGGCGCCGGCGAAGTACAGGCCGGCGTGGTTCTCGGCATCGTCGGCGCTCCGCTGTTCGTCCTCGTCGTACGGCGGCGGGCGGTGGCGCTGTGAGGTCGCGGACCGTTGCCCTGAGCGTGCTTTTCGCGGCCCTGGCGGTCGTGATCGCCCTGGTGTCGTTGAGCGTCGGTACGGCGAAACTCCCGATCTCGGACGTGGTCGAAGTACTGCTCGGCGGCGGCCGGCGTGGTACTCGGCTCGTCGTGCTGGAGCTGCGGATGCCACGGATCGCGACCGGCCTGCTGGTCGGGATCGCCTTCGCCGTGTCCGGTGCCCTGCTGCAGACCCTGTCACGCAACGCGCTGGCGAGTCCGGACATCGTGGGCGTCAACTCCGGGGCGTCCGCGGGCGCCGTTGCGGTGATCGTGCTCGCGGGGACCGGCGGTGGCAACATCTCCGGGTTCGCGGCGAAGGTCGGGATCCCGCTGGCGGCCGTGCTCGGCGGGCTGGTCGCGACGCTGATGGTCGGGGCGTTGTCGATCCGGCGGGGTGTCGTGGACGCGGGCAAGGTGGTGCTGATCGGCGTCGGGATCGCGGCCGCGGCGAACTCGCTGGTCGCGTGGCTGCTGGTGATCGGTGACGTGAACGACGCCGGCCGGGCGGCCGCCTGGCTGGCCGGCTCGCTCAACTCGCGGGCCTGGAGCGACGCGATCCCGGTGCTGATCGCGGTCGTGCTGTTGTTGCCCGTAGCCATGATGTTCAACCGGGACCTGTCCGCGCTGGTGCTCGGCGACGATGTGGCCTCGTCGCTCGGTGTCCGGGTGGCGCGGATCCGGCTGGCGCTGCTGGTGATCGCTACCGTGCTGGCCGCGATGGCAACGGCCGGAGCGGGCCCTGTCGCGTTCGTCGCACTCGTGGCGCCGCAGGTCGCGCAGCGGCTCACGCGGATGGAGCGGCCGCCGCTGCTGACCACTGCGATGCTCGGCGCGCTCTTCGTCGTACTGGCGGACCTGCTGGCGCGGAACGGGCTGCAGTGGGCCCAGGTCGGACCGTACGAGTTGCCGGTCGGTGTAGTCACGGCCGCGTGCGGAGCGCCGTACCTGCTTCATCTCATCGGTCGTCAGCAGAAGGGACGCTGAACCGTGCACGTCGAGAACCTGACCCTGGCGTACGACGCTGCCCCACCAGTAGTGGACGGACTGACGCTGGAGGTGCCGGCCGGTCGGTTGACTGCGGTTGTGGGGCCCAACGGGTCCGGGAAGTCCACCCTGCTGCGGGGGATGAGCCGGCTGCTCACACCGCGCAGCGGGCAGGTGCTGCTGGACGGCAAGGACATTCACCAACTGCCGGCGCGTGAGCTGGCCAGGCGGCTCGGGGTGCTGCCGCAGGGGCCCGTGACTCCGGAGGGCATCACAGCAGCCGAGCTGGTGTCACGCGGCCGCCATCCGCATCGCGGTCTGTTCGGGCGGCTGACAGCCGAGGACGATGCCGCGATCGAGGAGGCCCTGCGCGCGGTCGAGTTGACCGAGCTACGGGACCGTCCGGTGGACCAGTTGTCCGGCGGCCAGCGCCAGCGGGTGTGGATCGCGATGGTGCTCGCGCAGGGGACACAGCACCTCCTGCTGGACGAGCCGACGACGTACCTGGACCTGGCTCACGCCGTGGACGTGATGAACGTCGTGCACGCGGCCGCTGCGACAGGTCGCACGGTCGTGGCCGTACTGCACGACCTGACGCTGGCAGCGCAGTACGCCGATCACCTCGTGGTCATGGGGGAGGGGCGTATCGCTGCGGAAGGACCTCCGGTCGACGTGCTGACAGCGGCGCTGCTCGACGAGGTGTTCGGGTTGAAGGCGACCGTGGTGGAGGTCGGTGGCGCGCCGGTCGTCGTACCGGACCGTAGGCTGGCTGGGTGACCTACACCGTGGGCCGCCTGGCGGACGTACTGGCTGACTCAGTCAGCTGGCTGTCCGTGCGTACGGCGAACGCGGTCGGACCGGAGTGGGTCTCGTGTGCTGACCTGATCGCGGAACAGCAGGCCGGTGGTGATCCGACACACTCGTGGCGCTCTGCTGCGGCAGCGGACTACGCCCGCGACTACGCGATCGAGCCGCCGGAGCAGGTCGCGGCCATGTTCACGCTGCTGTGGTACGTCCAGGTGCCGTCGCTGGTGGCTGCTGTGAGCTCAGCGGTGACCGGCGTCGCTCCGGAGGTTTCACCGGACGCCCTGGCGTTCAAACGGCATCCGACAGCGCACTACCCGGCTGAGGTCTCGCTGCTGTCGGACCAGGTCGTTCCGCTCGACGTTGCGGCTGCGCAGCACAAGGCGCACGTCGGCGCGTTCCTCGAGTCCTACCGGCCAGGGGTCAAGCTGGGGTCGCTGCAGCGGTTCGGTGCGGTGGACGACGAAGTACGAGCGGCCCTCCGGCTGCCGGAGGAGGCGCCGTACGTCGACGACGCTGCCGCCGCGTTCGGGGTGTCGCTGGAGCAGAAGCTGCGGACGTCGTGCTGCTACTTCTACGTGCTGCCGAAGGTGACGGCCTGCACCAACTGCCCTCGTTTCCGCTGATTGGTCTAGACAGGCTGACACCGAAGGATTGCCGGGTGCTCCGCAGCCGCGAAGTCTTGGCGCATGCGCTGGACACGAGTAGTGGTCGCGAGTGGGCTGATGGTGACGACGGCAGGGCTGGCGCCGGTGGCGCACGCAGCCCGCGCGACACCGGGCATGTGGACCGAGACGTCGTACAACTCGGTCTTCAAGGACAGTGGGCGGTCGCCGGAGGCCGGGAACGACATCCGGCTCGACACCGCCAAGAACGACTACGAAGCGGCCCAGATCGTGCTGCGCGGGCCGGAGGCGTTCACCGTGCAGGGCGTCGACTTCACCGCGCTGCACGGGGTCTCGGACGCCATTGCGGCCGATGAGCTCAGCTACAACCCGGTCGGGTACGAGTACCTGGACCACAACTCGTACAACGGCTGGGAACCGGACAACTTCGTCACGCCGACGGTCCGGACCGCGCCGGGCGACTTCCCGGACCGGCTGCTGAACCAGACGAGCATCGACGTACCGGCGAACCAGACGCAGTCGATCTGGGTCCGGGTGCACGTACCGGCGACGACCAAGGGCGGCATCTACACCGGTCACGCGCTGGTGCGGACGACGAACGGCAACCTGAACGTGCCGATCCGGGTGAACGCCCGCAACGTGGTGATCCCGCCGGCGAACCAGAGCCAGTTCACCAACGTGATGTGGACGAACTTCCTCGGCCTGACCTCGTGGGACATCGGGGAGGGCGACACCGTGAAGCTGTTCTACGGCCACGACCGGTACTCGCCGCAGTGGTGGGAGCTGATCGACAACTGGGCCGACACGATGAAGCGCTACCGGCAGAACAACCTGCAGCTGCCGTTGATCAACCTGCTCACCGACGGCGGCAGCAAGGTCGATGCCAACGGCAAGTACACGTTCGACTTCAGCCGGTTCGACGAGGTGACGCAGCGGTTCCTGGACAAGGGTGTGGTGAACCGGCTGGAGGGCTTCACCGGTGCCGGTCCGCAGAACGCCGACCACAACCCGCAGTACCCGAAGTACCTCGTCGAGGTGACACCGAAGGAGACCGGCCGGCAGGTCCCGGACTTCGTGTACTGGGACAGCCCGGAGGCGGACAACTGGTACAAGCAGTTCTATCCCGCGCTGCGGCAACACCTGGCCGACAAGGGCTGGCTGGACAAGTTCTGGATGCATGTCGGCGACGAGCCGGGGGCGGGTGGCGACCCGGGGTGGTTCGGGGTCGCGAGCAAGCTGCGCCAGTACTGGCCGGACGTGAAGATCGGTGACGCGGTCGTGAACCAGCTCGCCGCGCGGGTGGCGAAGGCCGAGGACATCGTGATCCCGAACCTGTTCACCTACACCGCGAACCCGAAGCCGTTCGACGACGAGCGCCGGGCCGGCAAGCCGCTGTGGTTCTACAACTGCAACATCCCGGCCGGCAACCACCTGAACAGGTTCATCGACCAGCCGGAGTGGAGCCAGCGGCAGACCATGTGGCTGGCCTACGGCAAGGGTGCGACCGGGTACCTGCACTGGGCGTACGGGAACTGGCAGTTCAAGATGAAGGACCAGACCGTCAAGGGCGACGGGTACATCGTCCGGCCGGACACGGTGCACAACACGGTCGAGGCGTCACCGCGCTACGAGTCGCTGCGGGACGGCATGGAGGACTGGGAGGTCCTCAACCACCTCGGCAAGACCGATCCGGGGCTGGCCCACGACCTCGCGAACGCCGTGGTGCAGGCCAGCGACAAGTACTCGCCGGACGTGAGCTACATGCAGCGGATCCGGGCGCTCGCGCTCGACGCTGCGGCCGGCCTGCCGGTGACCGGCCTCAAGTACACCAAGACCAGCACGGACAGCGGCGTCCAGGTCGACCTGGGGCGTCAGGCGCAGGTGGACGGCGTACTGCTGCACTGGGGCTCGAGCTGGCCGAGCAAGTACCGGGTGCTGATCTCGTACGACGGCACTCACTGGGCCGAGGCAGCGAGCCGAGCGGACAACCCCGGTGACGACCTGCTCAAGCCGGGTGGTGACGACTTCCTCGGTCTCAACGCGAAGACCAGGTACCTCCGGATCGAGGGCGCCACCCCGGAGCAGCTGGAAGGGCTCGAAGTCGCGGGACAGCACCTGCTGCAACCCAACCTGGCCGGTGGGAAGACGTACGACCGGACCGCGCCGTCCGGACGGTTCCCGGACGCGGGCATCGAGGCGACCGATGGCGTGCTCGGTGACAACTGGGGCGACGGCAAGCAGTTCGGGTACGAGCTGGCCAAGGTCGGTGACAGCGTGCAGCCGGTCGTCACGATCGACCTCGGGCAGGCGCAGACGGTCGGCGCGGTGCGGGTGCACGCCTACGAGGAGTACCCGGACTACCGGCCGGACCAGATCACGGTCGCGACCAGCACCGACGGCACGAACTTCACCGACCGCGGGAACGTCACCTCGGTGAACGGCGCGTCCAGGATCTGGTACCACGTGGGCTTCGCGCCGGCGAAGGCGCGCTGGGTCCGGGTGACGTTCAGCAAGACGATGCACAACAAGTACCAGACCGGGGTGTTCATCGACGAGATCGAGGCGTACGGCGCGGCGCGGCCGCCGCTCTGACCACCTGCGACGATCCTGTCGGATTCTGTCGGTGGCGCCAGGGAGCATGGTCGGCATGAGTCGACTTGCTACCCAGGCGTCACCGACCGGTAATTTTCTGGTCGGTTGTCCAGCCCCCGGCCCGGAGCTAGGTTCGCTGACGTGACCTCGCCCGGTGGTGTGACGGCGACGACTCCGATCGGCTCCCGGGCCGAGGCGGAGGGCTACGTCGCGATGGTCTGTTTCAAGCACGGTCCACCTCGGCTGTACGGCGTCGAGCTCGAGTGGACCGTGCATCATGCGGATGACCCGCACCGGCCGCTCGACGCCGGACAACTCAGCAAGGCCCTGGGCGAACACGCCCCCGCGACCCTGGTCCGCGGCAGTCCGCAGCTGCCGCTGAGCCGGGGCGCTCTGGTCACCGTCGAGCCGGGTGGCCAGGTGGAGATCTCCGGCCCCGCGTCGGACTCGATCCCGCGGCTGATCGACGACACCGCCGCCGACGCCGCCGAGCTCACCTCCCTGCTGCTGGACGCGGACCTGGTCCCCGGCGCCTACGGCCTGGACCCGTTCCGCGCACCCCGCCGCATCCTCACCGTCCCGCGCTACGCCGCGATGGAACACGCCTTCCAGCGCCTCGGACCGCACGGGCCGCGGATGATGTGCAGCACCGCCGGCCTTCAGGTCTGCCTCGATGCGGGCGAAGCCGGCGAGACCGCGCTGCGCTGGCGGGCCCTGCACGACCTCGGCCCGGCCCTGGTCGCGCTGTTCGCCAACTCGCGCCGCCGTGACGGCACCGACACCGGCTGGGCGTCCGCGCGGACGCAGGCCACCTTCGGCACCTGCGCTCCGTTCACCGAGCCGCCACCGCTGGACGGCGACCCGGCCGCCGCGTGGGCGCGGACGGCGATGGAGGCGCCGGTGCTCTGCCTGCGCCGGGGCGACACGTGGGACGCACCGGCCGGTCTCACGTTCGGCGCGTGGGCCGACGGACAGTTGCCCGGCGACAGACCGACGTACGACGACCTCGACTACCACCTGTCCACGCTCTTCCCGCCGGTCCGCCCGCGCGGGTACCTCGAGGTGCGCTACCTCGACGCGCAGCCGGGGGACGGGTGGATCGCCCCGACCCTGCTGCTCACCGCGCTCATGTCCGCGCCGATGGACCAGGTGCTGGCCGCGGCCGAGCCCGCGGCGGGCCGCTGGTTCCCGGCGGCCCGCGAGGGCCTGAAGGACACCTTGGTACTGCGTGCCGCGCGCGATGTGGTCGCGCTCGGGACCGAGGTGCTGCACCGGACCGGTGCGGATCCCGAACTGACCGCTGCCGTCGCAACCCGGCTGCAGCGCATCGTCGACAACACCCAAGGAAGGCGAGCCTCATGAATCACCAACTGTCGGACCTTTCCCCGGAGGGTCTGCGCACCTTCGTCGGTGAGCAGCTGGAGCGGTCGCGGGCCCGGACGGCGCAGCTGACCGACGCGGTCGACACCGACGACCTGGTCAAGCAGCACTCCAAGCTGATGTCGCCCCTGGTCTGGGACTACGCCCACATCGGCAACCAGGAGGAGCTCTGGCTGGTCCGCGACGTGGGCGGCCGCGAGCCGCTGCGCCAGGACATCGACGAGCTGTACGACGCGTTCCAGCACCCGCGCGCGGACCGGCCGTCGCTGCCGCTGCTGGGGCCGGTGGAGACGCGTGCCTATGTGAGCGAGGTGCGTGACAAGGTCCTGGATGTGCTTGATCACGTGAAGTTCGACCCTGGAAAATCGGGCGCTGCACGTGAGCTGGTACACAACGCGTTCGCGTTCGGGATGATCACCCAGCACGAACAGCAGCACGACGAGACGATGCTCGCGACGCACCAGTTGCGCGACGGCGCACCGGTGCTCGACGCGCCGCCCCCGCCCGCGGGACGGCCGTTGCCGGCGCCCGAGGTGTTCGTGCCGGGCGGGGTCTTCGAGATGGGTACGTCGATCGAGCCGTGGGCGCTCGACAACGAGCGGCCCGCCCACGCCGTCCACGTGCAGCCGTACGTGATCGACACGGTGCCGGTGACGAACGCGGACTACCTGCGGTTCGTGCTCGGTGGCGGGTACTCCGATCCGCGGTGGTGGTCCGAGGCCGGCTGGGCGCACGTGCAGAAGGCGTCGCTGGTCGCGCCGCGGTTCTGGTCGCAGGCCGACGGCGAGTGGTGGCGGCTGCGGTTCGGGCACCGGGAGCGGCTGCCGATGGACGAGCCGGTGATGCACGTCTGCTTCTACGAGGCCGAGGCGTATGCGCAGTGGGCCGGGAAACGGCTGCCGACGGAGGAGGAGTGGGAGTTCGCTGCGCGCTTCGATCCCGCCTCGGGCCGGACGCGCCGGTTCCCGTGGGGTGACGAGTCGCCGGGTCCGCAACACGCGAACCTCGGCCAGCGGCACCTCGGCCCGGCCCCGGTCGGGGCGTACCCGGCGGGTGCCTCGCCGCTCGGCGTCGAGCAGCTGATCGGGGACCTGTGGGAGTGGACGTCGAGCGACTTCCGCGGGTACCCGGGCTTCCGTGCCTGGCCGTACGACGAGTACTCGCTGGTCTTCTTCGGGCCGGAGTACAAGGTGCTGCGCGGCGGCTCCTTCGGCACCGACGAGGTCGTTGCCCGCGGCACCTTCCGGAACTGGGACTACCCGATCCGCCGGCAGATCTTCGCCGGCTTCCGGTGCGCCCGCGACCCGCGCCCGGACGAGCTCCAGACCGGGGAGCTGCACGCCTGATGTGCCGCCACCTGGCCTACCTGGGCCCACCGGTCACGCTCGCGTCGCTGGTCCTCGACCCCGAGCACTCCCTGTACGAACAGAGCTGGGCGCCGTCGGACATGCGTGGCGGCGGTTCGGTCAACGCGGACGGTTTCGGACTCGGCTGGTATCCCGAGTCCGACGCCGCCGTGTCCGGCGGGCCGTTGCGCTACCGGCGCGACGTACCGATCTGGACCGACGAGAACCTCCCCGGCCTGGCCGGCGCGATCCGGTCCGGTGCCGTGATGGCCGCCCTGCGGAACGGGACCGTCGGCATGCCGTACGGTCAGTCGGCGGTCGCACCGTTCGCCTCCGGCCACTGGTTGTTCAGCCACAACGGGCGCATCCCGGGCTGGCCGCACGCGACGCTCAAGCTGGCCGAGCAGCTGCCGGTCGCCGACCTGCTGAGTCTGGATGCCCCCATCGACTCGGTGTTCCTGTGGGCGCTGATCACCGATCGTCTCGGTCGTGGTGAGCCGCCCGCGGATGCTGTCGCGGCGGTCGTGCACGAGGTCGAAGCACTGGCGCCGGGATCACGGCTGAACATCCTGCTGACCGACGGCGAGCAACTGATCGCCACCGCGTGGACCCATGCGCTCCACGTCCGGCAGACCGACGACTCCGTGACGGTCGCCTCCGAGCCGTTCGGGGCCGGCGCGTGGACCGCAGTACCCGATCGATCCCTGCTCGTGGCCACCGCCACGACCCTGCACATCACCGGTATGGAAGGACGAGAGTGACCCTCATCGACGTACATCTGACCCCGGACTACGCGGCGCGGGCGTTGCGTGACGACGTCCGGGCAGGGTTGTCGGCGACGCCGAAGTGGTTGCCGCCGAAGTGGTTCTACGACGCGCGGGGGAGTGAGCTGTTCGAGGAGATCACGCGTCTGCCGGAGTACTACCCGACCCGCGCCGAGCGCGAGATCCTGCACGCCCGCGCCGGCGAGATCGCGGCGCTCACCAACGCGCACACGCTGGTCGAGCTCGGCTCCGGCTCCTCGGAGAAGACCCGGCTGCTGCTCGACGGACTCCGCGACCACGGCACGCTGACCAGCTTCGTCCCGCTGGACGTGTCGGAGTCCGCGCTGCGGGACGCGTCCGACGCGATCAACGCCGACTACCCGAGCGTCGACGTGCACGGTGTGGTCGGCGACTTCACCGCACACCTCGACAAGCTGCCCGGGGATCCGCCACGGATCGTCGCGTTCCTGGGCGGCACGATCGGCAACCTGATCCCGGCCGAGCGCGAGGTGTTCTACTCCTCGATCCGGGACGTCCTAGAGCCGGGCGAGTGGCTGCTGCTCGGCACGGATCTGGTGAAGGACCCGGCCACGCTCGTCGCGGCGTACGACGACGCGGCCGGCGTCACCGCGGAGTTCGACAAGAACGTACTGCGGGTGATCAACCGGCAGCTCGGCGCCGACTTCGACGTCGACGCGTTCGAGCACGTGGCGATCTGGGACGAGGCCAACGAGTGGATCGAGATGCACCTGCGCGCCACCCGCGCGATGCGGGTGCTGATCCCGGAGATCCACCTGGACGTCGCGTTCTCCGAAGGCGAGGAGATCAGCACCGAGATCTCCGCCAAGTTCCGCCGCGCCGGCGTCGAAGCCGAACTCGGCACAGCGGGCTTCACCCCGGCCGCGTGGTGGACCGACGGCGAAGCCCGCTTCGCACTGTCACTCTGGGAGGCTGTCTAGCCCCCACCGTTCTCTCTCACCACAAGCCGTGGTGAGAGAGAAGGAT
The DNA here is from genome assembly GCA_036503355.1 of Kribbella sp. Lineage (GTDB taxonomy): Bacteria > Actinomycetota > Actinomycetes > Propionibacteriales > Kribbellaceae > Kribbella. Next base: position 3,198 of record DASXXB010000079.1, on the reverse strand, counting down.
GAGTTTCAGCTGCCCTGCTTGATCAATCCGTTGATCTTGTCGATGTAGTTCGGCAGGTCGGTGATCGGCTTCTTGCCGCTCAGGATCGGCTGGTAGTTGGCCGTGGTCAGGTCGCCGACCTGGCTGGCCCACTGGGTGGTGAACCGGACACCGACCGTCTTCTCCGCGCCCAGATCCGCCTTGACCGTGTCGACGACCGTCGGCTGCTGAGCCTTCGTGAGCGAGTCGAAGTAGCTCGCCTGCGCGGGCGTGTACGCCGGCGGCGCGACCGGCGAGGCGGGCAGGACCTGGTCCCACACCTTGGTGTTGATGTACTCGAGCACCTTGAACGTCGCGTCCTGGTCCTTGGTGTACTGCGGCGTGCAGATGCCGACCGAGTCGTACAGCGTGGTCGCGGTCTGCACCTGCGGGAACGGCGCGAACCCGTACTTGATCTTCGGCTTGTCGGTCTGGAACCCGGCCGCCAGCCACTGCCCGCCGAACGTCATCGGGATCTTGCCGGCCGCGAACAGCGACTGCACGTTCGCCGCGTCGTACCCGGGCGGCGCGACCGAGCCGTTCTTGATCGCCGCGGTCAGCTTCTCGACGCCTTCCTTGTACTTGTCGTCGGCCTCGGCCTTCGTCGGGTGGTTCACGTTATCGGTGAACGGCGCGCCGCCCGCGGACACGGAGTACAGGCTCATCGTGAACGGCCCGTCCGCGCTGGTCAGCTGATCGGCGACCAGGCCGTACTTCGCTCCGTTCTTGTTCGCGAGCTTCGCGGCGTCGGCGTACATCTCGTCCCACGTCCAGCCGGCCTTCGGCAGCGGCAGACCGGCCGCGGTGAAGGCGTCGGCGTTGTACCAGACGCCGTACGTGTTCATCAGCGACGGCAGACCGCCCATCTGGCCGTCGGCGGTCTTCCAGTTCTCCATCGCGGACGGGACGAACTTGTCGGCCTTGAAGTCGCCGTCGTTGTTCTTGATCTTGTCCGCCCAGTCGACCAGCAGGCCCTGCGACGTGTACTGCTGCTCGGTGTCGTTACCGCACCAGAACAGGTCGGGCAGCTTCTTCGCCTGGGTCAGTGACGCGAGCTTGTCGCCGTACTGACCGCTCGGCGTCTCCATCAGTTCGACCTTGACCTTGTCGTCCTTGAAGCCTTCCAAGGCCTTCTTGATCGCGGCGTTGGTGTCGGCCGACTCCCAGGTCATCACGGTCACGGTGACCGGGCCGTCGCTCGAGCCGCCGGAGTCCGAGCCGCTGCAGGCCGTTGCCGTCAGCAACCCGGCGCAGGCCAGCGCGGTGATACCGATTGTCCTCTTCACACCAATCCTCATTTCTGGTTCGTGCTGCCGAGAGCGCCGAGGCCCTGGATGAAGTAGCGCTGCGCGGCGAAGAAGATGATCAGCGGCGGCAGCATGTAGAGCAGGTTCGTGGCCATGTAGTAGCTCCAGTCCGGCGTCTTCCCCGCGAACGGGGAGATGAACGACGCCATACCCACCGACAACGGCCACTTGCCGGAGGAGTACAGGTAGACCAGGGGGTTCAAGTAGTCGTTCCAGGACGCCTGGAACGCGAGGATCGCCATCGTCAGCCAGGCCGGCCGGGTCAGCGGCAGCATCACGCTGACGAAGATCCGCAGGTGCCCGGCGCCGTCGATCTTGGCCGCTTCATCGATGGAATAGGGGATGGCCAGGAAGTACTGCCGGGCCAGGAAGATGAACAACGGGTTCCCGCCGAGGAACGCCGGCACGATCAGCGGCAGCCAGGTGTCGTACCAGCCGATGCTCTTGTACATCTGGAACAACGGGATCAGGCCGACCACGCCCGGCAGCAGCATGCTGCCGACGAACAGGTAGAACCACACCTTGCGTCCCGGGAACCGCAACCGGGCCAGCGCGTAGCCGGCCATCATCGCGGTCAGCACCCCACCCAGGACACTCAGTGCGGTGATGATCGTCGAGTTCAGGAACAGCCGCGGGAAGTGGATCGCCTTCGGCCCGTTGACGAAGTTGCTCCACGTCCACTCGTGCGGCAGCAGCTTCGGCGGGATGTCGAACACGGCGGTCTTGCTCTTCAGCCCGATCGTGATCATCCACAGCAGCGGCACGATCATCACCGCGCAGATGAACAGCGCCACGACGTACCACGACGTCGTACCGACCACACGGGGCTTCTTTTTCGCCGGACGCGCGGCCTGGTCGGTGGCCGTCGCGGGCGGGGCTTCAGTCGGAAGTGCTGTCACTGTACGTCCAGAGCGAGGAGAACTTCGCGGTCAGGGCGATCACGGCGATGATGATGATGAACAGCACCCACACCTGCGCCGACGCGTAGCCCAGTTGCGGGACCCGGCCGAGGGTGGGGAAGCCGTTGTTGTAGATCCCGAGCATCAGCACGCTGGTGCTGAAACCCGGTCCGCCGTTGGTGAGGATCTTGGGCTGGTTGAAGGTCTGCAGTGCGGCCGTGGTCTGCAGGATCACCTGCAGCAGCATGATCGGGCTGATCATCGGCATCGTGATCCGGAAGAACACCGACCACGGGCCGGCACCGTCCACCTTGGCCGCCTCGTACAGCTCGGTCGGCACCGACTGCAGCGCGGCCAGGAAGATGATCATCGTCCCGCCGACGCCCCACAGCATCACCAGTACCACGGACGGCATCGCCATCTTGGGACTCTGCAACCACAGGCTGGTCGGCAGGCCGAGCCGGTCCAGGATCGTGTTCAGCAACCCGACCTGCGGGTCGAGCATGAACTTCCACAGCGTGATGCTGGCGACCGCCGGCAGCACGACCGGGAGGTACGCGAGCGTACGGACCACCCGGACACCGGCGAACCGCTGGTTGCAGAACATCGCCAGCGCCAGGCCGAGAACCAGGGACAACGGGACATAGAGCAACACCAGGTAGCCGGTCGCCCGCAACGCCGGCCAGAAGGCCGGGTCGGTCGTGAACAGCCGCCGGAAGTTGCCGAGGCCAACGAAGATCGGGTTGGTCAGCCCGTTGTACTTCGTCAGCGCGAGATAGAACGATCGGATCAGCGGATACCCCACGAAGACGAGAAACCCGATCACCGCCGGAGCGATGAACAGGTACGCCGCCTTCACGTCGGAGCCGGCGTTGCGGCTCATCCCACCACGACTGCGCCGCTTCCTGGTGGTGGTTCCGCCGGGAGTGGCACTGTTCATCCGGCCTCCTGGACGGTAACGTTTCCAACGTTTT
>DASXXB010000078.1:0-12410 GCA_036503355.1 Kribbella sp. | reverse complement strand
ACGGCGGCGCCGGCGCCGTCACCGATCAGCACGCAGGTGGTGCGGTCGGTCCAGTCCGTCCAGTCGGAGAGCTTCTCGACGCCGATCACGACCGCCTTCGACGCGGCACCCGCGCGGATCGCCTGGTCCGCGGTCGCCAGCGCGTACGCGAAGCCGGAGCAGGCGGTGTTCAGGTCGATGGCGGCCGGGGTGCCGAGGCCGAGTCGCGCCGCCACCCGGGCGGCGATGTTCGGCGAGCGGTCGATCGCGGTGCAGGTGGCGACGATCACGTAGTCGATCTCGGTGACGTCCAGGCCGGCGTTCGCGATCGCCTTGTCGGCGGCGCGCCAGGCCATCTCGTCGACCGACTCGTCCGGGGCCGCGATCCGGCGCTCCCGGATGCCGACCCGGCTCTGGATCCACTCGTCGTTGGTCTCGACCATGGTGGCGAGCTCGTCGTTGGTGAGCACCCGCTCGGGCTGGTAGTGGCCGAGGGCGACAACTCTTGATCCGGTCATCTGGGCGCTCCTGCGGTCGACGGGGTACACCCGGGCTCGACGGTGAACCCGGCGGGGGGGCGCCCCCAGAGTACGTTCCCGGACCCAGGTCTGTTGATCCCCCGTCTCAGCTGTGGCGGGGACCACAACGATCGCTACGCCAGGCCGGCCGCGCTCAGTGCCGAGCGCAGGTCGGGGGCGGCGAAGGTGCGCAGGCCGTACTTGCGCTGGATGTCCATCGGCTTCGCCTCGCGGCCGCGGTTCGGCACGTCGGCCGGGATGATCGCCTTGGTGAACCCGAGCCGGGCCGCCTCCGCGAGCCGCTTCTCCAGGCCGCCGACCCGGCGCACCTCACCGGCCAGCCCGACCTCGCCGATCGCGATCAGGCCGGGATGGATCGGCTTGTCCATCACCGAGGAGGCGACCGCGATCGCCACCGACAGGTCCGCGACCGGCTCGGTGATCTTCACGCCGCCCACCGTCGCGACGTACACCTCCTGGTCGGTCAGCTTCAGCCCGGCGCGATTGCCCAGGACGGCCAGCACCATCGCGACCCGCGACGACTCCAGTCCGGACGTCGTACGCCGGGGTTGTGGCGCGGCCGACGGGCCGACCAGCGCCTGTACTTCGGCCAGCAGCGGGCGGCGGCCCTCCATCATCACGGTCACGCAGGTGCCGGCCACCGGCTCGGCGTGCTCGGACACGAACAGGCCGGTCGGGTCGGTGACCTCGACGATCCCGGTGTCGACCATGTCGAAGCAGCCGACCTCGTCCGACGGGCCGAACCGGTTCTTGGTCGCGCGCACCATCCGGAACCCGGAGTGCCGGTCGCCGTCGAACGCGAGCACCACGTCGACCAGGTGCTCGAGCATCCGCGGCCCGGCGATCGCGCCGTCCTTCGTCACGTGGCCGACCAGGACGACGGCGATGTGCCGCTCCTTCGCGAGCCGGACCAGCGCGCCGGTCACCTCGCGGACCTGCGTCACGCCACCGGGCGCGCCGTCCACCTCCGGGTGCGCCATCGTCTGCACCGAGTCGATCACCAGGAACGTCGGCTCGACCGCGTCGACCTGACCGACGACCGCGCCCAGGTCGGTCTCAGCGGCGAGGAACAGGTCGTCGACGAGCGCATCCGTCCGCCCGGCGCGCAGCCGCACCTGGGCGGCCGACTCCTCGCCGGACACGTAGAGGGTGCGCTGGCCGCCGCGGGCCGACTGCGCCGCGACCTCCAGCAGCAGCGTGGACTTGCCGACGCCGGGCTCACCCGCGAGCAGGATCACCGCGCCCGGCACGACGCCGCCGCCGAGCACCCGGTCGAGCTCGCCGATGCCGGTCGGGCGGGACTCGGCCTCGATCGCGGACACCTTGGCGATCGGCATCGCCGGCGAGGACACCGGGCCGGCGGTGATCCGCGCGGCCTTCGGTGCACCGACCTCGGCGACCGTGCCCCAGGCCTGGCACTCGCCGCACCGCCCGATCCAGCGCGCCGAGGTCCATCCACACTCCGAGCACGCGTACGCCGGCCTGCCCTTCGCCTGAGTCGCCGCTTTCGCCATGCCGACAACCTATTTCAAGCCTCCGACAAAACGCCTGAAGGCACGTTTCAGCCAGGTGCCGGCCTTGCGGTACGGCGGGTCAGGGGCGACGACCGGCAGTTCGGAGGTGCGGCGGGCCGCGTCCAGGTACTTCGTGAGGATCTCGCTGTCGGTCGTCCGCAGCAGCTTGCTCTGCTCGAGCAGTTCCAGGGCGGCGTCCAGGTTGCCCGCGCGGACCTCCGCCGAGCCGAGGTGCTGCAGGCAGCGGGCGTGGCCTTCGCGTTCGTCGATCTCGGCGTACAGGTGGGCGGCGTGCTCCCAGCGGCTCACTGCCTCGTGCCGGTTGCGCTGCATCCACGCGGCGACGCCGATGAGCTCGAGTGCGTGTGCCTCGCCGCTCACGTCGCCGGCCGCGGTCGCGTGGGCGTGGGCGGGACGCAGGTGCTCCAGGGCGCCTTCGCTGTCGTGCTGGTACAGGTGCACGACCGCCAGGTTGATGGAGATGGCCACGTCGGCTGTCAGGTCAGGACCCGGCCGGCGCAGACGTGCCTCGCCCAGCCGGTCCCGCGCGTTCAGGACGGCCTCGTCGCGGTCGTTGCCGGCCGGTGCGCGATCGGCGACGGCCAGGTTGACCAGTGCGCGTTCCACCTGGCGCCGCATCATCAGCGCGGACGCCGTACGCCCGTTCGCGGCGATGTTGTCGGAGACGCTCAGCCTGGCGCTGGCCGTGTCCAGGTCGCCCAGCATCCGGTACGCCGTTGCCGCGCGGGCTGCTGCGAGTTCGGCGAGGCTGCGGCGCCCTGCTGCCTCGGCGGCGACGCTGAGCAGGTCACTGAGCTGGAGGAGCGCGTCGGGGTCGGGATGGCGTACGTACCAGGCCTCCAGTGCATCGCAGATCCGTGCGAAGTCGTCGACCGTCTCGTTGTGCGGCTTCTCGGTCGCGAGCAGCTGCCGGAGCCGGGTCTCGTTCAGCGCGAACCACTCGGCCGCGGCCATCCCGCCGGCGTTCGAGCCGAGCGCGATCATCCATTGCTCGGCCTCTTCCGCGGCCGCGTGCAGGTCGCTCACACCCTGCTGCCTGCGCCGCCGCGCGCGTCGGGTCCGGGAGCGCAGCCGCAGGAACGAGACGATCACCAGCAAGGCAGTCACGGAGTACCCGACCCACTGCACGATGCCGCGCTGGCCGAAGCTCTGGTTGAGCAGCTGCGACATCAGGTCGGTCAGCAGACCGGACGCGACCGCACCGATCGCCAGCGAGAACTCCTGTGTCCGTGACGGTTCCTCGCGCTCCTCCTGCGGTTTCTCCTGCTCCTCGCTCATGGCCGGCTCCCCGTGGTCAGCCCCCGTACGACGGCGCGCCAGAAGGACAGCAGGAGCACCACAGGTACGACGGACGCGACCGTCGCCGCAGCAGCGACCGGTCCGCTCGACACCGAGAACTGCCGCGCCTCACCCCACAGCACCAACGACAACGGCGTCGTACCGGGTCCGCTGATCAGGAACCCGACGATGAAGTCGTTCCACACCAGGGCGAACTCCAGCACCGCAACAGCAACCAGTGCGGGGCGGTACGTCCGCTGCACAGTCGCCAGTACGGCGCTCTGCCGCACAGGCCCCTGCAACGCCTCCGACACCACAGCAGGTGGTGCAGACGCGAACGCGGACCGCAGCAGCAGTACTGCGAAAGGCAGACCAGCCGCCGCGTGTACCAAGGCCAGTGCGACCCGTGACCCGGCGAGTCCTGCTGCGTCGATCGCATCCCGCAGCGGAGCGGCGTACATCTGTACTGGTGTGACAGCAAGTACGACGAACACGGCCATCGCCACGCGTCCCAGCCGTGGTGGCAGGCCGCCCCACGCGACCAGGTAGGCCGTCGGTACGGCGATCACCAGCAGCACTGCGGTGGCGGCCGTAGCGATGACCAGAGTGGAGAGCAGTGCCCGGAACAACCCGACATTCGCGGCGGCCGCGAACGACGAGAACCCGAGACCCGACGGCGACCACCAACCACGCAGTCCCGCCTCCCGCGGCGAGTGCAGCGCCGTGGCGACGAGTACTACGGCCGGAAAGATCCACACCAGCGCCACAGCGCCCCCGACGAACCAGCCGAACCGCCGTACCGCCCTGCGTGGCCGCGGGCGACCAAGTGACGGCTCCTGCCGTACGACGGACACGGGCATCGCCCAGCGCCGCCGTCGCAGCCCGCGTACCCCGATCAGACCGACAGCTGCGACGATCGCGAACAGTACAACGCCCAACGCCGCCGTACGACCAGGGTCCACGCCGGACGTCGTCGCCCGCCACCAGTTGAGCCCTAGTACGTCGGCGGATCGCTGCATGGACCCTGGTACGACGATCAGCACCAGGTCGAACACCCGCACAGCCGCGACAACCAGCGTCAGCGTGACCACACCGGTGATCGGACGCAGTAGCGGGATCTCCAACGCACGCAGGCGTTTCCAGCCCCGGACACCCTCCGCTGCGAGGGCCCGGGACACGTCATCGGGTATCGCGTCCAGGCCGGCGCGGAACAGCGACACGACGTACCCCAGCCAGGTCCAGCCGAACGCGGACATCAGCACCAGCCAGAACAGGCCGGGCCCCAGCCACACCGGGCTGGAGCCGAACAGTCGCGTCGAGACCGCTGTGATCGTGCCGCGTTCCGCTGTGGGGTCGAAGATCATCCGGAACGTAACACCCGACGCCAGCACCGACACCGCGAACGGAATCACCAGTGCGGGCTGCAGGAGTGTCGTGACCGCCGGCAGGCGATAACTCAACAGGGCAAGGGAAAAGCCGACCGCGACGGTTCCGAACGCGATCAACACCCAGAGCAGACTGTTGCCGACGGCATGCAGTGCGGCAGGATCGCCGATCACGGCGAAGTTGCCGAGCCCGAACCGGTGGTTCTTGGTGAACGCCTTCACCACGGTCACGCCGATCGGGATCAGCAGCACGCAGCTGAGCAGCAGTGCGGGCAGCCCGAGCAGGTACGGCCCGGCCGGGCGGCGTGGTTTGCCCTGCACCGGTCGGCCAGTGATCTCGCGGCCGACGACCTCGAGGGACAGGCCGTTGGTGTGCAGGCCCATCAGCCCTCCTCCAGCTTCCGCAGGGCATTCATCGCCGTGTCCACGGCATCCGGTACGGCGTCCGCGCCGCGACCGCCTACCGCGATCAGGAAGTCCGTCAGCACCCGCCACAGGCCGTTGATGTCTCCGAGCGGACCGAGCAGATCCGACAGGTCGAACTGCAGTTGCTCACCAGGTCTGGTGAGTTGTTCGGCCAGCCGCGTCAGCTCGGGGGAGTACCCGGAGGTGCGTCCGTCGACCAGGAAGCCGCCCGCGGCGATCCACGGATCCACTGCTGCTGGGTCGGCCAGGCGGCGGACCAGATCGCGGGCGTTGTCGGTGACCGGTCCCGTCAGCACCATCACGTCACCGCCGACGACGACCGGCGCCGCAGCTCCCGGCGACATCGAAGGGAACGTGAACAGGCCGATGTCGTCGGGGTCCGCCGCGAACGAGCGCACGACCGGCTCGGCGAAGTCGGACGCCAGCACCATCGCTGCCCTGCGGTGACCGAACACCTCTACCAGAGCGTCCGGGAACTGCTGCACGAGCGACTCCTTCACGCCGCCGGCCAGTGCGCCAGGGGCGGACCACATGGTTCCGAGCAGCCGCAGCGCGGCGCCGAACTGCGGCTGCTCCGACGGACGCGGACGCTGCGCCGTCGCAAGACCGGCGTACACCGAAGGCGCGATGCCCAACAGGATGTTCTCCAGGAAGTCCGTCAGTACCCAGCCGTCACCTGCGCCCAGCGACAGCGGTGTGATGCCCGCCTGGGTCAGTGTGCGGTTCACAGCCAGCCACTCCGACCAGTGCCGCGGCGGCTGTACGCCGGCCTGCTGGAACGCTGACGGGCGGTACCAGACGGCCGACTTGTGCGCGGTCTTGAACGGGACGCCGTACGTCGTGCCGTTCTGGACCAGCAGGTCCCGCCAGAGCCGGGCACGCCCGAGTCGGGCGATGTCGTCGGGCATCGGTGCCAGTTCCTTCCAGTGCTGCCGGACCAGACCTGGCTGCGGCAGCATGACGACGTCCGGCTTCCGTGCGGGCGGGCCGCCGAAGGCCGTGGAGATGTCGTCTCCGAGCGGTACGACCTCGACGGGGTAGCTGAACGCGCCCAGGCCGTCCAGGACCTTGTGGAACGAGCGCAGCTCCTCGCCGCTCCAGCTGACGGCCACGCGGACCGCACGGCGCAGTCCTAGCACGTCGCTGGAGCACCCGGTGAGCAGAAGCGTCGCCGCTGCTCCCAAGAACGTTCTGCGGCTACTCAGCATCGTCGAATCCGGTAGTGCGTGTCGTGCTGGTCGTGATGAGCAGCAGTGCGACCGAGGCGAGCTCGGGGTTGGGCCGGATCGAGAGGAGCGAGCCCCACGTGGGCAGGCCGTCCGCGTCCTCCAGCACGATCGCCTTGGGGTACGCACTGAGCGCCCGGGCGACACCGGTCAGACGGCGACGGCCCGGGGTGATCTCGTGCGGGTAGCGGTCCAGGACGTCCTCGAGACCACAGCCGTTGGCCAGTACGCGGCTGCGCTCGCGGGCCTCCTGCTTGGTGATGGACGCGGTCGTGAGGTGGCCGTGCGCCACGTTGCCGAGCACTGTGAGGTGCGGGAGCAGCCCACCCTCGGCAGGTACCAGCCGGACCGCTCCGCCGGCCAGCACGATCGCACCCGGCGGTGCTTCCTCCAGCCCGGTCACGATGTCGGCCAGCCTGCGACGGTCGGCGGCCTGCGGCACCACCACCGCGCGCTGCTCACCGACGTCGATCCAGAGCCGCCCCGGCATTCCCGGCACGCGATCGAGCAGCAGTCCGTCCATCTGTGCCCGGCGCCTCCCCAGAACTGCCCCGTCTGATCAGTTCGTCAACCCTATGGGGATCGCAGGTCGCTTCGCAGGCTTCCTGAGTGTCGCTCAGTAGGTGCGGCTCCACAGGTTGACGGCGTAGTCGACCTCGACGCCCTGGTGCGAGGCGAGGATCCGCCGGGCGTCCTTCGGGGTGAACTCGATCTTCACGACCGCCTCCAGGTCGGCCCGGGTCTCGAAGCGCCAGCCCATGTCCAGCGGCGTCCGGTGCCAGCCACGGTCGGTCCAGAACCGCTCCACCACCGGCGCCTTGATCATCGGGTACGACGTACTGAACCACTGCCCGAACGTCGACCGGGTCCCGTCGTTGTCGATCACGAACGCGGTCCCGCCGCGGCGCATCACCCGGTCCAGCTCGTTCAGCCCGGGCTCGCAGCCCGGTCCGAAGAAGTACGCCCACCGCGCATGCATGACGTCGATCGACGCGTCCGCCACCGGCAACCGCTGCGCGGAACCCTGCCGTACTTCGACGTTCGGCAACGCCTGGGTACGCCGGCGTGCTGCCTCCGCGAGGGCGCCGTGCGGCTCGACGCCGATCACCCGTGCAGCCGTCGCGGCGAACTTCGGCAGGTGGAATCCGGTCCCGCAGCCGATGTCCAGCACGGTGGCACCGGACCAGTCGCGGATCGCGCGCATCGCCGGCTCGATCACGCCGTTCGGGTCGACCGCCCGGTTCTCGAGTTCGTACACCTTCGGGTGGTGCCAGATGTTCGGACTCGGAATCCCGCCCTCCGCGATGCTCACGCGACTAAACCTTAGCTACAACCTGCTTGGTCGTAGCGGCGAGCAGGGCTGCGGGAATGAGCAGGATGCCGCAGAAGACGGCCAGCCAGTGGAAGCCGAGCCCTGCGAGGACCGGACCGGCAGCTGTGCCCGAAAGGGATGCCAGGACGCCCATCGTCAGGTCCGACAGGCCCTGAGCCGACGTACGGATGCCGTCCGGCACGGACCGCGACAGCAGCGTGGACCCCGCGACCAGACAGGCGGACCAGCCGAGGCCCAGCGTGAACAGAGCGAGCCCGGTGAGCGCATGCGCGTCGTCCGGCGCCACAGCGGCCAGCGTCATCGCGACGGCCAGTACGCCGAGGCCGATGCCGATCGTGGGTATGCGCCCGAGACGGTCGGCCAGCCAGCCGGTCAGCGGGGACAGGGCGTACATGCCGGCCACGTGTCCACTGATCACGAAGCCGACGATGGTCAGCGAAGCGCCGTGGTGCCTCAGGTGCACCGAGGTCATCGACATGACGCCGACCATCACCGCGTGCGCCGTGGCGATCGCCAGCAGACCGAGGCGGGCATGCGGGATGCCCATCACCTGGCGGAACGTGTCCGCGAGCGGCTGACGCTCCACCTTGGCCGGTCGCACCTGGCTGCGCAGACCGAGCCACACGGTGACGGCGCTGAGGCCGAAGGCGACCACAGAGAACACGTACGGACCGGCCAGCGCCAGGATGCCCAGCGACGTACCGACCGAGCCGCCGACACCGGTCAGGTTCGGTCCGACGATCACACCGATCGTGGTGGCCCAGACAACCAGCCCGAGCGACCGGGCGATCCGGCTGGGCTCCGCGGCGTCCGTGGCGGCGTACCGCGACTGGAGGTTGGAAGCTGAGCCGCTGCCGAAGAAGCATCCGGCGGCGAGCAGCAGTGCGAGCGACCCGATCTGCGCGGCGAAGATCGTCAGTACGGCGCCCACGCAGGCGATCAGGTAACCGAGGCTCAACGAGACCCTGCGGCCGTGTGAGCGAGCAAGGCTCGCGAGAGGTACGGCGAGGACGGCCGCGCCGAGTGTGGTGGAGGTGGCGACCAGGCCGGCCAGCGAGGTGGAGCCGGAGACGTTTTCTGCGAGCAGGGCCGCGACCGCGAAGCCGCTGGCTGTGGCGACCCCTCCGAGTGCGTTGCTGGCCACCAGGACCCGGAGAGTTGTCCGCTGCCGCTCGCTCGTCACGAGCAAACCCTCTCATGAACCTGACATGGAAGCCGCTTATAGGATCGTCCTGACATAAGTCCTGCACCAGATCGAGCGACGCTTCCCCTGGAGTCCCGGATGTCCGACATCGCGATCGTTCCTGCCCCGCGAGAGCTCACCCTCCACGAAGGGCAGTGGCTCACCGCCGACCCGCTCGGCGACGCCGTCCGGGACGTGGTCGGGAACCTCGGCGCGACGGAGTACCGGATCGACGTCACCGCCGACGGGGCGCGGCTGACGGGCGGCTCCGAGGACGCGCTCCGGCACGCGGAGACGACGTACGCCCAGCTGGTCGAGGCCGCGGAGCCCGCAGACCGCGAGCAGGTCGCCGTACCGCTGGTGCACGTCGCGGACGCGCCACGCTTCGGCTGGCGCGGGATGATGCTGGACGTCGCGCGGCACTTCATGCCGAAGGAGTTCGTCCTCAAGGTCATCGACGTCCTCGCGCTGCACCGGCTGAACGTGCTGCACTTCCACCTCACCGACGACCAGGGCTGGCGGGTCGAGATCGAGGCGTACCCACGGCTCACCGAGGTCGGCGCGTGGCGCGAGCACACGATGGTCGGGAAGATGTCGCCCGGCCAGACCGAGTTCGACTACGACGGGACGCGGCACGGCGGGTTCTACACCAAGGACGAGCTCCGCGAGATCGTCGCGTACGCCGCCGAGCGCGGGATCACCGTCGTACCGGAGATCGACCTGCCGGGGCACATGCAGGCCGCGATCGCGGCGTACCCGGAGCTGGGGAACCATCCGGACCAGCAGCTGACCGTCCGGCCGTACTGGGGGATCAGCGAGGACGTGCTGAACGTCAACGACGCGACGGTCGACTTCGTGAAGACCGTGCTGCGGGAGGTGCTGGACATCTTTCCCTCGCCGTACGTGCACCTCGGCGGCGACGAGTGCCCGTCGGTGCAGTGGGGCGAATCGGACGAGGCGCAGAAGCGGCAGGCCGAGCTCGGGCTGGACGAGCCGGGGCAGCTGCAAGGGTGGTTCACGGCGCAGGTCGCGGAGGTGCTGGCCGAGCAGGGACGCCGGCTGGTCGGCTGGGACGAGATGGTGGAGACCGACTGCCCGCAGGACGCGGTCATCATAGCGTGGCGCAGTGCGGAGCGCGGTGTGGTGGCGGCGAAGGCCGGCCACGAGGTCGTGATGGCGCCGTGCGAGTCGGTGTACTTCGACTACTACCAGGGCGACCCGGCGACCGAGCCGCTGGCGATCGGCGGGAACATCCCGCTGGAGAAGGTGTACGACTTCGAGGTGATCCCGGCGGCGCTGTCCGAGCAGGAGCAGGCGCTGATCATCGGGACGCAGTGCCAGATCTGGACCGAGTACATGGAGGGCCCGGAGCAGGTCGGGTACATGCTGCTGCCGCGCCTGTCCGCCTTCGCCGAACGCGCGTGGGGCTCCCCGAAGATCTCGTACGACGAGTTCCTCTCCCGCCTCCGCCCGCACCTGACCCGCATCGAACGCCTCGGCCTCACCCACCGCCCCCTCGACTGACCCGGCTTTCCGGAAACAATCCGGCGCCGGGTGACGAATTCTTTCCGGAAACGCTTGGTGAAGGGGCTGGCGGCGCTCGGGTACGGCGGCGACGATAGGGCGATGACCGCAGTGGGGCCGCTGGATGCGATGTTCCTGGGTGGTGAGAGCCGCGAGCAGCCGATGCATGTCGGCGGGCTGATGGTGTTCGAGCTGCCGGACGGGGCCGGGCGGGACCACGTGTTCCCGGAGAACTCGCGGGACTTCCTGTCGCGGCTGTACCACGACCTGGTCGCGGCGCCGCAGGTGAACCCGCTGTTCGCGCGGCGGGTGCGGAACCGGGCGGCTGACCTCGGGTACTGGTCGTGGGAGCAGGACGACGAGATCGACCTCGAGTACCACGTACGGCTGTCGGCGCTGCCGCGGCCCGGGCGGTTCCGCGAGCTGTTCGAGCTGACCAGCCGTCTGCACGGGACGCTGCTCGACCGGCATCGTCCGCTGTGGGAGATGTACCTGATCGAGGGCCTCGAGGGTCGGCGGTTCGCGATCTACAGCAAGATCCACCACTCGCTGATCGACGGCGTCACCGCGCTGCGTCTCATGCAGCAAACTCTCACCACAGATCCGGCCCGCACGAACATGCCGGCCACGTACGCCCTGCCCGGCGGAGGTGCGGAGACCCAGCTTGGTGGTGCCGTGGCGGAGGGTGGGGTACCGACGCCGGTGGAGGTGCTTGCCGGGCTCGGACGGGTGCCTGGTCGTGTGGTCGGGTCAGCGGTGCGTGGTGTGGGTGGGGCCGGGCGGTTGCTGGCGGATCTGGCCGGCTTGCCTCCGGCGGGGCTCGAGAGCCTGCTGCACTCGACGATGCCGTTCCAGGCGCCGCGGACGATCCTCAACCAGCCGGTGACCGGAGCGCGCCGGTTCGCGGCGCAGTCCTGGCCGATCGAACGGCTGGAGAAGGTCCGCGCGATCACCGGCGCGACCCTGAACGACGTACTGCTCGCGATGTGTTCAGGGGCCCTGCGCAACTATCTGCTCGACCTGAACGCATTACCGGACAAGGCGCTGACGGCGATGGTGCCGGTGAACATCCGGATCGCCGACACCGGGCCCGGCGGCGGAAACTCGCTCGCCACGCTGATCGCCGACCTCGCCACCGACCAGGCCGATCCCGAGCGCCGGATCCGCCGGATCATGGCGTCGACCACTCAGGCCAAGAGCGTGCTGTCCGGCCTCAGCCCGCGGCAGAACCTGATCGTCGGCGCGCTCGGCTTCGCGGTCGCGGGACCGGGCGCGGTGCTGCCCGGAGTCGCCGGCCGTACGACGCCGCCGTACAACATCGTGATCTCGAACGTGCCCGGCCCGGCCGAGAGCCCGCTGTACTGGAACGGCTCCCGGCTGCTCGGCCTCTACCCGGCCAGCATCGTGATGAACGGGCAGGCGCTGAACATCAGCGTCACCAGCTACGCCCACGAGCTGCACTTCGGCCTGATCGGCTGCCGCCGCACCGTCCCACACCTCCAACGCCTACTCGGCCACCTGGAAACCTCACTGGCCGAGCTCGAGCAAATCCACTAGAGACGTACGACGCCGTTCGGGGTGGTGAAGATGGCGGCGACGAGGCCGGGCTGGCCGTTGGGGCCGACCCAGGCGACGTCGAGGTCGTCGAGCAGGTGGTCGGCCGGGTGACCGATCCAGTCGGTGACCCGGGTCGGATCGCCGGCGATCTCCAGGCCGGTGAGCTTGACGTCCTTGCCGCCGATCGACGGGTGCTCGCCGAGGTCGTCCCAGTGGATGAAGAACGGCAGCTGCGGGTCCGCGATCAGGCCCTTGACGCCGATCTGCCGCCAGGTCAGGTTCACCCCGTCCGGCCGGTGCCGGTTGCCGGGCACCGCCTGCCGCCCGAGGCGCTTCTCCATCGCCTCCATGTCGGTGACCTCGACGACCCAGCCGAGCCAGCCGCCGCCGAGCTCCTTGCGGGCCCGGACCGCCTGACCGAACGGCGCCTTGTCCGACGCCGGGT
>DASXXB010000077.1:0-10104 GCA_036503355.1 Kribbella sp. | reverse complement strand
GGCCGAGCTCGCCGACGGGCTGAACCGGACGTTCCTGGATCGCATCGAGGGACGCTACCGGTCGGCCGACGACCCGGACTACCGGCAGACGTCGAACGCCGTGCCACTCGCGTTCGGGATCGTGCCGGAGGAGTTCGTCGAACCGGTGGCGGCCGGCCTGGCCGCGGACGTGGAAGCACGCGGGTTCCACCTGAACACGGGCTGCCTGGGCGTCGGCGTACTGCTGCCGGTCCTGACCGCCCACGGGTACGGCGACGTGGCAACGAAGGTCGCGCTGCAGCGCAGCTACCCAAGCTGGGGCTACTGGTTCGACCTCGGCGCGGACACCATGTGGGAGAAGTGGGAGGACGACTCGCGGTCGCGCAACCACTACTTCCAGGGCACGGTCGTGCAATGGATCTTCGAGAACGTCGCCGGGCTGCGGGTGATCGACGCGGGAGCGGAGCGGATCGTCGTACGGCCGGATGCGCGCGACGAGGTGGACTCGGCGAGCATCCGCACCGAGACGATCCGCGGGCAGGTATCGGCCGCGTGGAAGAAGACCGGCCAGGTGCTGTCGCTCGACGTCCAGGTCCCGGTCGGTACGACGGCCGAGGTGCATGTCCCGTCGGCGCGGGCGTCGGACGTGGACGCCGTACCGCAGTCGCTCGCAGGTTCTCCGACGTACGACGAGGGTTACACCGTCTACACCGTCGGCGCCGGGCAGTGGGCGTTCACCAGTCGGTCCGCTTCGTGAAGATGAGGTCGCGGACGTCGCGGCCCTCGGCCTGGGCACGCGACTCGAACTTGGTGACCGGCCGCCACTCCGGCCGCGGCGCCCAGTCGTCGTAGGAGTTGCGCAGCGCCGGCTCGGCCTCGCAGACCTCGAGCATCCGGTCCGCGTAGTCCTCCCAGTCCGTTGCCAGGTGCAACGTTCCGCCGGGCTGCAGGCGGGATGCGACCAGCGCGACGAACGCCGGCGTAACGAGCCGGCGCTTGTGGTGCCGCTTCTTCGGCCACGGATCCGGGAAGTAGATCCGTACGCCGGACAGCGCGCCGGTGGCGACGTGGTCGCGCAGGAAGTCCACCGCGTCGCCCTGCAGCAGCCGGACGTTGTCGAGGTCGTACTTCTCCACCCACAGCATCAGCTGACCGAGACCGGCCGGGTAAACCTCCGCGGCCAGGTGGTTGACCTCGGGCGCGGCGACGGCAAGCTGCGCGGTCGCCTCGCCCATGCCGGAGCCGATCTCCAGCACCGTCGGCGCGTCCCGGCCGAACCAGTCGGCGAGGTCGAGGATGCCGGGCGGGAGATCCTCCTGGGTCCGGCCCAGGACCGGCCAGTGGGACTCCCAGACGCGCTTCTGCCCGACCGTCATCCGCACACTGCGGCGAACGGTGCTGAAGACGCCCGCTTGCCTGACCTGGTCCGTTGCTCCCACCAGGTGAATTCTAGTTAGAAGGTGATCTCCAGCGTTCGGGAGGTCTCCAGGTAGGTCTTGAGGTTGGCGAGGATCGGGGCCCAGCCGTTCCGCCAGCCCTCGACCGTGTCCTCGGCGATCTCGTCGTGCACGACCTGCAGCTTCACCACGTTCTTGCCGGCCGGCTCGACGGTGAACGTGACCCGGCCGGGAGCGGCGGGTGACTCCAGGAACTCGTTCTTGAACGTGTATGCGAGCGTCTTCGGCTCGTCGTACACAAGCACCTCACCGGAGTCCGTCAGGCTGTCGTCGGCGCTGTCGTAGAACCGGACCGCGGCCCCGACGGTCCAGTCCGACTCGATCCGGCGCCCGAACCAGTACAGCTTGGTGAATTCGCCCGAGGTGAGGGCCGCCCACAACTTCTCGGGCGTGGTCTCGATGTAGGTCACGTGGATCATTGCCGGTTTACTCATGGGTCCTCCTCCAAGGCGGCCTTCAGTGCGCTGAGGGCGCGGAGTTTGTCGCGCTCGTAGTTGCTCAGCCACCGTTCGGCGATGTCGTTGATCGGTACCGGGTTCAGGTAGTGGAGCTTGTGGCGCCCGCGCCGGACGGTGACCACGAGGTTCGCGTCCTCCAGGATCCGCACGTGCTTGGTCACGCCCTGCCGGGTCAGGTCGGGCAGCAGCTCGCACAACTCCTGCAGGGTCTGCCCGTTCCGCTCCCGCAGCGCGTCCAGCAGCCGCCGCCGGCCCTCGTCGGCCAGCGCCTTGAACACCAACTCCACCCCTCCGACAATAGGCAACCAAAAGGTTGCCTGTCAAGGAGTCAGTCGTCCCAGAAGAGGTGGGCGACGGTGTTGTGGGCCCGGCGAGTGGTGCGCAGGTAGTCGTCGGAGAACCGGCCGGACTCACCTGGCAGGTAGCCGCAGATGTGCGCCACGGCGGCCAGATCCCGCGGGTCGCGCGGCAGCGAGTCGCTCGGGCGGCCGCGGACCAGCATGATCGCGTTCCGGATCCGGGTGGCCAGCTCCCAGGCGGCGCGGAGCGTGTCGGCCTCGGAGGGGTCGACGAGATGGGCCTCGACGCCCGCCCGGAGCGCGCCGAGCGTGCGCGTCGTACGGAGACTCGGAACGCGGTGTGCCTCGCGCAGTTGCAGGAGCTGGACGGTCCACTCGATGTCGGCCAGACCGCCGCGGCCCAGCTTCGTGTGCGTGCTCGGGTCCGCGCCGCGCGGCAGCCGCTCGGCATCGACGCGGGCCTTGATCCGGCGGATCTCCATGACGTCCCGCTCGCTGACGCCGTTCTCCGGATAGCGCAGCGGGTCGATCAGGTCGCGGAACGACTGGCACAGCTCGGCGTCCCCGCACAACGGGTCCGCGCGGAGCAATGCTTGCGCCTCCCAGACGGCCGACCAGCGGGCGTAGTAGGAGGCGTACGACGCGAGCGTACGAACCAAAGGCCCTTGCCGGCCTTCCGGGCGCAGGTCCGCGTCGATCGCGACCGCGGGATCGGCGCCCGGCAGCGCGAGCAGCCGGCGCAGCTCGGTCGCCGCCTGGGTGGCGAAGTCGGTGGCCAGCTTCTCGTCGGCGCCCGGCAACGGATCGTGGACGAACATCACGTCGGCGTCGCTGCCGTATCCGAGCTCGTGCCCGCCGAACCGGCCCATCGCCACGATCGCCATCCGGGTCGGCTCCGGCTCGCCCGCCGGAAGCAACCGTTGCGCGACCGCCTTCCGCGCGACCTCGAGTGCCGTCGTCAGAGTCCCGGCCGAGACGATGGTCAACGCCTCCCCCACTGTCTCGACGTCGAGCAGGCCGGACAGGTCGGCCGCCGCGATGCGGAAGAGTTCGCGGCGGCGTACCGCACGGATCGCCGCGACCGCGGCCTCCGGCGCGTCCTGCCGCCCGGCGGCCGCGGACATCTCGCTCAGCAGGGCCTCTTGGGTACGCGGCGTCAGCTCGCGTTCGTCGGCGAGCATCGCGGTCGCCTCCGGGGCGCGCTGCAGCAGGTCGACGGCGTACCGGCCGCTGGCCAGCAGATGTGCGAGTCGCTCAGCCGAGGCGCCTTCGTCGCGGAGCTGGCGTAGGTACCAGGGCGTGGAGCCGAGCGCGTCGGAGATCGTCCGGAACGCCAGCAGACCGGCGTCCGGCGCGGGCGATTCGGCGAACCAGCCGAGCATCGCCGGCAGCAACGCCTTCTGGATCGACGAGCGTCGCGACACACCTCCGGACAGCGCCTCGATGTGCCGCAGCGCCGACGAGGGATCGACGTACCCGAGGGCCGTCAGGCGTTGCTTGGCCGCCTCAGGCGTGAGTCGTACCTCGTCGCCCGGGATCCGCGCGACGGCGGCGAGCAGTGGGCGATAGAACAGCTTCTCGTGCAGGCGGCGTACCTCGAGAGCGTGCTTCTTCCAGGCTGCGGTCAGGTCGGTGACCGGGTTCTTCGTGAAGCCGAGTGAACGGCCCAGGCGGCGCAGGTCGGCCTCGTCGTCGGGGACCTGATGCGTACGGCGGAGGCGGTACAGCTGGATGCGGTGCTCCATCGAGCGCAGGAAGCGGTACGCCTCCGCGAGTACGGCGCCGTCCGTGCGTCCGACGTACCCGCTGCTGGTCAAGGACTCCAGCGCGACCAGGGTCGTGCCGCTGCGGACCGACTCGTCGCTGCGGCCGTGGACGAGTTGCAGGAGTTGTACGGCGAACTCGACGTCGCGCAACCCACCGGGGCCGAGCTTCAGCTGGCGGTCGACGTCGGCAGCCGGGATGTGGTCGACGACGCGCCGGCGCATTGCCTGGACGTCGTCGACGAAGCCCTCACGGTCCGCGGCGGACCAGGTGAGCCGGCCGATCTGCTCGGAGTACTGACGGCCGAGCTCCGGATCGCCCGCGACCGGGCGGGCCTTCAGCAGCGCCTGGAACTCCCACGTCTTGGCCCAGCGCTGGTAGTACGCGAGGTGGCTGTCGAGGGTCCGGACCAGCGGACCGGACTTGCCTTCCGGGCGCAGCGCGGCGTCGACCGGCCAGAGCGTGCCTTCGGCGGTGTGCGCCGAGCAGATCCGCATCGCGGCCGCGGCGAGCTGGGTCGCGGTCTTGAGTGCGGGCGCCTCCGGCTCGCCGTCATGCGGTTCGGCGACGAACAACACGTCGACATCGCTGACATAGTTGAGCTCCCGGCCACCACACTTGCCCATGGCAATGATCGCGATCCGGCAGTCGGCGGCGCCCGGGTGCGCGGCGAAGTACTGGTTGCGGGCGATGTGCAGCGCGGTCTCGAGCGCTCCGCCGGCCAGATCCGCGAGGACGGCCGCCACCTCGTCGACGGGCAGGCCCTCGGCCAGATCGCGCGCGGCGAGCCGGAGCAGCAACCGGCGGTACTCGATCCGCAGCGCGTCGACCGGGTTGTCCGCGTCGATCGCGGTGGCGAGTCTGGCCGCGACGTCGTCCACCGAAGGACGCGAACCGGCCAGGGCCGGGTCGGCCAGGTCGTACCAGTGCCGTGGATGGACGGCGAGATGCCGGCCGAGCGCTTCGCTCGCGCCCAGGACGTAGACGAGCCGGCGGCGGAAGTCGTCGTCCATCTCGAGCGTACGGGCGAACGCGCCGAGGTCGTGCCCGTGGCGGTGCAGCGCCTCGGCCATCGTGCAGAGCGCGTTCAGCGCAAGATCGGGGTCGGCCGACTCCGAGAGCGTGGTGATCAGCTGCTCGGTCGCCAGCGGGCTGTGCGAGTCGAGCGCATCCAGCTCCTCGAGCACACCGGCCGCGCGCTGCGGATCCTCGAACCCGAGCCGGACCAGCCGCCCCTCCCACGACCCTCTCCGACCCTCAGCCACCCCCGCAGGCTACCCAATCCCCGACCTTGAGCACGCACCAACCACATCCACGGCCGAAATCTGGTTGGTGGGTGCACAAGGTCGCGGCCGGATCGCGGTGATGTTGCGAGGAATACACGGTGTCGTGTAGCGGATTCGCTCAGTAGTCGGCATGATGGCTGTCCATGGTCATGATGACGGGGTCGATCGCCGTGCGCGGCACGGTGGTCTGGTTGACACCTCAGCAGGGCGGCCGCGTGTCCGGCCCGCCGGAGCCGGACTACGACTACGACTACACCGCGACGGCGTACCTGCCGCCGCGCACGGCCGAGGACGGGCAGGCCGGAATCGCGCTGCACCGATTCGCGCCGGGCGCCTGGCGCACGCCGGTCGACGGGATTCTCGTTCCCGGCAAGGGACATCGCGCCCAGCAGGTCGTCCCCGGCTGCATCATCGTCATCACCGAAGGCGTCCGCCCGGTCGGGCTGCTGACCGTCGAGGAGGTCCACGCCCTGGGCGCCGACGGTACGCCGCTCGCCACCCCCGCCGCCGAACCAGTAGCAGCCGTCGCACCAGTGGCAGCCGCCGCACCAGTAGCAGCCGCCGCACCAGTAGCAGCTGCCGACGTACCGGTCGCGGTCGAGGCGCCGGCGGTCAGCGAGCCGCCGTACCGCCACTCGACCGCCGCGTCCCGCTGGACCTCGACGCACGCCTCCGACGACACGTCCTCACAGCCCGCCGGAGTCTGAACACCGCCGAACTGAGTGGTTCTGCTCATGCGGCGACCGCCGCGCGGGCCCGAGGATCCAGGTATGTCGAAACGGATCCAGCCCCAGCAGACCGCCGCGTTCTACGCCCAGGCGGTCGTCTCGTTCGCCATCTCGATCACCGCGATGGTGCTCGCCCTGGCCTACCTTCCGGCGCAGCCGTGGGTACGCGCGTTCCTCGCCCTCGGCCTGCTGTACGTCGTAACGTCCACGGTCGTGCTGTGCAAGGTGGTTCGCGACCGCCAGGAGATCACCGAGGTCACCAGCCGGGTCGACCAGGCCCGCCTGGACAAACTCCTGACCGAGCACGACCCCTTCAAGGTCGACATGCCCTAGTCAGAGGACGGGGAGGAGTTTGTTCAGCTCGAAGGGGGTCACCTGGCGGCGGTAGTCGAGCCACTCGGCGCGCTTGTTGCGGAGGAAGAAGTCGAAGACGTGTTCGCCGAGGGTCTCCGCGACCAGCTCGCTGTCCTCCATCGCGCTGATCGCTTCGGCGAGGCTGCCGGGAAGCGGCTTGATGCCGAGCGCCTTGCGTTCGCGCGGGGTGAGGGACCAGATGTCCTCCTCGACCTCGGCCGGCAGGTCGTACCCCTCCTCGATGCCCTTCAGCCCGGCCGCGAGCATCAGCGCGAACGCCAGGTAGGGGTTCGCCGCCGAGTCCAGCGACCGGAACTCGACCCGCGAGGACTGGCCCTTGTGCGGCTTGTACATCGGCACCCGCACCAGCGCGGACCGGTTGTTGTGACCCCAGGAGACGAACGACGGCGCCTCGTCGCCGACCGCGAGCCGCTTGTAGGAGTTGACCCACTGGTTCGTCACCGCGGTGATCTCGCCGGCGTGCTGCAGCAGGCCGGCGATGAACGCCCGCCCGGTCTTCGACAACTGGTACCGCGCGCCGCCCTCGAAGAACGCGTTCCGGTCGCCCTCGAACAGCGACATGTGGGTGTGCATCCCGGATCCGGGCTGGTCCGACAACGGCTTCGGCATGAACGACGCGTAGATGCCCTGCGACAGCGCCACCTCCTTGACCACGACGCGGAACGTCATGATGTTGTCGGCGGTCGACAGCGCGTCGGCGTACCGCAGGTCGATCTCCTGCTGCCCCGGACCGCCCTCGTGGTGGCTGAACTCGACCGAGATGCCCATCGACTCGAGCATCGTGATCGCCTCGCGGCGGAAGTCGTTGCCGATCCCCTGCGGCGTGTGGTCGAAGTACCCGGAGGAGTCCACCGGCTCCGGCGTCGTACCGGGCGCGCCGGTGAGCGACTTGAACAGGTAGAACTCGATCTCCGGGTGGGTGTAGAAGGTGAACCCGAGGTCGGCCGCCTTCGACAGCGTCCGCTTCAGCACGTGCCGCGGGTCGGCGAACGACGCTGACCCGTCCGGCATGTTGATGTCGCAGAACATCCGCGCGGTGCCCATCGTCTCGCCACGCCACGGCAGGATCTGGAACGTCGACGGGTCCGGCTTGGCCAGCATGTCCGCCTCGGTCACCCGGGCGAACCCCTCGATCGCGGACCCGTCGAACCCGAGCCCCTCGGCGAACGCGTTCTCCAGCTCCGCGGGCGCCACCGCGACCGACTTCAGGAACCCGAGGACGTCGGTGAACCAGAGCCGCACGAAGCGCACGTCGCGCTCCTCCAGCGCGCGCAGCACGAACTCCTGCTGCTTGTCCATCAGTCCACCTCTCGCCCGGATCCGGAAACTCTCACAGTGTGCCTTGCTGTTGTTAAGCAGACGTTACGTCGCCGCCGGACAACGCTCCCGGTCAGGGCCTAGCGTGTCTGTTTGTGCAGACGATCTTTCAGGCGGCGCTGATCGTGGCGGGCGTGCTGTGCGTCAGCGACCTGATCGTCAGCACGGCGCGTTTCGTGCAGTCGTTGCGGCGGAAGCGACCGGCGGAGCAGGACGTGCTCGGCCGCCGCTGGCTGCCGGTGCCGGAGCTCGGGTTCGGGATGTGCGCGTTCTGCTGCCCCGGCCTGGTCACGCTCGGGCTGACGCACCACGACGCGACCAACCTTCCGACCCGGCAGATCCTGCTCGCCGCCTTGGTCTTCGGGTACGCCGGTGCGGTGCTGTCCCGCGTCGTCCGGACGCCTGGCCCCGGCGGGCGCCGGTTCAAGCTACGCGCCGGCCTGCTGCTCGGCCTGCCGGCCGTGTTCGGGCTCGTCTTCGGCCTCTCGGGGATCGCGGTCTGACCGGCGCGCCCGGTACCACGGGACGATGCGTTCCAGGGGCGCGAACGCGAGCCAGCAGACCACCGTCGGCAGGAAGTGGATCAGCAGGATCGCCGTGTTCGCCGCGTGGAACCCGACGAAGAACAACGCCCCGAACAGTTGCCACCGGCCCCTCAGCCACAGGATCACCGGCGAGCAGAACTCGGCGATGATGCCGACCCACTGCATCACGTGCAGCATCCACGGGTAGTGCAGCAGCCACTCACCGACCGGGTGCGGCCGGCGCACGATCGCCCAGGTCAGTACGGCGCTGCCGGGCCAGGTCAGCGCCCAGCCGGCACTACGCAGTTTCGCGATCGCGGACAGGAAGTACGTCGCGATCACGCAGATCTGGATGCAGCGGATCGCCCAGCCGGCCGCCTCCGACCTGGTCTGGTCGCCGTACGACGCCCTGCCCACCGTCGGCAGCACCCACAGCGCGATCACCAGCGCGAGGTGGTCGTGATCGACCTTGCCGTCGCTCATCCCGATCAGCACCCACCAGGTGAACGCCGGCGCGACGATCCAGCCGGCGATCCGCGGGAAGCGGTTCGTGGCCGCGATCAGGCACGCGACGATCAGGACGAAGTACAACGCGGTCGTGTTGGCGACCGACGGCCTTGGCAGGTCGAGCATCCGGGCCAGCAGCAACGGCTGGTACAGGCCGGGGTGCTCGCCCTTGTCGCGGGTATCCCGGACGAACGCATGCATGTCGAGGATGACGAACAGATAGAGAATCGTCCGCAGCCAGGCGATCCGCGCCACCGCGATCGCGGGAGTGA
This sequence comes from Kribbella sp., assembly GCA_036503355.1. GTDB lineage: Bacteria > Actinomycetota > Actinomycetes > Propionibacteriales > Kribbellaceae > Kribbella. The sequence goes on along the minus strand of DASXXB010000077.1, from coordinate 1,138 downwards.
ACCAGCTCATCGGCGGACCTCCCAAGTGGCGAGCACCTTGGAGGTCGGCGGTCCTTCGACCCGGCCCTTCACCAGTTGGGTCGTGTCGCGGATCAGCTCGAGCTTCACGTACTTGGGCTTGTCCGGATGCTTGCGCGCCCATCCGTCCGCGACCTGCTGCAGCAGCGACGGGTCCTTCTCGATCTCACCGGCCCGGGCCTCGATCTCGGCACGGGCGACGCCGGCGCCCTCGATGTTCAGCGGTACGTCGACCGTCGTACCGGCGTCGGTCACCGCGCTGATCCGGGTGTAGTCGATCTTGGCGTCGTCGGGCACCGACATCGCGTACTGCGACATCGGCCCGAACGGCCACGCGTCGTCCGAGGCATGCACCGACCCGTTGATCAGCAGACCGATGCCTGCGACCGCCACGAGCACGCGCACGCCCTTCCCGACACGTCCCAGCCGGACGCGCTCCGCCCGCTCACCATCAGTCACGCCCGCCATTACACACCACCCTCCGCGCGGCAGCTCGACAGTACGTATACGTCCACTGCCGGCGGCCGCCCGCCTCAGTGCACTGCATTTCCGGCCGGATCGCCGGACACCTCCTGTCGAGCGGCCGATCGATCCGGTTTGGACGGTGGAATAGTAGGGAATTTTCTATACCATGACCGCCCCAGAAAGAATCCAACGTACCCGGGTGTCCCGGCGTACGCTGCTCGGCGCTTCGGCCGGTGGCGTACTGCTCGGGGGACTCGCCCTGCCGACGGCAGCGCAGGCCGCCCCCGCGCCGCGCTGCTACACGCGCACCGAATGGTCGGCGCGCCCGCCCAAGTCCCCGACCCAGGTGATCGGCAAGCCCGACCACATCGTCATCCACCACACCGCGAGCGCGAACGTCACCGACTACTCGCTGGCCGCGGCGTACAAGGTCCAGCACTGGATCCAGGACCTGCACATGGACACCAACGGCTGGATCGACATCGGCAACCAGCTCACGATCAGCCGCGGCGGCTTCCTGATGGAGGGCCGCAGCAAGTCGTTGTCCTCGATCAACAACGGGCAGAACGTGCTCGGTGCGCAGACCGCGAACCAGAACAGCCACACGATCGGTATCGAGCACGAGGGCATCTACGTGAGCGAGGACGTTCCGGAC
>DASXXB010000076.1:0-2558 GCA_036503355.1 Kribbella sp. | reverse complement strand
CATGCGCGTGATGGCCCAGCTGGGCATGGTGATGAACCTCGACAAGTGCATCGGCTGCCACACCTGCTCGGTGACGTGCAAGCAGGCGTGGACCAACCGCAGCGGTGTCGAGTACGCGTGGTTCAACAACGTCGAAACCCGTCCGGGACAGGGGTATCCACGCCGGTATCAGGATCAGGAACAGTGGAAGGGCGGCTGGGTCCGCACCCCCCGCGGGCGGTTGAAGCTCAAAGCGGGCGGCCGGTTCCGCAAGCTGCTCACGATCTTCGCCAACCCCGTACTGCCGAACATCCGCGACTACTACGAGCCCTGGACCTACGACTACGAGAACCTCACCGACGCACCGCTCGGTGACGACTTCCCAGTGGCGCAACCGAAGTCGCTGCTGTCCGGCGAGCCGATGTCGGTGGAGTGGAGCGCGAACTGGGACGACGACCTCGGCGGCGCCCCGGAACACGGCCCGCGCGACCCGATCGTCGAGCGGTTGCGCCAGGAGTCCGAGGAGAAGGTCAAGTTCTCCTACGAGCAGGCGTTCATGTTCTTCCTGCCGCGCATCTGCGAGCACTGCCTGAACCCGGCCTGTGTCGCGTCGTGCCCGTCCGGCGCGATGTACAAGCGGGCCGAGGACGGCATCGTGCTCGTCGACCAGGACCAATGCCGGGGCTGGCGGATGTGCGTGACCGGCTGCCCGTACAAGAAGGTGTACTTCAACCACCGCACGGGCAAGGCCGAGAAGTGCACCTTCTGCTACCCCCGCGTCGAAGTCGGGCTGCCGACGGTGTGCAGCGAGACCTGCGTCGGCCGCCTGCGTTACATCGGACTGTTCCTCTACGACGCAGACCGCGTCACCGAAGCGGCGTCCGTGGCCGACGAGCACGACCTCTACGAAGCCCAGCTGGACCTGCTGCTCGACCCCAATGATCCGGACGTGGCCGCGGCCGCGCGCCGCGACGGCATCGCCGAGGACTGGCTCGAAGCCGCACGGCGGTCGCCGGTGTACAAGCTCGCCAAGGACTACCGGGTCGCGTTGCCGCTGCACCCGGAGTTCCGCACGATGCCGATGGTCTGGTACATCCCGCCGCTGTCGCCGGTGGTCGACCGGCTCACCGAAACCGGGCACGACGGCGAGGCCGCCGGAAACCTCTTCGGCGCGATCGAAGCGTTGCGCATCCCGATCGGCTACCTCGCCGAGCTGTTCACCGCCGGAGACATCGCACCGGTCGACCGGGTGCTCCGGAAACTGGCCGCGATGCGCTCCTACATGCGCGACGTCAGCCTCGACCGGCCCCGCGACGAGTCGATCGCTTCCGCCGTCGGCATGACCGGCGGCGAACTGGTCGAGATGTACCGGCTGCTCGGCATCGCCAAGTACGAAGAGCGCTACGTCATCCCGACCGCGTACACCGGCGAAGCGCACCAGCTGGAAGAGCTCGGCTGCAGCCTCGACGTCGACGGCGGTCCCGGCATGGTCGGCAGCGGCCCGTTCGGCGAGGGCTCCGGCCGCGCGATGCCGGTCTCGGTCGAGACGTTCCACGCCCTGCGCGACCGCCAGACCAGCGACCGGGTCACTGACCTCGGCATGCCCGGCACGCGCGTCAACCTGCTCAACTGGGACGGCAAGGGCCGCCCGTTCCCCCCGCACACCGAGAGGAGCGAGCCGTGAACCCGGACCTGTCCGCCCGCGAGCACGCAGTCGTGCTGCAAGCCGCGTCGCTCTGCCTGCAGTACCCGGACGAGGATCTGCGGGCGACGCTGCCGACAGCGCGGGCCGCAGTTGAGGCGCTCCCCGCCGGAGAGCCGCGAGACCGCCTTCGGGCCTTCCTCGCGGAGACCGCGTCGATATCCCCGGGCGAGCTCGCCGAGCACTACGTGCGGGTGTTCGACACCCGGCGCCGCTGCTGCCTGTACCTGACGTGGTGGAGCGACGGGGAGACCCGGCGCCGCGGCAGCTCTCTCGCCGAGCTGAAGTCCCGCTACCGGGCAGCCGGGGCCGAGTTCGACAGCACCGAACTGCCCGACTACCTCCCGGCGGTGCTCGAGTTCGCGGCCACGGCCGACCTGGCCGGCGGCCTTGCGCTCCTGCAGGAACACCGGGCCGGGATCGAACTGCTCCGCCTGGCCCTGCTCGACGCCGCCACGCCGTACGCGGCGCCCGTGCAAGCCGTCTGCGCGCTGCTGCCCGGCCCCTCCCCCGACGACGTCGCCGCGGCCAAGGCCCTCGCGCGCAGCGGCCCGCCGCGGGAACAGGTCGGCCTGGATCTCGCCCCGTTCGGCACCGTCCCCGCCGGAGGCCCCCGATGAACTTCCTCCTCTGGGGCATCGCCCCGTACGTCATGGTCGCCGTGCTCGTCGGCGGGACCGTGTGGCGCTACCGCTACGACAAGTTCGGCTGGACCACGCGATCCTCGGAGCTGCACGAGTCCCGTCTCCTCCGGATCGGCAGCCCGCTGTTCCACTTCGGGCTCCTCGTGGTGATCGTCGGCCACGTGATCGGGTTGCTGATCCCGAAGAGCCTCACCGACGCGCTCGGCCTCAGCCAGGAGGCCTACCACGTCCAG
>DASXXB010000075.1:0-33190 GCA_036503355.1 Kribbella sp. | reverse complement strand
GTCGTACCGAAGAACGAGGCCGAGCTGGACCCGATCCTGCTGACCATCCCGCTGCAGATCATCGCGTACTACGCCGCGGTCGCCCTCGGCCACGACGTCGACAAGCCCCGCAACCTCGCGAAGTCGGTCACCGTCGAGTAGACCCGGATCGCCAGGCCATCACCATCGCAGCACCACGGCCCCCGCCACGCTCAGCGCGGCGGGGGACGCCGCATTGTGATGGCCTGGGGATCTGTTCCTACCTTGTCGTACAAGTAGGACACTTGTACGATCCCTCACCATGGACCGCATCCGCCGCGTGCAGCTCTCCTCCGTCGTGCTTCCGCTGGACCAGCCGATCAGTGACGCCAAGGTGCTGACCGGGCGGCAGCGGCCGATGACCGAGGTGGTGTTCCTGTTCGCCGAGATCTTCTCGGAGCAGGACCAGCACGGGATCGGGTTCAGCTACTCGAAGCGGGCCGGTGGGCCGGCGCAGTACGCGCACGCGAAGGAGGTCGCGGCGAACCTGATCGGCGAGGATCCGTCGGACATCGGCAAGGTGTACGACAAGCTGCTCTGGGCCGGCGCCTCGGTCGGGCGGTCCGGCGTCGCGACACAGGCGATCGCGGCGATCGACATCGCGCTGTGGGACCTGAAGGCGAAGCGCGCCGGCCTTCCGCTGGCCAAGCTGCTCGGCGCACACCGGGACTCGGTCCGCGCGTACAACACCTCCGGCGGGTTCCTGCACGCGCCGATCGCCGAGGTGAAGGAGCGCGCCTCGCGATCGCTCGCCGACGGCATCGGCGGTATCAAGATCAAGGTCGGTCAGCCGGACACCCGCATCGACCTCGAGCGCGTCCGCGCCGTACGCGAGCATCTCGGTGACGACGTACCGCTGATGGTGGATGCGAACCAGCAGTGGGACCGGCCGACGGCGTTGCGGAGCGGGCGGGTGCTGGAGCAGTTCGGCCTGGTGTGGATCGAGGAGCCGCTGGACGCGTACGACGCGCTCGGCCACGCGGAACTCGCCGCCGCACTGGACACGCCGATCGCGACCGGCGAGATGCTGTCGAGTGTCGGCGAGCACGTGCGGCTGATCGAAGCGCGGGCGGCCGACATCATCCAGCCGGACGCGCCGCGGATCGGCGGCATCACGCCGTTCCTGAAGCTGGCGACGCTTGCCGACCACAACGGTCTGCAGCTCGCGCCGCACTTCGCGATGGAGATCCACCTGCATCTCGCGGCGGCGTACCCGCGGGAGCCGTGGGTCGAGCACTTCGAGTGGCTGAATCCCTTGTTCAACGAGCGTCTGGAGACGGTGGACGGGCGGATGCTGGTGCCGGACCGGCCGGGTCTCGGCTTCACCACCAGCGAGCAGTGCGCACGCTGGACGGTCGACCGCTGCGAGTTCACGTGAGCGGTCTGGCCGCCCAGATCGTCGAGGATCTGAAGCAGCGGATCCTCGACGGGCAGATCGCGCCCGGCGAGAAGCTGCCGGGCGAGAACAGCCTGGTCGAGGAGTTCGGGGTCAGCCGGACCGTTGTCCGCGAGGCGGTGTCGCGGCTGCAGTCGGCCGGGCTGGTGGAGACGTTCCAGGGCCGCGGGTCGTTCGTGCTCGAGGTCCCGGACCGTACGCCGGGACTGCGCGCCGTCCGCTCGCACCGCGACGTACTGGAGCTGATGGAGTTCCGGATCGGTGTCGAGAGCGAGGCGGCCGGGCTGGCAGCGGTACGGCGTACCGCGCATCAGCTGAAGGGGATCGAGCGGGCGCTCGACGACTTCCGGCGGGTCGGCGACGACCCGGGCCGCTCGGTGGAGGCCGACTTCGCGTTCCATCTCAAGGTTGCGATTGCGTCCGGCAACCATTTCTACAGCGACCTGATCGCCGATCTCGGCCCGATGATGATCATGCTGCCGCGGACCCGCCTGGACCCGGCGTACGAGATGTCCGACCCGGACCACCTGACCCGCGTGATCCACGAACACGAGAACATCCACGCCGCCATCACCCACACCGACCCCGAAGCCGCCCGAGCCGCCATGCGCGTCCACCTCTCGAGCACCCGCCAGCGACTACACGATTCCCTGCCCAACTAGCGGTCCGTCTCCGTCGATATTTCGAGTCGAGTGCTACCAGCGGGCTGTGTTGGGGGTGAAGTTGGGGTCGACCGTGCGCATGTATGTCGTGTCGTTGCGTTTGCGGATCCCGCTCGACAGGTACTGCTCGTGCAGCGTTCCCAGTGCGTCGGTGTCCAGTTGCACGCCGAGGCCTGGGGCGCGGGGGACCTGGACGCTGCCGGACTCGAAGGACAGTACGCCGGGTTTGATGACGTCCTCGGTTTTCCAGGGGTAGTGGGTGTCACAGGCGTAGGTGAGGTTCGGGGTGGCGGCGGCCAGGTGGGTCATGGCGGCGAGGCTGATGCCGAGGTGGGAGTTGGAGTGCATGGACAGGCCGAGACCGAACGTGTCGCAGATACCGGCGAGTTGTTGCGAACGCCGCAGCCCGCCCCAGTAGTGGTGGTCCGACAGGACGATCTGGACCGCGTCCGCGAGTACGGCCGGCTTGAGGTGGGCGAACGCGATCACGCACATGTTCGTCGCGAGCGGGATCGCACTCTGCCGCGCGACGGCCGCCATACCGTCGATGCCCGGCGTCGGGTCCTCGAGGTACTCGATCAGACCCTCCAGCTCGCGGGCGATCTTGAGGGAGGTGTCAACGGTCCAGGCACAGTTCGGATCGATCCGCAGCTTGTGCTCGGGAAACGCCGCCGCCAGCGCCCGGACCGCTTCCACCTCCTGCTCCGGAGCGAACACCCCGCCCTTGAGCTTGATCGCGCTGAACCCGTACTCGTCGATCATCTTCCGCGCCTGCCGCACGATCCCATCCGGATCCAGCGCCTCGCCCCACTCGTCCGCGGCACCACCCGGATGAGCAGCCCACTTGTAGAACAGATACGCGCTGAACGGCACCTCGTCACGGACGGCCCCACCCAGCAGATCCACCACAGGACGCCCGACAGCCTTGCCCTGGATGTCGAGCAGGGCGACCTCGTACGGCGACAGCACCACGTCGGCGGGATCCTGCAGGCTCAGCATCCCGCCGACCTGCGCGCCACCGGACGTCAGTACGTCGCGCACGCGCCGACGCAATCCGTTCACGTCGAACACGTCCAGCCCAGGCAGTACGTCGGCCACCGCACGCAACCGTTCCAGGTGGTCGTCGGCGGCGTACGTCTCCCCCAAGCCGACCAGCCCATCGTCGGTCCACACCTGGACGATCGTCCGGAGCGCGTACGCCTCGTGGACGCCGACCACGTTGAGGAGCGGCGGATCCGCGAACGCCACCGGTGTGAGCTCGACCCTGGAGATCCGCGTCATACGAGTTCCTTCCGCTTCGTGACCCGTCGTACGCCGGGGAGGGCCAGGACGACGACGAGGACCGCGAGTACCGTCCCGGAGATCGGGCGGGTGAAGAAGCCGGCCGGGTTGCCGCCGAAGATCAGCAGCGACTGCCGTACGGCGGTCTCCATCACGCTGCCCAGCACGAACGCCAGCACCAGCGGCCCGGGCTCGAACCCGAACTTCTTCATCAGGTACCCGAGCACCCCGAACCCGATCACCAGGAAGATGTCGAACACCTGGTTGGCGACCGTGTAGACGCCGAGCAACGTGATCAGCACCGTGATCGGCGCCAGCACCGCCGGCCGTACCTTGAGGATCTTCACGAACAGCCCGACCAGCGGGATGCTCATGATCAGCAGCAGGATGTTGCCGAGGTACATCGAGTTCACGACGCCCCAGAACAGGTCCGGGTGCTCGGACACGAGCTGCGGACCGGGCGGGATGCCCTGGATCAGCAGCGCGCCGAACATCAGCGCCATCGTCGCGTTCGCGGGGATTCCCAGCGTCAGCAGCGGGATGAACGACGAGGTCGCGGCCGCGTTGTTCGCGGTCTCCGGGGCCGCGACGCCCTCGACCGCGCCGCGCCCGAACCGCTCCGGCTGCTTGGCCCGCCGCTTCTCGACGGCGTACGCGACCAGCGAGGACAGCGTCGCGCCACCACCGGGCAGGACGCCGAGCACGAACCCGATCACCGAGCCGCGCCCGATCGCACCCCGCGCCTGCCGCAGGTCCGCCCGCGACGGCCAGGCGTTCGCGACCGCCACCGGTTCCTGCTGCTTGTGGTGGCGTTCCTCCAGGTTGTACAGGATCTCGCCGAGCCCGAACAGGCCCATCGCGATCGGCACGAAGTCGATGCCGTCGGCAAGGTTCAGGCTGTCGAACGTGAACCGGCTCGCCCCGGTGAACGTGTCCCGCCCGACCGTTGCCAGCAGCAACCCGAGCCCAGCCGCGATGACCGCCTTGAGCCGCCCGCCGTTCCCGACCGTCGCCACCAGCAGTACGCCGAACAGCGACAGCGCGGCGTACTCCGGCGGACCGAAGTCCAGCGCGACCCGGGCGACCAGCGGCGCGAGCAGCGTCAGCCCGATGATCGACACCGTTCCGCCGATGAACGAGCCGATCGCCGCGACGCCGAGCGCCGTACCGGCCCGTCCTTGTTTGGCCAGCGCGAACCCGTCGAAGACCGTCACCACCGAGGACGCCTCGCCGGGCAGGCGGAGCAGCACCGACGTGATCGTGCCGCCGTACTGGGCGCCGTAGAAGATTCCGGCCAGCATGATGATCGCCGACACCGGCTGCACGCCGTACGTGATCGGCAGCAGGATCGCGATCGTCGCGGCCGGCCCCAGACCGGGCAGGACGCCGATCAGCATGCCGATGACGACGCCGACCAGGCAGTAGAGCAGGTTCGCCGGCTGCAGTACGACGCCGAAGCCGTCGAGCACCGGATGCAGAAAGTCCATCAGATCAGCCTGGGCAACGGGATCTGGAGCAGCACGACGAACAGGACGTAGAACGCGGCCACGGTCCCGACGGTGATCGCGATCGACGAGATCCACGACTCCTTGCCGAGGAACCGCAGCCACACGAACGTCAGCAGCAGCGACGGGATCTCGAACCCGATCACCGGCAACAGAGCGGCGAAGACCACCAGCGACAGTACGGCGACCGCGGTCAGCACGCTGGACCGCGAGAACTTCTCGGTGTCCGTGCCGTACCGCCCGACGAGCGCGAGCGCAACCGCGAGCACCGTCACGACCACGCTGATCACGAACGGCCACAGCCCGGGCCCGGGGTGGGTCAACCGGCCCAGCCCGAGCGCGAGCGATCCGATCAATCCGCCGACGCCGACCAGGCCGGCGACGACCGCCGCGCCCAGCTGCGACCACGGACCGGCATGCGGCGGCCTGTCCTCGGCCAGTTCTGCTTGCAAGGCTTCGGCGTCGACAGTCACTTCTTCGCCGCCAGCGAGATGCCGTACTGCTCGAGTTGCGCCTTGTACTTCGTCGAGTACCCGTCGAGGATCTTCCGCACCTCGTCCGGCGACACCTCGATCGGCGTCAGGCAGTGCGCGTCGTTGAACTTCTTGTACTGCTCGGTCGCGAACGTCTTCTTCGCCGCGTCGAGGAGCTTCGTCTTCACGTCGTCCGGCGTACCCTTCGGCGCCGTGAGGAAGCGGTACTGCGACACCACGACGTCGTACCCCTGCTCCTTGGCAGTCGGTACGTCGGGCAGGAACTTGATCCGCTCGCCCGAGAACACCGCCAACGGCACCACCTTGTGAGCCTTCACCTGCTCGATGCCGTCGCCGACCTGGATCGTTGCCACGTCGACCTGACTGCCGAGCAGCGCGGTCAGCGCCGGGGCGCCACCGTCGAACGGTACGTCGGTCGCCGGGATGCCGGCCTGCTTGAACGTCAGCGCGGCCGCGAGCTGGGCGCCCGTGCCGACCCCGGTGGTGCCGTACTTGATGTTCTTCCCGGCCTTCTTCAGGTCGGCGATCGACTTGTAACCCGACCCGACCGGCGCGATCAGCACGTAGTCGTCCTGCGAGATCCCGCCGAGCAGGTCGAAGTCGTCGAGCTTCACGACCTCGTTGGCGGACACGGCCAGCGGCGTGATGGTGAACAGCGACGCGTTCTGTACGGCGATCTTGTAACCGTCGGGCTTGGCGGCCTGCAACTCCTTCGCGTTCAGCGCGCCGTTCGCGCCGGGCTTGTTGATCACCGGCACCGAGACGCCGAGGTCCTTGCCGATGCCCTCGGCGAGCGCCCGGGTGATCAGGTCGGTGCTGCCGCCAGGCGAGGCACCGACGCTCATCTGGATGTTGCCGGTCGGGAAGTCACCCTTGCCGCCGGTGGAGGTCGTCTTCACCCCACCGCAGCCTGCCAACATCACCGTTGCACTGACCGCCGTCACCAGGACGCGGCGGTTGAGCTTGAAGACCATCGGAAATCCCTCCTCCGGGGCTCGATTGCGTAAACGTAGGGACGCCCGATCATGCGTGTCCAAGGCCGATGTGGCATCGAGTGATACCTTTCCGGCATCATGTCGGGAATCATGTTTTCGCTCGACCAGCTGAGCGCGTTCGTCGCCGTCGCCGAGGAGCTGCACTTCGGCCGGGCTGCGGACCGGCTGAACATGACCCAGCCGCCGTTGAGCCGCCAGGTGCAGAAGCTGGAGCGGGCCGTCGGCGCGCGGCTGCTCGAACGCGACAACCGCAAGGTCGAACTGACCGAGGCCGGGCGCGCGTTCCTCATCGAGGCGCGCCGGTTGCTGGCCCTGGTCGAGACCGCAGGCGACCTCGCCCGACGGGTGGATCAGGGTGCGGCAGGCACCTTGCGGCTCGGGTTCACCGCGACGTCGGCGATCCGCACGCTGGGGCCGCTGCTGCGCCGGCTGTCCGAGGAGCTGCCGGACGTGGACGTGATCCTGCACGAGCGGGTCACGCCGGCGCAGATCGACGGGCTGCTGCGCGGCGAGCTGGATCTCGGGCTGGGCCGGCCGCCGTTCGACCTCGACGTACTGGATACGCGGGTCGTCTTCCGCGAGCCGTTGTGTGCTGTTGTCCCCGGCAACCATCGGCTCGGGACGCTCGGCCGGCCGCTGACCGCCGCGGACTTCGCCGGCGAGCAGGTGATCAGCTACTCGCCGACGCAGGCCCGGTACTTCCACGAGCTCACCGTCCGGTTCCTCGCCGACTCACATCCACGGATCGAGCAGCGGGTGCAGCAGATCCTCACTGTGATCCTGCTCGTCGCTGCCGGTCGCGGGGTCGCGCTCGTCCCGGCGTCGGCGCGACACCTCGGCGTCGAGGGCGTGAGGTACTGCGACCTGGACGGGCCGGGCGATCTCGTCGAGCTGCACGCGATCTGGCGACGGGACACGACCAGCCCGGTCCTGCGGCGGGTCCTCACGATGCTCTCAGAGCATCAGTAGATCCAAAAAGGATCTTGGACAGGTATTCACCGTCGTTCCTACGCTGACCTGCGTGACCCACTACTCCCCCGCCGAGCTGGCTGCGCAGCTCAAGACCGGGCTGCTCTCGTTCCCTGTGACCGCCTTCCACGCCGACCTCAGCTTCCACGAGGCGGCGTACCGCGAGCACCTGTCGTGGCTCAGCCAGTACGACGTCGCGGGCCTGTTCGCCGCGGGCGGGACCGGCGAGGGCTTCTCGCTGACGCCGACCGAGATCGACACCGTCGTACGGACCGCTGTGTCCGAGGTGAACGGCCGGGTCCCGGTGATCGCGCCCGCGACCGGTGGGACCGCGGCGGCGATCGAGGGAGCACGGACGGCGGAAGCGGCCGGCGCGGACGGGATCCTGCTGTTCCCGCCGTACCTGACGGAGGCGGGTCAGCGTGGTTTGATCGAGCACGTGTCGGCGGTCTGCCGCAGTACGAACCTCGGGGTGACGGTCTACAGCCGCGCGAACGCGATCCTCACCGACGTGTCGGTCGCCGAGCTCGCGGACCGGAACCCGAACCTGGTGTGCCTGAAGGACGGCGTCGGGAACGTCGAGCAGATGACCCGGACGTACGCGCTGGTCGGTGAGCGGCTCACGTACGTCGGCGGGCTGCCGACGGCGGAGACGTTCGCGCTGCCCCTGCTGCAGCTCGGGTACAGCACGTACTCGTCCGCGATCTTCAACTTCGTACCGGAGTTCGCGCTGGGGTTCTACGAGGACGTGATCGCGCAGGACCGGGCGGCGGTGTACCGGAAGCTGAACGAGTTCGTGCTGCCGTACCTGGACATCCGTGACCGGACCAAGGGGTACGCCGTGTCGATCGTCAAGGCCGGCGTGAACGCGATCGGCCGGAACGCGGGGCCGGTGCGGCCGCCGCTGCAGGACCTCACCGCGGACGAGGTGGCGAGCCTGAGCGAGCTGATCGGGAAGGTGAAATGACGCCTACCGTTGCCTCGGTGGAGGTCGTGCCGGTCGCCGGCCACGACAGCATGCTGTTGAACCTGAGCGGTGCGCACGGCCCGTTCTTCACCCGCAACGTCGTGATCATCACCGACAGTACCGGCAACGTCGGTCTGGGCGAGGTCCCGGGTGGGGAGAAGATCGCACAGACCATCCGCGACGCAGCCCCGCTCCTCACAGGCCAGCCCCTGGCCGACTACCGGACCTTGCTCCACACCATCACCAGAACCTTCGAAGGCCGCGACAGTGGGGGCCGCGGACTACAGACGTTCGACCTCCGCACGACGGTTCATGCGGTGACCGGTTTGGAGTCCGCGCTCCTCGACCTCCTGGGTCAGCACCTCGAAGTACCCGTCGCCGCGCTGCTCGGAGAAGGACAGCAACGCACCGCGGTACCGGTCCTGGGTTATCTGTTCTACATCGGTGATGTGGGACGGACGGAGCTGCCCTACCGGGTGGACGACGGTGCGGACGCGTGGGAGCGGCTTCGGCGGCAGCCTGCGCTGACAGCCGATGCGGTGGTGGAGTTGGCGGTGGCCGCCCAGGAGAAATACGGGTTCGTGGACTTCAAGTTGAAGGGCGGCGTGTTCGACCCGCACGTGGAGATCGACGCCGTACGGGCGTTGCACGAACGCTTTCCGTCCGCGCGCATCACGGTCGATCCGAACGGGGCCTGGTTGTTGCGGGAAGCGGTGGCCGTGTGCGGCGGGTTGGACGACGTACTCGCCTATGTCGAGGATCCGTGCGGGGCCGAGGGCAGGTTCTCCGGGCGCGAGACGATGGCCGAGTTCAAGCGGCGTACCGGCTTGCGGACGGCGACCAACATGATCGCGACCGACTGGCGGGAACTCGCGCAGGCGATCCGCACGGACGCGGTCGACATCCCGCTGGCCGACCCGCACTTCTGGACGATGGCCGGATCGGTCCGGGTCGCGCAGTTGTGCCACGACTTCGGGCTGACCTGGGGTTCGCACTCCAACAACCACTTCGACATCTCGCTGGCGATGTTCACCCACGTCGGCGCGGCCGCGCCGGGCGAGATCACCGCGCTCGACACGCACTGGATCTGGCAGGACGGGCAGGCGCTGACGACGGACCCGTTGCGGATCACCGGCGGCGAGATCGCCGTACCCACGGCGCCCGGACTCGGCATCGAACTCGACCGCGACGCCCTGGCCGCCGCGCACGAGCTGTATCTGGAGCACGGCCTCGGCGCGCGCGACGACGCGATCGCGATGCAATACCTGATCGAGGACTGGGAGTTCGACCCGAAGCGGCCTTGTATGGTGCGGTGATGAAGGTCTACTTGTCCACGGACATGGAAGGTACGGCGGGCGTCGTCGACTGGAGCCAGGCTCGCGGACCGGCCACGGAGTACGAGTACTACCGCGGTCAGCTGCAGGCCGAGGTGAACGCCGCGATCGACGGTGCGCTGGCCGCGGGCGCGACCGGGTTCCTGGTCAACGACTCGCACTCGACGATGCAGAACCTGCGCCCCGACGACCTGCACGGCCGCGCAAGCTACCTGTCCGGCAAGCACAAGCCGCTGTACATGATGCAGGGCCTCGACAAGTCGTTCGACGCCGCGTTCTTCGTGTCGTACCACGGCTCCGCGAACTCGACCGGGTCGGTGCTGCACCACACGTACAACCCGCGGGCGATCGCCGAGGTACGGCTGAACGGGACCGTCACCGGCGAGGCCGGCATCAACGCCCTGGTCGCGCTCGCCTTCGACGTACCCGTGGTCCTGATCTCCGGTGACCGGGTGACGATCGACGAGGCACAGCCGTTCTGCCCGGACATCGAGTCGGTCGTGGTGAAGGACTCGGTCTCGCACAACGCCGCGCTGTCGGTGCACCCCGAGCGTGCGCGGGAGCTGATCCACGACGGTGCGCGGCGCGCGCTCGCCCGGCTGAGCGACATCCGGCCGCCGAGCATCACGCTGCCCGCCGAGCTGACCGTCCGGTTCCACAACCGCGCGTTCGCCGAGCTCGCCTGCGAGCTGCGCGGCGTCGAGCGGCGCGAGGACAAGGTCGTTGCCCTGCGCAATGATGATCCGCTGCGGCTGTACCGGACGTTCATCGCGATGGTCCTGCTGAGTCGCGGAGTCAGCGAGTAGTTCACCTGCTGTTCGGCGCGGTAGGTTTCGATGGGTGCTGTCGTCTCTCTTTTCCTAGGAGCCTGGAATGCGTTGGCACAAGCCGCTCGCCGCAGCAGTTGTCCTGACCGCTCTCACCACGACGCTGACCGCCTCGGCCACGTCGGCCAAGCCGGACCAGCATGGTGGTGCGGCGTGTTCGCCGGACGCCACATTCCTCGGGTTCAGCGACGCGCTCGACAAGACGACGTACGCCGGTCAACCGGTCGCGGGGCTGTCGGCGCTCAACCTGACGAGCCCGCACCGCGCGGTCGCGCTGGTGGACAACGTCGGGACGACGCCGGCCCGGGTGTTCGACCTGCGCGTGACCAGCCGGCCGACCTCGGTCGTCGTCGACGGGATGACGATCCTGCGCCGGCCCGACGGTACGCCGTACAACGGGAGCGACTTCGACGGTGAGGGACTCGTCGTCGAGCGTGGCGACCGGACCATCCTCGCGACCTCGGAGCGGGAGCCGTCGATCCGGCGGTTCCGGCTGTCGGACGGCCGGCAGATCGGCGAACTGCCGGTGCCGTCCCGGTTCCAGGTCGCGCCGGCCGGCGAGGCCACGAGCAACGCGACCTTCGAGTCGCTCGCGGTCAGCCGCGACGGCCTCTCGCTGTACGCCGGGATGGAGGGACCGCTCGCGCCGGACGGCACCGACGCCGACGGCCGCACGCGAAACCGCATCATCCGGTACGCCGGTCTGCCGGGGCATTCGTATCGCCCGGTCGCGCAGTACGCGTACCAGCCGGACGCGGGACTCGCGCTCGACGACATGGGCTGGGTCAGCCCGACAGAGCTCGTCACGATGGAGCGGACGTTCACGCCGGGCGTCGGCAACACGATCCGGGTGTTCACCGTGTCACTGCGGCGAGCCGTCGACGTGACCGCCCAAGCCTCGCTGGCTGACGCGCCGTCGTCGGTCTTCCTGCACAAGAAGCTGCTGTTCGACCTGGTGAACTGCCCGCCGTCGGGTGCGGTCGCCAAGCAGCCGCAGCCGAATCCGCTGCTGGACAACGTCGAGGCCCTCGCCCTCGGCGGCTACCTCCCCGGCGGCCGCCGCCAGCTCTACCTGCTCTCCGACGACAACAACGGCGCCACCCAGATCACCCGCTTCTACTCCTTGGCGGTCCGCCTGGCGTGAGGCCGGTGGGTGCGTAACACTGTGTGAATGCGCGTGATCGTGGTGGGTGCGGGCGTGATCGGGCTGAGCTGTGCCATCCGGCTCGCCGAGGGTGGGTACGACGTGGCGGTGTTCGCCCGCGACCTGCCGTTGGAGACGACCTCGTCGGTGGCGGCCGCGATCTGGTACCCGTACCTGTCGGCGCCCGAGGACCGGGTGGCCGGCTGGGCGCGCACGTCGTACGGCGAATTCGCCAAGCTGGCCGAGCTCGAGCCGTCCGTGGAGCTGCGGCACGGGCGCGAATTCCTGACCGAGCGTACGCCGGACCCGCCGTGGGCCGACGTACTGCCGGATCTCGCCCGCGTGGGGTCACCGCCCGCCGGGTTCGAGGACGGATGGTCGTTCACGGCGCCGCTGATCGACATGCCGGCGTACCTGCCCGCGCTGGTGAAACGACTCGAGGCCGCGGGCGGCACGTTGACCCGAGCGGCACTGTCCGCGCTGCCCACCGGGGCCGACCTGGTCGTGAACTGCACCGGGCTCGGCGCGCGACTGACCGCGAGCGACCCGACCGTGACGCCGGTCCGCGGGCAGGTGCTGACGGTCGAGCCGTGCGGCCTGACCGAATGGTTGCTGGCAGACCGTTCACCGGAGGAGCTGACGTATGTCGTTCCGCGGCAGCACGACGTGGTCGTCGGCGGCACCAGCCAGGCCGGCGACTGGAACCTCACCCCTGACCCGGCGACGACGTCCGGCATCCTCGAACGCGCCGCGGAACTGGTTCCGCAACTCCGGAAGGCGAAGATCATCCGCCAACGCGTCGGCCTCCGGCCGGCCCGTCCGGCGATCCGCTGCGAACTCGTCCGTACCCGCGCCGGCGAGCCGATCATCCACTGCTACGGCCACGGCGGCTCCGGCGTGACGCTCTCCTGGGGCTGCGCCGACGAGGTGCTGGAACTTGTCCGCAGCATCTGACCGGCTGGTCATCCTCGACGGCGGCCTGTCGAACGCCTTGGAGGACCGCGGCCACGACCTGTCCGACGCGCTGTGGTCCGCCCGCCTGTTGCGGGACGACCCGTCCGAGATCGCCGCCGTACACCGGACGTACTACGAGGCCGGGGCGACGGTCGCGACCACGGCCAGCTACCAGGCGAGCGTGGCCGGGTTCGAACGCGCAGGTGTTGAGCGCGGCGAGGCCGAGCGGCTGATCACCAGCAGTGTCCGGATCGCCCGCGAGGTGAGCGACGAATCTCCCGGGCGGTTGGTCGCCGCGTCCGTCGGTCCGTACGGCGCGATGCTCGCGGACGGCTCGGAGTACCGCGGCCGGTACGGCGTCAGCTCGCAGGTCCTCCGCGACTTCCACGGCCCCCGCCTCGAACTTCTCGCCGCGGCCGGACCCGACCTGCTCGCGGTCGAAACCATCCCCGACGCCCAGGAAGCCGAAGTCCTGGCAGAACTCCTGAGCGAGCTCGACTACCCGGCCTGGTTCTCGTACTCGATCGAAGGCGACCACACCAGAGCCGGCCAGCCCCTCGCCGAGGCGTTTGCCATCGCCGCCGTTCCGCATGTGATCGCGATCGGTGTCAACTGCTGCAAACCCACGGACGTCGAGGCCGCCGTACGAACCGCGGTAGCCGTCACCGGCAAACCTGCCGTCGCGTATCCCAACCGCGGCGAGTCGTGGGACGCGACCACCCGCCAGTGGGTCGGGGACGGCACCGGACCAGCGGATTACGCACAGGGCTGGATTGCCGCGGGTGCGACGTACGTCGGCGGGTGCTGCCGGGTCGGCCCCGACGACATCCGCGCCTTGAGTTCTCAGACGCCCAGCACTTGGCAGAGGAGGTCGAGGGCTCCGGGGTAGGCGTGGTCCGGTGGGGTGCCGTAGCCGACGATCACGGCTTGGCGGGTGGCCGGGGTGGGGTCGAAGTGGTACGTCGTGAGCGTGGCGAGGCCGAGGCTCTGGCGGGCGGCCCGGGTGACGATGTCCTCGGCGTCGGCCTGGACGTCGAGCAGGACATGCAGGCCGGCGGAGATGCCCGCCACCCTGACGCCGGGGGCGCGGACGGCGAGCAGTTCGACGAGACGGTCGCGGCGGCGCCGGTAGTGCAGGCGGGAACGGCGTACGTGCCGGTCATAGTGGCCGGAGGCAATGAATTCCGCGAGGACCAGCTGCTCGAGGGTCGCGGTCTGGAAGTCGGCCGTGCGTTTCGCGGCGACCACGGGCTCGATCAGTCTCTGTGGCAACACCATCCACGCGAGCCGCAGGCCCGGCGCGAGGCTCTTGCTCGCCGTACCGGTGTAGACGACCCGCTCCGGGTCCAGCGCCTGCAACGCACCGACCGCCTGCCGGTCGTACCGGAACTCGCCGTCGTAGTCGTCCTCGATCAGCACCGCCCCGGACTCACGCGCCCATTCGACGGCGGCCGTACGACGGTCCGGCGCCAGCGGCACGCCTGTCGGCATCTGGTGCGCCGGTGTCAGCAGGACGCCCTGCCCGGTCAACGCGGAAGTCTGCGCACCCAGCGCGTCCACCGGTACGGCGGCCACCGACAGCCCGCGGGCCCGGATCACGTCGCGGTGCAGCCCGTACCCGAACTCCTCGACCGCGATCGTCGTACCGCCGAGCGTCTTGACCACCTCACCGAGCAGGCTCAGCGCCTGCACGTACCCGGAGCAGATCAGGATCCGCTCCGGATCGGCCCGCACACCGCGTGCCCGCGCCAGATAGTCGGCCAGCACCCGCCGGAGCTCGATCCGGCCGCGCGGATCGCCCAGCCCGAAGGCCTCGTTCGGTGCCGCGGTCAGCGCCTTCCGCGCCGCGGCCAGCCACTCGGTCCGCGGGAACGTCGCCACATCCGGCGCGCCCGGCGTCAGGTCGTACCGGAAACTACGGGCTTCCGGCAACGAAATCGCCGGCGCCGGCGGTACGGCGGCCCGCTGCGCCACCACCGTGCCGGACCCCTGGCGCGCCGTCAGCCAGCCCTCCGCAACCAGCTGCCCGTACGCGTCCGCGACCGTGTTCCGCGCGATCCCGAGGTCCTTCGCGAGCGACCGCGACGACGGCAACCGCGTCCCCGCCACCAGCCGCCCACTCCGAATCGACTCGTGCAACGCCCGCACCAACTCGCCCCGCCCCCGGGTCGCCCCGAGCTCCAGATGCAGATCCGCACCACCGGAATTGGCCCCTCGATCCACCATAGAAGTGGACCATACACCTGGGCCGATCTGGTTCTAGGTTGGAGACATGAGCACAACGACAACGCGGCGGGTGAAGCTCGCCAACCTGGTTCCGGACTTCTACAAGGCGCTGATCGAGGTCGACAGGGTGTCCGACGAAGGGCTCGACCCGAAGCTCGCGCATCTGGTGCGGATCCGGGTCTCGCAGATCAACGGGTGCGCGTACTGCACCGACATGCACTCCCTGGACCTGCTGCAGTACGGCGACGAGCAGCAGCAGCGGATCACCCTGCTGCCGGTGTGGCGTGAGGCGAAGAAGTTCTACACCGACCAGGAGAAGGCCGCGCTGCAGCTGGCCGAGGCGATCACGCTGATCAGCGTCGACCACGTCCCGGACGACGTGTACGAGGTCGCGGCGCAGGCGTTCGACGAGAAGGACCTGGCCCAGCTGATCGCGCTGATCATCACGATCAACATGTGGACCCGTGTCGGCGTCACCGGCCGCATGGAGCCCGGCCACTACAAGCCATGAGTGCCGAACTGTTCAGGGCCCTGCACCACGGCGGCACTCCGCTCGTCCTTCCGAACGCCTGGGACCCGGTGAGCGCGCGCCTGGTCGCCGACGCCGGCTTCCCCGCTGTTGCCACCAGCAGCGGGGCGGTCGCCCGTGTTCTCGGGTACGACGACGGGCAGCTGACCCCGGCGGCGACGATGTTCGCCGCCGTGGCGCGGATCGCCCGCGCGGTCGACGTACCGGTGACGGCCGACATGGAGGCCGGGTACGGCCTGGCACCGAAGGAGTTCGCGGAGCGGTTGCTGGAGACCGGCGCGGTCGGCTGCAACCTGGAGGACTCGGTCGGCGGCGCGCTGGTCGACGTCGCGCAGCAGGCCGACTACCTGGCCGAGGTCCGTGCCGTGGCGGGGGCCGAGCTCGTGATCAACGCCCGCGTCGACACGTTCGTACGGCGTACCGAGGACGCGGTCGGCGAAGCGGTACGGCGGGGACGCGAGTACCGCCGCGCCGGCGCCGACTGCGTGTACCCGATCCTCGCGCCCGTCGACCAGCTCCACCAGGTGGCCGAAGGCGTCGGCGGACCGATCAACGCCCACGCCACCCCAGGCGGACCGACCGCACCCGAGCTCGCCGCGGCAGGCGCAACCCGGATCTCCTACGGGACCAGCCTGCACGCCTACCTGATGGACCAGCTGCGCGACCTACTTCCGAAGCTCGCCCTCTGACAGGGTCCGCGGCAGACCGAAGTACGACGCGACCGTGGTCTCGAAGTGCGTGATCTCGTGGATCCGGTCGCCGGCGATGCCGATCACCAGTACCCCGATCAGGTGCAGGCCGCCGGCGACCGGGTCGCGGACGTACTCACCCCAGGCCGGCTGGCCGTTCGCGCGAACCGGCACCATCGCGGCGATCTCCCGCGGATGCGAGACCAGCGCCGTGAAGAACCGGTGCGCGGCCTCGGTGCCGTGGTACTCGAACGGCAGCGGCGGCATCCGCACCCACGCGTCGCTCGTCATCAACGCGACCAGCGCATCGACGTCCTGGGCGGTGAAGGCCTCGACGAAACGGTCCGTCAGCGCCCGCTCGTCCGCGTCGGCCGGTGCGGGTCGCTCGAGGGCCTTGGCGCCGATCGTCGCCCGGGCCCGCGCGAGCGCACTGTTGACCGCGGCCTCGGTGAGACCGAGCAGTTCCGCGGTCTCGCTCGCGCGATAGCCCAGCACGTCGCGGAGCAGCAGCACCGCGCGCTGGTTCGGCGGCAGCAGCTGTACGGCGGTGACGAACGCCAGTGAGATCGCCTCGCGAGACTCGTACCGTGCCTCCGGGCCGGGCAACCGATCGGGAAGACCGTCCAGCAGTACGTCGGGATAGGGCTGCAGCCACAGCACCTCACCCGATCGGGACGGCTCCGGGGCCGGAACCGGCAGCGGCACCGCCGGCACCGCCCGCCGCGACGAGGATCGCAGGATGTTCAGGCACCGGTTGGTGGTGATCCGGTACAGCCAGGTGCGCATCGACGACCGGCCCTCGAACCCGGCCAGACCGATCCATGCCGAGAGCAACGTTTCCTGCAGCGCGTCCTCGGCGTCCTGCAGCGACCCGAGCATCCGGTAGCAGTGCAGTTGCAGCTCACCGCGGTACGGCTCGACCAGCGCCGCGAACGCCTCGCGGTCACCTTCACGCGCACGCTGGAGCAGTTCGTCCGGCACGGCACACCTCCGTCGTCATTGTCCTGGTACCGGTTGTGACACCGGCGCGGCGCCGAACTGATCGGTCAGGCCCCGACCAGTTCTCGCGAACGGCTTTGTCTGTCCACTGTGCAACCACCTGGAGAGCCGAACGGAGAACATCATGCATTCCATCGCGAACCGGACCGTCCTGATCACCGGCAGCAACCGCGGCATCGGGCGTGCACTGGTCGAGGAGGCGCTGCGCCGGGACGCCGGACACGTGTACGCCGGAACCCGGGTCGCCCTCACCCACCGGGATTCGCGGGTGACGTACCTGAACCTGGACGTGACCGACGACGCACAGATCGAGGCGGCCGCGAAGACCGTCGAGTCCCTAGACGTCCTGATCAACAATGCGGGCCTGGCAGCTTCCGACGACCTCGGGGATCGGGCGGTGCTCGAACAGCACCTGGCGGTCAATCTGTTCGGGTCGCATGCCGTCACCACCGCGTTCCTGCCGCAGCTCATCGCGGCGAAGGGCAGCATCGTCAACATGCTGTCCGTGGCGGCGCTCGCAGCGCTGCCGATGATTCCGGCGTACTCGATCTCGAAGGCTGCCGCGTTCTCGCTGAGCCAGTCGCAGCGAGCACTGCTCGCCCCGCAAGGCGTCCGGGTGCACGCGGTCCTGACCGGTCCGACCGACACCGAGATGTCCCGCGACCTCCAAGTACCCAAGGCCTCTCCGGAGTCGGTCGCGCAGGCGATCTTCGACGGCGTCGCGGCCGGCGACGAGGAGATCTTCCCCGACCCGATGTCGGCGACGCTCGCCCCGAACTGGGCGGCGAGCGCGGTCAAGTCGCTCGAGCGTCAGAACGCGGCGCTGCTCAGCTGAGCCTCCGCAGCGCGTAGACCAGGGCCCAGTCCTGGTCGTTGGCGAGGGGGTCGGCGATGTGGGCGGGCTGTCCGTTGACGGAGCTCGGGTACACGAACGCGCAGGTCGCCGACCCGTCCGCGGCGAAGTTGACCAGGTTCGCCCGCAGGATCGCCTCCTCGGCGCGGTCGAGCCAATCGGCCTGCTCGGGCGACACCAGTTCCCGCGGCCAGGCGGCGTACACGACGGCACTGAGCGCGGACCAGTAGTGCGGGAAGACGTCGCCCCACAGCCGCAACCGGCCGAACCAGTACCCGTCCCAGTGCCGGATCGGTACGTGCCGCAGCCGCGCGTCGGGCTGATCTGCGGCGAACGCGGTCAGCCACGGGAGGCGGCGCGTCAGCTCGGCGCCGTCGATCTTCCCGGTCCGGTACGCCGCCACCAGCAGCTCGAGCAGCGGCGCCACCATCGACTGCTCGTAGTTGACCTCGTGCGGCGGCAGCTCGTCGCCATAGGAGATGAAGGTCTGCGCGTGGCGGACCAGCTGGTCGTGCAGACCCAGCTCGCTCAGCAGCGGGCCGAGGTCGAAGGCGAGGAAGTGGTCGCCGCCGAGTTCGTAGTACCGGTTGAGGATCCGCGTGGCGCTGTCGCGGTCGCCCTGCCCGAGCAGGAAGCGCGCGAACCACGGGAAGTTGTAGAGCCGTACGGCGTTCTGGTGGATGCTGTCGTCCTGGATCGTGCCCTCCGCGTCGAGCAGGTGCTCGCGGACGAACTGCTCGTACCCCGCCAGCGCCTCGTCCAGCTCCGCGCGATCGCCCCAGCCGCGGTCGCGGACCTCCTGCAGGAGAAGGGCCATGCCGACGCGCTCGCGGGCGTCGGACCAGTCCCGCCAGGCGCCCGACAGCACGGTGAGACCGCTGTCGTTGTCGTACGGCACGAAGGCGTACCTACGACTGTCCGGCAGCTCGGGGCGCCGTTGGTGGTCGAGGACGAACCGCACCCGGCGCTCGGCGATCGTCCGGAGCGACTCGTGGAAGAGTGCGGCGATCCGCGACCTCCCGTCGAGGGACGAGACATAGTGGATGCCCGGTACGTCGGCGGTCACCTCGCTCGGAGCGGCCACCCCGGTGAGCTGGAGGGTCTCCCCCACCTCCGTCGCCAGGCGCGGCGCGTCGATCAGCGGTTCGCGATCGGCGTGGAACGCGGGCAGGTCGTCGTACCAGGCCAGCTGCCAGGTCCAGCGGTACGTCGCACCAGGCGCGAGCGTGATCGCCGGCTGACCGCCCATCGCGTGCGGCGAGCGGGCGTGGTCGGTGACGTGCAGGTAGAGGTGCCCGCGGATGTTGCTGCCGGTGCCGGGCTCCCGGGACTCCACGGAGTACGCCCAGAGCTCGCCCTCCTTCAACTGCAGGCCGAGGCCCGGACCGCTGCCGTCCATCGGCACCGCCCAGACCCAGGCGTCCGCGCCGCCGGTCCACACATGCGCGTGCACAGCACCGGTCAAGCTCTCGCGGCTGGACGTGTAGACGTCGCGGTACGGCGTACTGATCGCGACCGAACCGAGCTCGATCGGGGTGTCGCCGGCGTTGCGGAGCTCATACGTCTCGGTCCACTGAGTACCGAAGCGGCGGCCGACGCGCAGCTCGAGATCGCCGAACTGGTACAGCAGGTCGATGCCGCTACTCCGCCACCGGGTGTACGCCGGGGCGTCGAACCGGAACGCGCCGTGACTCGTGATCACGAACCCCTTGCCCCAGGCGTGCAGGCTGTCGTGCACGGCACCGTCGGCGCCGTCGTCCAGCAGCACCCGCCGCCCATCCGGATGCAGGACCTGCGCAACCGATCCGTCGTCGGCGACCTCGACCGTGCCGGGGCCGAACTCAAAACTTTCCACGATCCGTCAACCTATCGATGTAGAGAACCTCGTGGCGGCTCCGTCCCCCTGATGAGAACCGACCTCTGGAGATGGGAAACCGAGATGAACCAGCAGCAGATCGCCGAGATCCTCGCCAAGCCGTACGCCCAGCAGCTCCTGAACGGCTCCGAGCCGGCCCGTTTCGCCTATGACGGCCTGGACGGCGACCCGCGGGTGATCCCGATCGGGTTCTGGGTCGAGGGCGAGCAGATCGTGATCGCGACCGTCCCGAAGTCCGCCAAGGTCGCGGCGCTGAAGAAGAACCCGAAGGTCGCGCTGACCATCGACACCGACGCGTTCCCGCCCAAGGTGCTGCTGCTGCGCGGCACCGCCGAGGTCGAGGTCGTCCCCGGCGTACCCAAGGGCTACCTGCACGCCGGCCACAAGGTGATGACCGACGAGCAGTACCCGGCGTGGGCAGACGGCGTGAAGGGCCTGTACGACGAGATGGCCGTCATCAGGGTCACGCTGACCTGGGCGAAGCTGCTCGACTTCGAGACCACGATCCCGAAGGCCGTCGAAGACCTGATCAAGGAGAAGTCGGCGAGCTAAGGAGCAGTCGGCGAGCTAGGGTGCCGGCAGGTCGACTCGAGCGCGGTGGCGGCGCCGCGGACCGCGGCGGTGTGAGGGGCGGGCGCGGGGCAGACCGGGGCGCCGAGGCGGTCGCCGAGTTTGTAGGTGATCTCGGGGCGGAGCGCCCCGCCGCCGACCAGGAGCACGCCGCGGTCCAGCGCGTCGACCACCTGCGGACCGTGGGGGCCACGGAGCAGGTCGAGCACCCAGTCGCCAACCACCTCGACGATCGGGGAGACGGTCCGGACGTCCTCCAGGCCGAATTCGGTACGACGGGCCTCGACGACCGCGCCACCGCCGAGCAGCGCGACCTCGGTCAACTGGGCGCCGAGGTCGATGACCAGGAGCGGTTCGGTGAGATCCGCTCCGGCCCCGAACGCCGCCGCCTTCACGGCGTCGATCATGACGACCGTCGTCATCCCGAGCCCGTGCAGCACCGCGTGGACGTCGTCCCGGTGCGCGTCGTCGCACAGTACCGGCGTGGTCACGACCGCGGTCGCAGCGTCGAGCACGCGAGGACGGCGAACCGGTCCGGCGACGGCTGCGCCGACCAGCGTTCTCAAGCCGTCCGGGTCGAGCACCTTCCCTCGCGACACCAGGCCACGCCTGGTCCTGGTGTCGACGACCAACCGTCCGGCCGGCGTCCACACCCTGGTCCGGGCGCTCCCAAGATCGACCGCCAGGCTGTGCCGGCGCCTCATCGGCCGGCTTCCTGCAGCCGGTGGCATTCGCCGCAGTACAGCGTCTGCGGGCAGATCCGCAGTCGCGGCAGCTCGATCGGCCCGCGACACCCCCGGCAGTGCCCGTAGTGCCCGGTGTGGATCCGATCCAGCGCGGCCTCGACGTCCGCAAGCACGCCCCGCGCGGCCGCCGCGAGATGGTCCTGTACCTCGTCCTGTGCCGCGCCGCGCTGACCTTCCCGCCGGCGGATGCCGGCAAGTTGCTCCGTGCGGAAAGCCCGCTGCTCGAGCAGAGCCGCTCGCAGCACGGCGAGCTCTCCTCCGGAGGGCCCGCGGCTCGGCAAGGCCTGCCTCGTGGTCACGGCCTCACATCGCCTGTTGCTGGCAGCGGACGCAGTACCGGACGTACGGGAGGATCTCGAGGCGGCCGACCGGGATGTGGGCGTTGCAGCCGCTGCAGACGCCGTACGTGCCGGCCGAAACGCGTTCGACGGCCGCGTCGATCTCCTTGAGGACCAGGCGGATCGCGGTCGTCTGCGCCGTCACCAGGTCCTCGTTCGAGTTCGGCTTGTCGGCCTCCATTGCGTTCAGCTGGGCCAGCCGGGTACTCCGCTCGTGCTCGAGTTGCTGCAGGATCTGGGTCTTCATGCCCCCACCATGACCGGTGCCGCGGCGGTTTCCTATCGGGACCAACACCCATCTTTCGCGGGTACGAATGCGCGCGGCCTGCCATAGTGGCGGCATCGCCGATCTGGAAAGGAGCGTGCTCACGGTGTCGTTGTTCTGGCGGATCTTCGCCCTGAACGCGCTCGTACTGGGCGCTGCGACCGCCCTCCTCCTGTGGGCGCCCGTGACCGTCTCGGTCCCGGTCCTGCTCACCGAAGCGGTCGTCCTGATCGGTGGTCTCGCCGTGATGCTGGTCGCCAACGCGGCGCTGCTGCGGGTCGGTCTCGCCCCGCTGGCCCGGTTGAACCGCCAGATGTCGAAGGTCGACGTACTGCGCCCCGGGCAGCGGCTGCCGGTGCGCGGGCACGGCGGCGTACCGGATCTGCTGCGGGCGTTCAACGACATGCTCGACCGGTTGGAGCAGGAGCGGGCGACCAGCGCGGCGCGGGCGCTGTCGGCGCAGGAGTCCGAGCGGCGCCGGATCGCGCGGGAACTGCACGACGAGGTGGGACAGACACTGACCGCGGTGCTGATGGATCTGAAGCGGGCGGCCGATCGCGCGCCGGACGACGGGCTCCGGGACGAGCTGGCGCAGGCGCAGGAGACGGCGCGGGCGAGTCTGGACGAGGTACGGCGGCTCGCGCATCGGCTGCGTCCTGGCGTACTGGAGGATCTCGGGCTGACCAGTGCGCTGACCGCGCTCGCCGACGAGATCTCGGACCACACCGGGCTCGAGATCCGCCGGCGGTTCGACAGCGGGCTGCAACTGGACGAGCAGGCCGAGCTGGTGCTCTACCGGGTGGCGCAGGAGAGCCTCACGAACGTCGCGCGGCACGCCGGAGCCACCCGGATCGACCTGTCGCTGGCGCAGGCGGGGGCTTCGGTCGTACTGCGGATCGCGGACGACGGGCGCGGGATGGGTCAGGCCCACGAAGGCGCCGGTATCCGCGGGATGCGCGAGCGTGCGCTCCTGATCGGCGCGTCCCTGGAACTCCAGGACGACTCGTCCGGCGGAGCCGCAGTCGTGCTGACGGTTCCGTCCAACCGAGCGGTTGGCGGTGACGGGCTGTGACGCGGATCCTGCTCGCTGACGATCATGCGCTGGTCCGGCGCGGGGTCCGGCTGATCCTTGACGCGGAGCCGGATCTCGAGGTGGTGGCGGAGGCTTCGGACGGGAGCGAGGCGGTCGCGATCTGCCGGCGGGAGCAGGTGGACCTGGCGATCCTCGACATCGCGATGCCGCGGCTGACCGGGCTGCAGGCGGCGCGGGAGCTGTCGGTGGTGGCGCCGGACGTGCGGGTGCTGATGCTGACGATGTACGACAACGAGCAGTACTTCTTCCAGGCGCTGAAGGCCGGTGCGTCCGGGTACGTGCTCAAGTCGGTCCTCGACCGGGACCTGGTCGAGGCCTGCCGGGCGACGATGCGCGGCGAGCCGTTCCTGTACCCGGGCGCGATGACGCGGCTGGTGCGCAGCTACCTGGACCGGATCCGGCAAGGAGCCGACCTGCCGCAGCAGATCCTCACCGTCCGCGAGGAGGAGGTCCTCAAGCTGGTTGCCGAGGGCAACTCGTCGAAGGAGATCGCCGAGCTGCTCACGATCAGCGTGAAGACGGTCGAACGGCACCGCTCGAACATCCTGCAGAAACTCGGCCTCCGGGACCGCCTGGACCTGACCCGGTACGCGATCCGCGCCGGCCTGCTCGAACCCTGACTCGCCGGTTGTGGATAATGGTATGCCAAATCTGGCCGGAGGTGTGCGGTGGACACTCGGGAGTCCGAGACCGAGCGCGTGACGCGGCGGTTGCGCGACGAGATCCTCGACGGCGTCCGCGCACCCGGTGAGCGGCTCGTCGAGCGCGAACTGGCGACCGCCCTGGACGTCAGCCGGGTGCCGGTGCGGGAGGCACTGAAGGCGCTGGTCGGCGAGGGGCTGGTGACGCTGCGGCCGCGATCGTGGGCGGTGGTGCGGACGTTCACCGACTCCGACATCGCGGACCTGCTGGAGGTACGGACGGCGTTCGAGCCGTTGACCTTCCGGCTGGCGGCGGAACGGCGGACCCGCGAGGGGCTGGAACGCCTGCAGGCAACGCTCGACGAACACTGCGAGGCGGCGAAGGCGGGGAACGCCGTCCTCGCCCGGAGGAAGGCGGCGGACTTCCACGAGCAGGTGACCGAGCTGGCGTCGAACGACCTGCTCCTCGAGATCGAACGCCCGCTCCGCAGCCGGATCCGCTGGCTGCTCACCCAGCACGACGACCTGCTCGGCGTCGCCCAGCAACACCGCGAGCTCTGCACCGCCATCGCGAACCGCGACGTGGACCTCGCCGGACAACTGGCCGGCGAACACCTTGCACAAGCACAGCAGCTACTCCGGAGCCTCCGCCGCTGACCACACTCGCAGCTTTGGTATACCATTCTGAGCATGACCTCCTTGCTACTCGCTGACGTACGCCCTTGGGGCGGCGCCGCGGTCGACGTCACGATCGTCGACGGTGTCATCTCGGACCTCTCCCCCGCCGGGAGCGATGGCACCGCGGACGAGCGGATCGAGGGGCGTGGACTGCTGGCCCTGCCCGGGTTCGTGAACGCGCACGCGCACGTCGACAAGAGCTGGTGGGGTCAGCCCTGGGTGTCGTACGGCGGGCAGCCGACCACGCAGGGCCGGATCGCGCACGAGCGTGCGGAGCGGGACAAGTACGGCATCCCGAGCGTCAGCGGCGCGAAGGCGGTGCTGCGCGAGTTCCTCCGGCACGGTACGACGGCCACGCGCACCCATGTCGACGTCGACCTCGGCGTCGGACTGCGCGGTATCGCCAACGTCCTCGAGGCCGCCGCCGAGCTGGACGGCGCGGTCGACGTGGAGCTCGTCGCGTTCCCGCAGGACGGCGTACTGCGGCGTCCCGGCGTACTCGACCTGCTCGACAAGGCCGCGGCCGAAGGTGCGACCAGCATCGGTGGACTGGACCCGGCGTCGATCGACCGCGACCCGGTCGGCCAGCTGGACGCGTTGTTCGAGATCGCGGTCCGCCGCGGCGTCGGGATCGACATCCACCTGCACGACCGCGGTGACCTCGGCGCGTTCCAGTACGAGCTGATCGCCGAGCGCACGCTGCAGGCCGGTCTGCACGGCAAGGTGAACGTGTCGCACGGCTTCGCGCTCGGCGAGCTCGCCCCGGCGCGGCGTACGGAACTGGTCGAGCAGCTCGGCGAGGCCGGGATCTCCTGGACGACGGTCGCACCGCCCACCTCGGCGCCGTTGCCGTTCCGGGAGATGCGGGCCGCGGGCGTCCCGATCGGCCTCGGTACCGACGGCATCCGCGACCTGTGGTCGCCGTACGGCGATGGCGATCTGCTGCAGGTCGCGCGCGGATTCGCCCGGCTGCACGGGCTGCGCACCGACGAGGACCTGACGTACGCGGTCGAGCTCGCGACGACGTACGGCGGCTCGTTCGTGCACCGTGAGAACCATGGCCTCACCCCTGGCGCGCGTGCGGACATCGTGCTGCTGGACGCCGAGAACGCCCCGGACGTGCTGGTGCGCGCGCCGCGTCGTGAAGTCGTCATCGCCGGTGGGCAGGTCGCCGTCCGCGACGGCGAACTCCTGATGTGAGTACCGCCACTGTCGTCGGGCGCACCTTGGGCTCGTTGCGCGACAACCGCGCGTTCCGGCTGTTCTGGTTCTCGAACCTGTTCTTCTTCGGCGGAGTCTGGACGCAGACGCTCGTGCTCGGGTGGCTCGCGTACGAGACCACGCACTCGGACTTCCTGGTCGCGGTGTTCACCGCCGTACGGCTGGCTCCACTGCTGCTCGGGCCGTTCGCGGGTGCGTTCGCGGACCGGCACAACCGGGTGCGGCTGCTGATCATCGCAGCGTCCTGGGCGCTCGTCGCGGTCAGCGTCGTCGCCACGCTGGCGTCGCTCGGCAAGGCGTCGTACTGGGTGCTGGTCGTCGGCGGGCTGGCGATCGGGCTCGCCCAGTCGCCGTCGCAGCCGGCCCGTGCATCGCTGGTCATGGACCTGGTCGGCCGGCAGAACCTCAGCAACGCGAACGCGCTGAACTCGATGGCGCTCAACATGACGCAGGTGATCGGACCCGCACTCGGCGGACTGATGATCACCGGCCTCGGTGCGCCGGCCGCGCTGTGGGTGTCGACGTTCTGGTATGCCATCTCGCTGGTGACCCTGCTGCCGCTGCGTGCGTACGGCCGGGTGGCCGGCGCACACGCCGGGTCGGCGATCCGGATGGTCACCAGCGGCCTCCGCGAACTCGCCCGGAATCGCCTGGCGTCGACGGTGCTGCTGGTCACGCTGGCCGCGAACACGATGCTGTGGCCGGTCGCGCAGTCCTTCATGCCGGTGTTCGCGCAGGAGTCCCTCGGACTCGACGCGGCCGGTCTCGGCTGGATGCTGACCTGCGCCGGCGTCGGCGGCCTGACCGGATCGCTGGTGATCGCGTGGCTCGGCGACTTCCGCTTCAAGGGCGGCCTGTTCGTGGTCGGTACGGCGATCTGGGGCAGCCTGTGGGCGCTGTTCGCGCTGTCCCACACGGTCGTCGTGTCGTTCGTGCTGATGGCCGGGATCGGCGTGATGAGCGCGGCCTTCGGCGTACTGCAGACCACCCTGCTGATCATGACCACCGACGAGTCGCTGCACGGCCGGGCGCTCGGCGTCCAGGAACTCGCAATCGGCATCATGCCGTTCGCCGCCCTCGCCCTCGGCGCCTTCGCGGAGCAGTACGGCGTCGGCATCACCACCTTCGTCAGCGCCATCCTGCTCGTCACCGCCGTGATCGCCCTCGCCCTGTGGACCCCCACCCTGCTGCGCTACAGCGGCGACGACGGCTCACAATGAGCCGGGAACCTTTCGGGCGGGCTCGACACGAGAGGGGTGTCGGGCGAGATCGGAGGGTGTATGGCGAGCGGGACCCAGGCCGTGCAGGACGGGGTTGTGCCGGCTGCGTCGGGAGTGGCGTCAGGAGTGGTGTCGGGAGTGGTGTCCGACGGGGTGCTGTGGGAGCGTGCCACGGACGGCGACTCGGAGGCGTTCGGGCAGCTGTACGACCGGCACGCTCAGGCGATCTACGCGTTCCTGTACCGGCGGACCGGTTCGTGGAGCGACGCCGAGGACCTCACGTCCACAGTGTTCCTGCACGCGTGGCGGCGCCGCGCGGACGTCGTCCTCGACCGTAACTCCGCGCTCCCCTGGCTGCTCCGCGCCGCCGACTACACGGTCCGCAACGAGTGGCGCGCCAAGCTCAGGTACCGCAAGGCAGTGGCGGCGGCACAGGCGCTGGTCGGCACCGTCCGCGACCACGCCGACGAGGTCGCGGGCCGCCTCGACGACGACCAGCGGATCCAGCAGGCCAGGGCGTCGCTGAAACGCCTCCCGAAGCACGAACGCGAGATCGTCGAACTCTGCATCTGGGCCGGCCTGGACCAGCAGGCGGCCGCGGTCGCCCTCGACGTACCGCTCGGCACCGTCAAGTCCCGGCTGTCGCGCGCCCGCAAGCACCTGCGCGAGCTGAACCTTTCTTCTCCTCAGGAGTCACCGGCATGATCACCTCACCACCAGACCTCCGCCCGGAAACCCGCGAGCGCCAGCGCGCCGAACTGACCGCGATCGTCGCGCACGAGGCGGACCGCAAACCCCACAACCACGTCGTACCGCTGCTGGCCGCCGCGGCGGTCGTCACCGTCACCGCGGGCCTCGCGGTCGGCGTACCGGCACTGCGCGGCGGGAACGGACAGGGACAGGGACAGGGACAGGGACAGGCCCCGGCGGCCCAGAGGACGCAGGCGGCGCAGGCAGCCCGTGGGTCTCAAGCAGTCGCACCGCTCAGCGATGCGGACAAGGCCCGGTTCGCCAAGGCCTGCTCGGAGCACCTGCGGGTGCCGGAGCCGGCCCGCGAGCAGAACACGAAGTACCAGGTCCTGGACGGGTTCGGGTTCACCAACCCGCCGGCCGACGCGTACACCACGTCCTGGGTCGTCCTCAAACAGATGGGGGCGTGGACGACCTGCGGTTTTGATGCCGAGGGCAACCTGAAGCAGGCGATGCGGCAGGGCACTGACCAGATTCTGTACCGGCCGATCGAGACCCGGTCGATCGGGGCCGGCGCCTACGCGGCGCAGATCAAACGCATCACGATTGCCGTCGGCAACAACGCGCCGGTCGAGGCGGTACTGCGGAACGGGTACTACTACTCCGCGACGCCGTACGTACGGATTCGTGGACCGCGCACCGACGAGACCCGCAGCGCGTACGTCGTGCGCGGGTACGACGCCGCGGGCAAGCTGGTGTACACCAGCCCGCAGACCGACGGCGAGTACCGGGCCCGGAGCAACGCGTGCTACCTCGACCCGAACGGCAAGCTGGTCGCCTGGATGTCCGACAACCCGCATCCGGACCCGAAGACCTGCCGCCGGGCATCCTTCTGGAACTACGGCCCGAACTGATCAGGGGCGCAGTACGACGCTGGACTCTGCGGTGAGCGCCAGGAAGGTCAGGGATTCCTGCAGGTAGAGCTGGACGGTGTCGGCGGTGTGGGACAGGTACCCGATGGACAGGTCCTGGCCGAGGTGCAGTTCGTAGTCGCCGCCGCGCGTGGACACGAGCAGCGCGCCTTCGAGTGCGGGTGCCCAGATGATTTCGCCGTCGCCGATCAGCCGGGCGAGGTGGTCGCGGATCGGGTAGCCGTGGTCGGTGGTCTCGGCGACGGCGGTGTAGGCGTCGGCGGACAGCAGCAGGCTGTACGGGCCGTTGACGCCGGCCAGCCGCAGCGCGCGGAGTGCCTGGGCGACGGTGTCGGGGAGGTCGCGTGCCTCGGCCGGCAGCGGGAGTACGTCGTTGGAGGTGCTCGGGGCGAGGCCGAGGATGCCGGCGGCCTCGGAGCCATGGAAGACCAGGTGGTCCTCGGCGTAGGCGATCTGCTTGGCCGCGTCCTTGACCGGTTGCCAGTCGGAGTCCTTCGCGCCGCGCTCGACGTCGTCGACGGCCTGCCGCGACACGGTGAACGGGACCCGCAGTTCGATGATCGGCTGCGACTCGCGGCGCAGTGCCTGCACGCCCTCGCCCAGTGACGTCTTCAGGGCCTGGACCGCTTGGGTGTGGCCGGTGCCGACCGCGGACAGGCCGGGACCGGCCGGGCCGACCAGGTCGACCACCCGGCGGCCTGCGATGTCACGGGTGAAGGTCCGTCGGGCCTCTTGTTCGATCTCGGCCCAGGCGGCGTCCGAGACCGGGGCCAGCTCGCGGTGCAGGTTGTTCGTCATGTACGGCTCCTTCGGTGCAGGTCGCGCGATGCGGGGACGCCTCGCAGGCTGCCGATGCCCAGCGATCCGTCGGTCGTGTCGGTGGCGGTCGTGGTGGTGGCGGTCGTGATGGTGGCTGTCGTGGCCGGCCGGGCGGCGGCGGGTGCGGGGTCTTCGAGGAACTCCGCGGTCGGCATGAAGAACAGGCTGCCGGTGACCGCGGTCGAGAAGTCCAGGATCCGGTCGTGGTTCCCGGGAGGCTCGCCCACGAACATCCGGTGCAGCATCCGCTCGATCACGTCCGGCGTCCCGGCGTACCCGATGAAATAGGTGCCGAACTCGGCGGCGCCCGGTGAGCCGAAGGCCATGTTCTCCCGGACGATCTGCCGCTCGGTGCCGTCGGCGTCGACGATCGTGGTCGCCGCGACGTGCGAGTTCGCGGGCTGGTCGGCCAACTCGATGTCGTCGAGCTTGCGCCGGCCGATCACCCGCTCCTGTTCGGCGACCGGCAGCGCCTGCCAGGCGTCGAGGTCGTGCAGGTACTTCTGGACGATCACGTAGCTGCCGCCGGTGTACGCCGGATCCTCGGCGCCGACCGTGACCGCGGCCACCGCGCGGGCACCCGCCGGGTTCTCGGTGCCGTCGACGAAACCGAGCAGGTCGCGCTCGTCGAAGTACTTGAAGCCCTGTACCTCGTCCAGCACGCGCACGTGCCCGGCGAGCCGCCGCATCAGCTGACGGGCCAGCTCGAAGCACAGGTCGAGCCGGCGGGCGCGCAGATGGAACAGCAAGTCTCCGTGCGTCGCCGGGGCGGTGTGCCGGGCGCCGGACAGTCCGCGGAACGGGTGCAGGCCGCGCGGTGCCGGAGCCTGGTAGAGCCGGCTCCACATCGCCGCGCCGATCCCGGCCACGCAGCTCAGCTGGTCGTCGGGGGCGCGGAACCCCACCGCGCGGGTCAGACCGGCGAGGTCTGCCAGCAGGTCCCGCGCGGTGTCCTCGGATCCGGGACGTACGTCGACCACCAGGAAGATCGCGGCCTTCGCAGGCTCGCGCAGTACGTCCTGGATCATGCTGTTACGACCACCACTTGCCACTCTGGGAGAGTGCGTCCGCGGTCCGCCCGGTCGTGTCGAGCCCGTCCAGGTCGGCCATCGCGGCGTCGTCGAGCTCGAAGTCGAAGACCGTGAAGTTCTCGACGATCCGGTCCTGGTGGATGGACTTCGGGATCACCGACAGGCCCTTCTGGATCGCCCAGCGGATCAGCACCTGAGCCGGCGTGTGGCCGGTGGCCGCGGCGATCCGGCTGACCACCGGGTCGTCCAGATGCCGGCCGGTGCCGAGCGGGCTGTACGCCTGGACGACGACGTCGGCCGCCTCGCAGGCGTCCACGAGGCCCGCGCGGTACTCGAAGGGGCTGAACTGGACCTGGTTCGCGACCGGCTGGATCCGGGCGATCTTGCCGAGCTCGGCCAGCTCGCCGGCGCTGAAGTTCGAGATGCCGATGCCCTTGGTGAGGCCGGCGTCGACCGCGGCCTCCATCGCCGGCCAGGCCCAGGTCGGCCCGCCCTGCGGCCAGTGGATCAAATACAGGTCGAGGTAGTCGGTGCCGAGCCGCTCGAGGCTCTTCTCCGCCTCGACCCGCGCATCCTTGCCGCCGGGGTAGAACTTGGTGGTCAGGAAGATCTCGTCCCGCGGTACGCCGCTCTCGCGGATCGCCTTCCCGACGCTGGCCTCGTTGCGGTAGGCCTGCGCGGTGTCGATCAGCCGGTACCCGGCCTCGAGCGCCCAGTGCACGGCCCGCTCACACTCGAGCCCGTCGTTCACCTGCCAGACCCCGAGTCCGAACACCGGGATCTCGGTTCCGTTGGACAGCCTGCGAGTCTGCGTCATGTACTTCTTCTACCACGCGCTACAGCTTGTTGGCGTGCCTGATCACGTCGACCACGTCGGCCAACATGGTGGTCAGGTCGTAGTCCTTCGGGGTGTAGATCGCGGCGACACCGGCCTTGCGGAGTGCGGTGGCGTCGGCCTCGGGCACGATGCCGCCGACGACGACCGGGACGTCCTCGAGACCGGCTTCGCGCAGACCCTCGACGACCTGCGGGACCAGCTCCATGTGGGAACCCGACAGGATCGACAGGCCGACGCAGTGCACGTCCTCGGCGACCGCGGCCGCGACGATCTGCTCGGGCGTGAGCCGGATCCCCTGGTAGACGACCTCGAAGCCGACGTCCCGGGCGCGCACCGCGACCTGCTCGGCGCCGTTCGAGTGCCCGTCCAGGCCAGGCTTGCCGACCAGGAGGCGCAGCCGTCCGCCCAGCTCGGCCGACGTCGCTTTGACCTTCTCCCGTACGGCGGCGATCTGCGAGCCGCCCGCCGACACGCCGACGGACCCCGAGACTCCCGTCGGCGCGCGGTACTCGCCGTACATCTCCCGCAGTACGCCGGCCCACTCCCCCGTGGTCACGCCGGCGCGGGCGCACTCGAGCGTGACGGGCATCAGGTTGTCCGATGTCTTCGCGGCGGCCCGCAGCTTCGCCAGCGCGGCCTCGACCGCCGGCTCGTCGCGTTCGCGGCGCCAGGTCTCCAGGGACGTCAGCGCGGCGGCCTCCGCCGCCGGGTCGACGGTCTGGATGGCGGTGTCGAGGTCGGCGGTCAGCGGCGACGGCTCGGTGTTCTCGAACTTGTTCACGCCGACCACGACCTGCTCGCCGGACTCGATCCGCTGCCGGCGTTCGGCGTGCGACGCGACCAGCGCCTGTTTCAGGTAACCGCTCTCGACCGCGGCGACCGCACCGCCCATCGCCTGCACCCGGTCGATCTCCTCGCGCGCACCCGCGACCAGCTCGTCGACCTTCGCCTCGATCACGTGCGAGCCGTCGAAGATGTCGTCGTACTCGAGCAGGTCGGACTCGTACGCCAGCACCTGCTGCATGCGCAGCGACCACTGCTGGTCCCACGGCCGCGGCAGCCCGAGGGCCTCGTTCCACGCCGGCAGCTGGACGGCCCGGGCCCGCGCGTTCTTCGACAGCGTCACGCCGAGCATCTCGAGAACGATCCGCTGCACGTTGTTCTCCGGCTGCGCCTCGGTCAGGCCGAGCGAGTTCACCTGCACGCCGTACCGCAGCCGGCGGGCCTTGGCGTCCGTCACGCCGTACCGCTGCGCCGTCAGCTCGTCCCAGAGCCGGACGAACGCGCGCATCTTGCACGTCTCCTCGATGAACCGCACACCGGCGTTCACGAAGAACGAGATCCGCTGTACGACGTCCCCGAACCGCTCCGGCGGGACCTGGCCTCCGTCGCGGACCCGGTCCAGCACGGCGATCGCGGTCGACAGCGCGAACGCGAGCTCCTGGACGGGCGTCGCGCCGGCCTCCTGCAGGTGGTAGCTGCAGATGTTGATCGGGTTCCACTTCGGCATGTTCGCGACCGTGTAGGCGATCACGTCGGTCGTCAGCCGCAGCGACGCGTCCGGCGGGAACGCGTACGTCCCGCGCGACAGGTACTCCTTGACGATGTCGTTCTGCGTCGTACCGGTCAGCTCGTGCGGTAGCGCACCCTGCTCCTGCGCGGCGACCTGGTAGAGCGCGAGCAGCCACATCGCGGTGGCGTTGATCGTCATAGACGTGTTCATCTGCGCGAGCGGGATCTGGTCGAACAACGCCCGGACGTCGCCGAGATGCGCGACCGGTACGCCGACCTTGCCGACCTCGCCCTTGGCCAGCGGATGATCCGCGTCGTACCCGGTCTGGGTCGGCAGGTCGAAGGCGACCGACAGCCCGGTCTGGCCCTTCGCGAGGTTCCGCCGGAACAACGCGTTGGACTCGGCCGCGGAGGAGTGCCCCGCGTAGGTCCGCATCACCCAGGGTCGATCCATGTACCCGAGAGTAAGACTGTGTTCCTTTGTGAGTCGCCCTCTCGTGACTGGTGTCACGAGGGGGCTACGTCACAGTCAGGCGCTCATCGGCAGGGGGGTGCGTTCCACGTTCAGGACCCGGTGCAGGCGGGTGACGGCGAGGATTCTGATCACCGACGGCATCGGGTGCCAGAGGACCAGTTGGCGGCCGAGGACCTGGGTACGGCGGTGGGTGGCGACCAGCAGGCCGAGACCGGTCGCGTCGACCGCATCGACCTCCTCGAGGTCGACGATCACGTCGCCCGTGGAGGTGTCGATCAGATGGTTGAGGGTTTGACGGACGTCACCTACGGATCGGACGTCCAGGATTCCGGTCAGATGCACCACGTTGTCAGGCTCGAGCATGTGCGTGCCCTCCGCTCTTCCGGCGGCCCCCGAGTTCCAT
>DASXXB010000074.1:0-27465 GCA_036503355.1 Kribbella sp. | reverse complement strand
GACAAACAACCACCCCAACCCACACCAGAAAAACCCGGGGGGCCAGGAAAAGTCATCCAACGCCTGCGGACAGGGTTAATGCATCTTTCGGCATTGACTTTCGGCACGCTGTTGAGTTCTCAAGAATCGGACGCACACCGCAGCTTGGCCTTGCAGCCAGGCTCCCGGGGCAACCTGCGTTACTCTACCGGATCAGATCCACCGAGTCAAGACTCAGTTTTTCTCGATCCCCGCCCGCGTCTTGCTGGCCGACCCGAGTCCGAAGACACGTTCCGGCTGCGCTAGCCTTTGGGGGTTTTGGAGCGACCGGCCGCTTTCGCGTCCCGCGCCTCGCTTCCAACAAGAAGAACATTACGTGGCTCCCAGGTGGCCGGTCAAATCGGCCCCCGGTGGGCTGAATCACAGGCTTGTAATTTGCCTTCGGCAACCCGGATGTGGGAGTGCGGACCACTCCCACCCGCACCCGATCAGCGCTGAGCCGGCGAGGCCAGAACCCCTGCGAACGAACGCTTCCCACGGCGCAGAACGAGCACGCCACCGGGCAGCAGGTCGTCGGCAGCCGGTACGTACTCCGCGTCCTTGACCTTCTCGTTGTTCAGGTACGCGCCACCTTCGGCCACTGTCCGTCGAGCGGCCGACTTGCTCGCCACCAGTCCGGACTTCACCAGCAGGTCGCCGTACGTCGGCATCTGTTCGCCGGCGCCCAGCTCCACGTGTGGCGCTTCACGGAGCGCTGCCACCAGGGTGGAGCCGTCGAGCGACCCCAACTCCCCCTGTCCGAACAGCGCCTTCGACGCCTCCTGCACGCGCCGCGTCTCCTCGGCTCCGTGCACCAGGGTCGTCACGTCCTCCGCCAACGCCCGCTGCGCTTCACGTGCCTGCGGCCGCTCTTGCGTCGCCTGCTCGAGGGCGGCGATCTCCTCCGCCGTACGGAACGTGTAGAACCGCACCAGTTGCATCACGTCACGGTCGTCGGCGTTGAACCAGAACTGGTAGAACGCGTAGGGCGTCGTCAGCTCCCGGTCCAGCCACACAGTCCCCGACTCGGTCTTGCCGAACTTGGTCCCGTCGGCCTTCGTCACCAGTGGTGTCGCCAGCGCGTGCGCCTTGCCGGCTTCAGTACGGCGGATGAGCTCGACGCCGGCCGTCAGGTTCCCCCACTGGTCGCTGCCACCCGTCTGCAGGGTGCAGTTGTGCCGCCGGTACAGCTCCAGGAAGTCCAGCGACTGCAGCAGCACGTAGCTGAACTCCGTGTAGCTGATCCCTTGCTCCAGCCGCGCCTTCACCACCTCGCGGCCGAGCATGCGGTTCACCGGGAAGTGCTTCCCGATGTCGCGGAGGAAGTCGAGGGTGTTGAGGTCCTTGGTCCAGTCGTAGTTGTTGACGATCCGGGCCGGGTTCGGCAGCGAGGGGTCGAAGTCGACGAACTTCTCCACCTGGCCGCGCACCCGCTCGACCCACTCGTGGACGACGTCCTTCGGGTTCAGCACCCGCTCGGAGGTCTCCTTGGGATCGCCGATCAGCCCTGTGGCGCCACCGACGAGCCCGATCGGGTTGTGGCCGGCCAGCTGGAGCCGCCGCAGCGTCAGCAGCTGCAGCAGGTTCCCCATGTGCAGGCTGGGCGCGGTGGGGTCGAAACCGACATACGAGGTGATCGGTCCTGCTGCCATCGAGGCCCGGAGGGCGTCCGGATCGGTGGAGTGGGCGATCAGGCCACGGCTCTCCAGGTCGTCAAGCACCTGAGTGCGGCGTTCGGTCACTAGTTCTCTCCTCGAGTACGTCGGTCAGTACCAGTGTCCCGTACGCGGCGCAGCTCGAGCTCAGGTGGTCTCAGGACGTGTGAGCACCGACCGGAGCTGTGCGCGCAGCGCATGTCCGTCCGGGCCCTGCACCGTCACGGCTGTCGGCCGGTGCGGGTCGTGAGCGCCCGGGTCCGCGTTGGGCACCGGTAGGCCGTGGGACAGGACCTGCTCCGCGGGAGTCAGCTGACGGATGCCGATCGCCAGCACGTGGTCCGGGTGCGATTGCGCGAAGTCGCCGTACAGCTGGGGGTCGTGCTGGCCGTCGTCGCCGATCAGCACCCACCGCACATTCGGGAACTCGCGCGCCAGCCGGCGTAGCGCCGTCCGCTTGTGCTCCTGCCCGCTACGGAACCAGCCGGTGTTCGTAGGTCCCCAGTCCGTCATCAGCAGCGGCCCCGGCGGGTACCCGTGCCGGGCGAAGAAGCGGGTCAGTGTCGGCGCGGTGTTCCACGCCCCGGTGGACAGGTAGAACATCGGAGCGCCCGGGTGATCCGCCAG
This sequence comes from Kribbella sp., assembly GCA_036503355.1. GTDB lineage: Bacteria > Actinomycetota > Actinomycetes > Propionibacteriales > Kribbellaceae > Kribbella. The sequence continues at coordinate 25,165 of DASXXB010000074.1, read as the reverse complement.
CAACTCGTCGTACAGCCCTGCCATTCCCGGTACGACGCGTCGCGCCTGCTCGTCGCGGACGAACGTGTTCCAGGCGGCGATCAGCGGACGCGGGAGCATCGTCAGGATCACCGTGTCGTCGATGTCGCTGACCAGGCCGAACGTCGCGTCCGGGTCCGGGACGAAGATGCGTGCCCGCGCCTGCCGGTCGCCGTGCACTCCCAGGACGATCTCGTGCCACCCCGGTGGCAGCACCACCGGAACAGTGAGGTCGATGAACCCGCCTCTGTCGGTGACAGCGTCGAACGTCTGACCGCTGACAGTCACCGTGACAGGCACCTTCACGGCCGGCGCTGTGACGAACGCCCGCCACCCGCGCACCACCTGGTCCTCGTCGTACCGCGGCTGGTTGCGGGGGTCGCGCCCGAGCACCACCCGGGCGAGCACGCGGACGAACTCGGTATTGCCGTACCCGACCTGGGGGATGATCCGCTCCTGCCACCCGCGCCGCCGCAGCACCGCCTGTACCCCGACGTTGAACCAGTCCTCGAGACGGGACGAGTAGTGCGGACGGGCCATACCAGAAACCTACCCGCCGCACGGTCCGCCAGTCGCCCTCCCTCGCGGTCCGTGGACACCTTTGACGCGTCCGTCACGAACTGTCGGCGGCGTCTCGTACCTTCTACCCATGACCGCTCTCGGACTGTGCTTCCCGCGTACGTATCCGGCCGCGCTCGTCACCGACGTGGCGCGGCGACTCGACCGCGGGGGCGCGGACGAGCTGTGGATCATCGAGGACTGCTTCTTCACCGCCGGTCCGTCGCTGGTGTCGGCGGCGCTGACGTCGACGGAGCGGCTGACCGTCGGGCTCGGGATCGTGCCGGCGGTCGTTCGTACGGCGGCGGTGACGGCGATGGAGTTCGCGACGCTGGACGCACTCGGGCCGGGGCGGTTCCTGCCGGGGATCGGCCATGGCGTGCAGTCGTGGATGGGGCAGATGGGTGTGCGCCCCAAGTCCCCGTTGACGGCGCTCGAGGAGGTCACGACCAGCGTCACGCGGCTGCTGGCCGGCGAGGAGGTCAGCTTCGAGGGCACGACGGTCACGCTGGACAAGGTGAAGCTGGACGCGCCACCGGCCGTGGCGCCGTCGATCCTGCTCGGTGTCCAAGGTCCCAAGTCGATGGCGCTGGCGGGGCGCGTCGCGGGTGGTGTCGTGCTGGCGGAGCCCGCGACCGCGCCCTACGTGCGTCAATCGGTGGCGTACGCCGGATCGCCCGAGGGGTTCGTGGTGGCGGTGTTCGCGGCGATGTGCGTGCGCCCGGATCGCAAGTCGGCGTACGAGTGGACGGCGCCGTGGCTGGGATCGCGGATCGGTGAGCGGCCGCCGCAGCTGACCGCGTTGCCGTTCTTCGACGAGCTGAAGAAGCTGTACGACGAGGCGGGCGAAGCCGGTCTGGTGGGGATGCCGCGCGACTGGTGGACCGCGATCGGTGCGATCGGGACGCTCGAGGACGCGGCCGCGCACCTGGAGACGCTCGAGGCAGCCGGGGTGGATCACGTCGGCCTGTTCCCGGATCCGGAGGTGGAGCACGGGCTCCCGCAGCTGGACTACGTGCTGGAGCTGGCCAAGCGCTAGGGGGTGGGGTTGGGAGCGCGCTTCTTCGGGACGTGCGGGCGGTACGGCGAGACTGTCGGGTCGTTGGGGATCCAGAAGCGCCACGGGCGGTCGGCTGCCTCGCGCAGGCCGACGCGTGGGCCGGTCGCGGGTTCGCCGTCGAAGCCCGGGCCGTCTAGCAGTTGGATGGTTGAGTTCTTCGCCAGCAGGTCGGCGCCGTTGCCGTCGCGTCCGATGCCGAGGGCAACACACAGGCGGGCCGGACCGCGCGCGAGGTCACGGTCCGGCGTGGCTCGGCCGCGGCGCGCGCGGGCGAGGTCGAGCCCTTCGATCACCTCGCCGGCGCGCAGCAGGACCGCGGACGGTTTGCCGTCGGGGGCGACGACGACGTTCATACAGAAGTGCATGCCGTACGTGAAGTACACGTACAGGAAGCCCGGCGGGCCGAACATCACCGCGGTGCGGGCGGTTTCACCGCGGTACGCGTGCGAGCCGGGGTCGTTCGGTCCGTCGTACGCCTCGACCTCGGTCAGCCGGACGGCCACCGTTCCCTCGTCGGTAGTGCTGCGCAGGACCGTGCCGAGCAGTCGCGGCGCCACCTCCAGCACAGGACCAGCAAGAAGTGAACGCCGCATGCGCAGCACTTTAAGCGAGGCGGGTGCTGTGTTCGGTGGCGCGGGTACGGAGTTCGGCCAGCTGGTCGCTCACCCGGTCCTGGGCGGTGCCGCCTCGGGTGTTCCGGGAAGCGAGCGAGCCATCGACCGTCAGGACGGAGCGGACCTCGGGCGTGAGCTCCGGTGAGATGGCGGCCAGGTCCTCGTCGGTCAGGTCCCACAGTTCGATGCCGCGCTTCTCGCATTCCTGGACGCAGGCGCCGGCCAGTTCGTGCGCCACCCGGAACGGCACCTTCTGGCGGACCAGCCACTCGGCGATGTCGGTCGCCAGCGAGAAGCCCTGCGGCGCGAGCTCTTCGAGGCGCTCCGTGTTGAAGCGCAGCGTGCGGATCATCCCGGTGAACGCGGGCAGCAGCACCTCGAGGGTGTCGATGGAGTCGAAGACCGGCTCCTTGTCCTCCTGCAGGTCCCGGTTGTACGCGAGCGGCTGCGCCTTCAGCGTGGCCAGCAGGCCGCTCAGGTTCCCGATCAGGCGGCCGGACTTGCCGCGGGCGAGCTCCGCGATGTCCGGGTTCTTCTTCTGCGGCATGATGCTCGACCCGGTCGAGAACGCGTCGTCCAGCTCGACGAACCCGAACTCCTTCGTCGCCCAGAGGATGACTTCCTCGGCCTGCCGGGACAGGTCGATGCCGATCTGGGCCAACACGAACGCGAACTCAGCGACGAAGTCCCGCGACGACGTACCGTCGATCGAGTTCGCCGACGAGTTCGTGAAACCCAGCTCATGAGCAACGAAAACGGGGTCCAGTCCGAGCGAGCTCCCGGCCAGAGCACCGGAGCCGTACGGCGAATCCGCCGCAACGCGGGCGTCCCAGTCGGCAAGCCGGTCGAGGTCCCGGATCAACGGCCACGCGTGCGCGAGCAGATGGTGCGACAGCAGCACCGGCTGCGCGTGCTGCAGGTGGGTCCGGCCGGGCATCGCGACACCCAGATGCGCAGCAGCCTGCTCCGCCAGCGTGTTGACCTGCTCCAGCACCAGCCGCCCGATGATCCGCGCATGCTCGCGCAGGTACGCCTTGTAAAGCGTCGCGACCTGGTCGTTCCGCGACCGCCCCGCCCGCAGCCGGCCACCCAGCTCCGCACCGAGCCGGTCCAGCAGCCCGTGCTCGAGAGCCGTGTGCACGTCCTCGTCCGCCTCGGCTGGGAGGAACTTCCCGGACAGTACGTCGTCCAGCAGACCGTCGAGCCCCGCCAGCATCGCGGACAGGTCGTCGTCGGTCAGCAGACCCGCCCGGTGCAGCACCTTGGCGTGCGCCTTCGACCCGGCGATGTCGTACGGCGCCAGTCGCCAGTCGAAGTCCGTCGACTTGCTCAACGCCGCCAACGCATCCGCCGGACCGCCCGAGAACCGGGCACCCCACAGGGCCGAATCCCGCGCGGCGCTCTCACCTGAACCCACGACAAAACCTCTCATTCGAAATCTGGACGGCAGCGGTACGGCGGAACACGGGTCAGCGACTGCTGGTGTCGGAGCGGGCTGCCAGGGACAAGAACCGGGCTGCCAGGGCTTCGCCGCCGGTGGGGTTGCGGGAGACGACCATGACGGTGTCGTCGCCGGCGATGGTGCCGAGGACGTCGTCGAGGCCGACGTGGTCGATGGCCGAGGCGAAGTACTGTGCCGCGCCCGGCGGGGTGCGCAGGATGACGAGGTTGGCGCTGCCCTCCGCCGACACCAGGAGCTCGGACGCGACCCTGGCCAGCCGGGCCTCGAACGCGGCCGCCTCACCGGCGCGCGGCGTACGGTCACCGCCTTCACCCGGTACGGCGTACACGAGCTGGCCGGAGGAATCGCGGACCTTCACCGCACCGATCTCGACCAGGTCCCGCGACAGCGTCGCCTGCCCGACCACCAGCCCGGACGCGGCGAGCAGGTCGGCCAGCTCGGTCTGCGACCGCACCGGCTGCCGCCCGAGCAGATCGACGATCCGCTGCTGCCGCGCGGTCTTGGTGGTCGGAACGGCAATACTCATCCGTTGAAACTCCTTGCCAGCAGCCACGACAGCAGCGCCTTCTGCGCGTGCAGGCGATTCTCTGCCTCGTCCCAGACGACCGATTGCGGTCCGTCGATCACGGACGCCTCGATCTCCTTGCCACGATAAGCGGGCAGGCAGTGCAGCACGATCGCATCCGGCTTCGCCTTCGCCATCAGCTGCTCGGTGACGGCGTACGGCACGAACGGCGCCTCGCGGTCCGCCGCCTCGGCCTCCTGCCCCATCGAGACCCAGGTGTCGGTGGCAACGACATCCGCGCCGTCGACGGCTGCGACAGCGTCCGCGGTGCAGTTCACCGAACCGCCGGTCTGCGAAGCGATCTCCGCCGCGCGAGCCAGAATCGCCGGGTCCGGCTGGTAGTCGGCAGGCGAGCCCACCACGACATGCATCCCGGCGGTCGCCCCGCCGAGCAGGTAGGAGTGCGCCATGTTGTTCGCGCCGTCGCCGACATAGACCAGCTTCAGCCCGGCCGTCGAGCCCTTGTGCTGCCGGACGGTCTGCAGGTCCGCGAGGATCTGGCACGGGTGGAACTCGTCGGTCAGCGCGTTCACGACCGGCACCGACGACGCGGCCGCCATCTCCTCGATCCGCGACTGCCCGAACGTCCGCCAGACGATCGCCGCGACCTGCCGGTCCAGGATCCGCGCGGTGTCCGCGATCGGCTCGCCCCGCCCGAGCTGCGACGTCTGCGCGTCGATGATCAGCGGTACGCCGCCGAGCTCGGAGATCCCGACCGCGAACGAGATCCGGGTCCGTGTCGAGGTCTTGTCGAAGATCACCGCAACGGTCTTCGGGCCCGCCAACGGCTGGTGGCTCAAACGGTTCTCGGCCAGTTGCTGGGCGAGGGTGAGTACTTCGTCCTGCTCGACGGGCGACAGGTCGTCGTCACGCAGGAAGTGCCTGGGGCTCACGAAACCTCCACCTTGTCGAGCAGCCCGGGGAGGGCCGCGACGAAACTGTCGGCATCAGCCTTGCCGAGGATGTACGGGGGCGCCAGCCGCAACGCGTCCGGGATCGGATTGTTCACCACGAACCCGGCCTCCAGCGCCAGCGCCGCCACCTGGGCCGACACCGGCTTGGTCAGCTGGATCCCGAGCAGCAGCCCGCGCCCGCGCACACCGCCGATCAGCGGGTGGTCGAGGGCGATGATCGACGACGCGAGGTGGTTGCCGACGGCATTCACCTGGGCGAGCAGCCCATCCCGCTCGATCACGGTCAGCACCGCCAGCCCGGCGATCGCAGCGACCGGGTTGCCGCCGAAGGTCGTCCCGTGGTTCCCCGGCTGCAGCAGATCCGCGGCGGCGCCGAGCCCGATGCACGCGCCGATCGGAATGCCCGCCCCGAGGCCCTTGGCCACGGTCACCAGATCGGGCGTGATCCCCTCGGTGTCGAACGCGAACCAGGTCCCGGTCCGGCCGATCCCGGTCTGGATCTCGTCGATCCACAGCAGCGCTCCGTGCTCCGACGTGAGCTGCCGGGCCGCCTGCAGGTAGCCGGCGGGCGGGACGATCACGCCGTTCTCGCCCTGGATCGGCTCGAGCACCACGGCGGCGGTCTCGTCGTCCACCGCGGCGGCCAGCGCTTCCACGTCGCCGTACGGCACGAACTCCACATCGCCGGGGAGCGGTGCGAATGTCTCCCGGTACGCCGGCTTCCAGGTCAGCGCGAGCGCGCCCATCGACCGGCCGTGGAACGCGCCGACGGTGGACACGATCTTGGTGCGGCCGGTGCGCCGGGTGATCTTGAAGGCGGCCTCGTTCGCCTCGGTGCCGGAGTTGGTGAAGAACACCTTGCCCGGGGCATCGAACAGGCCGAGCAACTTCTCGGCCAGCGCGATCTGCGGTGCGGAGGCGAAGAAGTTCGAGACGTGGCCGAGGGTGGCGAGCTGCGAGGTCACCGCGGACACCACGAACGGGTGCGCGTGACCGAGGCAGTTCACCGCGAGCCCGCCGAGCAGGTCCAGGTACTTGTTGCCGTCGGCATCCCACAGGTACGCGCCCTCGCCACGGACCAGCACCCGCTGCGGCGACCCGAAGGTGTTCATCAAGGCGCTGGTGTAGCGCGACGTGAGCGCGGCCTGCGTGCCGTCGACAGTCAGCAGTTCGGTCATGACGGGATCACCTGGGTTCCACTTCCGGCGTCGGTGAAGATCTCGAGGAGCAGGGAGTGCGGCACGCGGCCGTCGATCACGGTCGCCCGGGACACGCCGGCCTCGACCGCGCGCAGGCAGGCCTCCATCTTCGGGACCATGCCGGACGCGAGCGTCGGCAGCAACTCGGCGAGCTCGTCGGTGTCGATCTGGGTGATGATGTCGTCGCTGTCCGGCCAGTTCCGGTAGAGGCCGGCGACGTCGGTCAGTACGACGAGCTTCTCCGCGCCGAGCGCCGCCGCCAGCGCGGCGGCCGCGGTGTCGGCGTTCACGTTGTGCGCCAAGCCGTCCTCGTCGGGCGCGATCGTCGACACCACCGGGATCCGGCCGGCGTCGATCAGGTCGACCACGGCCTCCGGACGTACTTCGACGACGTCGCCGACCAGCCCGATGTCGACCTGCTCGCCGTCCACCAACGCCGTACGCCGCTCCGCCGTGAACAGACCTGCGTCCTCGCCGGACATCCCGACCGCGAACGGACCGTGCGCGTTGAGCAGCCCGACGAGCTCGCGGCCGACCTTGCCGACCAGCACCATGCCGACGACGTCCATCGCTTCGGGCGTGGTGACCCGGAGCCCGCCGCGGAACTCGCTGTCGATCCCGAGCCGGCCGAGCATGTCGCTGATCTGCGGTCCGCCGCCGTGCACCACGACGACGCGCACCCCGGCGTACCGGAGGAACACGATGTCCTCCGCGAACGCCCGCTTCAGCTTCTCGTCGACCATCGCGTTCCCGCCGTACTTCACCACGACGGTCTTCCCGTGGAACTGCTTCAGCCAAGGCAGCGCCTCGGTCAGTACAGCGGCCTTCTCGATCGCACCCTCATAGATCATGACGAGTACGCCGAGTTCTCTTCGACGTAGGCGTGCGACAGGTCCGTCGTGAGGACGGTCGCGGACGCCTCGCCGGCATGCAGGTCGATGACGACGTCGATCTCGAGGCCGCTGAGGTCCGCCTCGGACCGGTCCACACCCTTGCCGCCGGCGACACAGATCGCGGCACCGTTCAGCGTGATGTCGAGCAGCGCCGGGTCGAACGCGGTGGGCGCGTTCCCGACCGCCATCGCGATCCGTCCCCAGTTCGGATCGGAGGCGAAGAACGCTGTCTTGCACAGGTTGTCTTCGGCGACGATCTTGGCGGCGGCCAGAGCCTCGCCCTCGGACGCCGCGCCCTGCACCGTGATGCTCACGTGCTTGGTGACACCCTCGGCGTCCGCCTGCAGCTGCTTCACCAGGTCAGCAGCGAGTGCGGTCAATGCGGCCTCGAACGCCTCGGGCGTCACGGTCACGCCCGAGGCGCCCGAGCTGAGCAGCAGCACCGTGTCGTTGGTCGACGTACCGCCGTCGACGTCGAGCCGGTTGAAGGTCTTGCCGACCGCGTTCCGCAACGCGTGGTCGAGGTGCGGCTGGTCGAGTACGGCGTCGGTGGTGATCACGCTCAGCATCGTCGCCATGTTCGGCGCGCACATGCCCGCACCCTTCGCGAACCCACCGATGCTCCAGCCGTCCGGGTGTTTCAGCGCGGCCTGCTTCGGCACGTTGTCGGTGGTCATCACCGCGGTCGCGGCGGCCAGGCCGTGCTCGGGACTGTTGCCCAGAGCCTCAACCGCAGCGGAGATCCCGGGAAGGAGCTTGTCCATCGGGAGGCGTTCACCGATCAGACCGGTCGAGCAGACGCCGATCTCGGCGGCGCCGACGCCCAGAACGGCGGCCAGCTTCTCCGCGGTCTGGTGGGTGTCCTGGAAACCTTCCGGTCCGGTGCACGCGTTGGCACCGCCGGAGTTCAGGACGACCGCCTTCAGAACACCGGCGGTCAGCACCTGCTGCGACCACAGCACCGGCGCCGCCTTCACCTTGTTGGTGGTGAAGACGCCGGCGGCGGCGTTGTGCGGGCCGTCGTTGACCACGACAGTGAGGTCCGGCGTACCGGCCGGCTTGATCCCGGCGATCACCCCTGCCGCTCGGAAACCGGCCGGCGCGGTGACACCGGCGCTCCGATCGACCTGGGTTTCCGGGGTGACTGCGAGCGTCACGGGGCTACTCCTACGAGGGGCAGGGCCAGGGTCTCGTCGAGACCGGCGGCCAGGTTCATGCACTGCACGGCGGCGCCGGCGGTGCCCTTGGTGAGGTTGTCCATGGCGGCCACGATCACGGCGCGGCCGGTGCGCTGGTCGAGGGCGACCTGCAACTGCACGGTGTTCGCACCGAGGGTGGCCTGCGTCTGCGGCCACTGCCCCTCGGGCAGCAGGTGGATGAACGGCTCGTCGGCGTACGCGTCCTCGTACGCCTTCCGCAGCGCCGCGTAGTCGGTACCTTCGGCAACCGGTGCGCTGCAGGTGGCGAGGATGCCGCGTGCCATCGGCGCGAGCACCGGCGTGAACGACACGCTCACGGGCTGCGAAGCGTACGGCGTGAGGTTCTGCTCGATCTCCGGCGTATGACGGTGCACGCCACCGACTCCGTACGCCGACGCGGACCCCATCACCTCCGCGCCGAGCAGATGCGCCTTCGGGGCCTTGCCCGCGCCCGACGTACCGCTGACGGCGACAACCACGAGCTGGGTCGCGTCGACGAGCCCGTGCTGGACGGCGGGAAGCAGGGCCAGCGTGGAGACGGTGGGGTAACACCCCGGCACGGCGACCCGGTTCGAGCCGCGGAGCTTGTCCCGTTGCCCGGGGAGCTCCGGGAGCCCGTACGGCCAGGAGCCCGCGTGCTCGCCGCCGTAGAACTCGGCCCACGCCTCGGCCTCGGTCAGCCGGAAGTCCGCGCCGCAGTCGATCACGGTGACGTCAGCGCCGAGCTGCTCGGCGATGGCGGCGGACTGTCCGTGCGGCAGGGCCAGGAACACCACGTCGTGACCGGCGAGGTTCTCCGCCGTGGTCTCGACCAGGATGCGCCCGGCCAGCGGCACGAGGTGCGGGTGGTGCACGCCGAGCGCCGTACCGGCGTTCCCGCCGGCGGTCAGTGCGCCGATCTCCACCTGGGGGTGGCTGCTCAGCAACCGCAGCAGCTCGCCCCCCGCATATCCGCTGGCACCGGCCACCGCCACCTTCAGGCTCATATGAATGAGTATGCCATGATCCGGATGAATATCCAACCAACGGCTCGGCAGCCTTCATTACCCAACCAGCCGCGCACGGAATCTGCTGTGACGCGGGTCATGTCACATCCCGGCGCCGGCGCGTGTCCAGGGGTCGACGACGAACCTTGGAGGGCGTGATGGCGCGGATCGGGTTGGAGCACAGGCGGACGTGGTTCGTCCGGCTGGCCGAATGGGGCAGCCGGCGCAAGTACGGCGAGGTACTGGATCCCGGGAAGGCGGCGTTGCACAACCGGCGCGTGCTGACCACGATGCTGCTGATGGAGGGGACGGCAGGACGGTGGAAGGCGCTGGACCCGGGGCTGAAGGCGCTCGCGGTGATGGTGACGTCGGCCCGGATCGGGTGCAGCTGGTGCATGGACTTCGGGTACTGGGAGTTCCATCACCAGGGTGTCGACCAGGCCAAGCTGCGGGATGTGCCAAGGTGGCGGGACAGTGCCGTCTACTCGGATCTGGAGCGCGCGGTGATGGACTATGCCGAAGCGATGACCGCGACCCCGCCGGAGGTCACCGACGAGCAGACCGAGCGGTTGCGCGCGGACCTCACCGACGAGCAGCTGGTCGAGCTCACCGCGGTCGTCTCGCTGGAGAACTACCGCTCCCGCACGAACGCCGCTCTCGGACTGACCAGCCAGGGCTTCAAACAAACCTGCGAAACCCGCCCCCTCGCTTCGCTCAGGGGCGGGGAGGAAAACGAAACCCACCCGCTCGCTTCGCTCGGTGGCGGGGAGGAAAAGCTGAGGCCGGTGCAGTGACCGAGGAACAACTCGCGGCCGAGTTCGCCGAGCATCGATCCGTCCTGGTCGGAGCGGCGTACCGGGTGGTCGGGAGCGTGAGCGACGCGGAGGACGTGGTCCAGGAAGCCTGGCTGCGCTGGGCCGGAGTGGAGCACGACGACATCCGCGACCCGCGCGCGTACCTGATCCGGATCACCACCCGGCTCGCGCTCAACAAACTGCGCGAGCAGAAGGCACGCCGGGAGTCGTACGTCGGCCCGTGGCTGCCCGAGCCGCTCGCCACCGATGACGACGACCCGGCCGCGGCGGTCGAGCTGGCCGACTCGGTCAGTATGGCGATGCTCGTCGTCCTGGAGACGCTGTCGCCGCTCGAGCGTGCGACGTTCGTACTGCGGGAGGTCTTCGACCTGCCGTACGACGAGATCGCCGACACGCTCGGGCGGTCGGAGTCCGCCGTACGGCAGCTCGCCCACCGAGCCCGCGAACACGTGCACGCGCGGCAGCCCCGGCACCACGTCGACAAGGCGCGGCACGACGAGCTGACGATGCGGTTCATGCAGGCGGCCGGGTCGGGCGACTTCGATCAGGTGGTCGCGCTGCTCGCGCCGGACGCCGTACTGATCAGCGACGGCGGCGGCAAGAAGAAGGCGGCGCTGCGGCCGATCCAGGGCGCGGAGAAGATCGCCCGCTGGCTGTTCGCGGTGCTCGCGGACAACCCGGGCTTCGAGATCCGGATGGCGTCACTGAACGACGAGCTGGCCTACGTCGCGTACTTCGACGACGAGCCGGACACGGTCACGTTCATGAAGAGCACGGACGGCCGGATCACCGAGCTGTACCTGATCCGAAACCCGGACAAGCTGGGTACCGTGCCTACGCTGCACGACCTGGAGCCGTAAGCTATCTGCAACTCAGTCGCAGATGGAGGTGCGGTGAAGTATCTGGTGGCGGACCCGGACGAGGCACTCGCCCCGGGCTTGCGGGCGGACCTGCTGGACACGTGGGTCGCGGCGACGAACGCCGGCGGCGCGGTGGGCTACACCGCGCCGGCGCCGGTGGACGAGATCGCCGAGAACCTCGACGGTGCCCTCGGCCGGGTCGCGGCGGGCCTGGATCTGCTCGGGGTGTTGCACAACGGTGAGCGGTACGTCGGGATGGGCATGCTGGTGACCCGGGCCGGCGTTCTGCAGAGGCACTGGCGGACGGTGCTGCGGGTGATGGTCCATCCGGAGCACCAGGGCAACGGCGCGGGCCGGATCCTGATGGAGGGACTGCGCGGGTCCGCGGTGGATCTCGGCCTCGAGCAGCTCCAGCTCACCATCCGCGACGGTGTCGGCCTGGAGAAGTTCTACGGACCGCTCGGCTACCGCATCGTCGGCCGCCATCCCCGCGCGGTCCGCGTCGCCCCGGACGACTACCGCGACGAGGTCATGCTGGTGATGGACCTGTAGACCCGGATCCCCAGGCCATCACAATCGGCCGCGACCGAACCGTCCACGCGGGGATCGCCGGCGACGGCGCGATGGTGATGGCCTGGGGATTCACCTTCGGGTGCGGGCGAGGGCGACGAGGGTCGCGCCGAGGGCGGCGAGCAGGGCGCCGAGGGTGAGGACGAAGGGCGGCGGACCGCCGGTCGGGGGCAGTTCGCCGCGGTTGAGTGTGCGGGGCAGGTCCGTGGGCTCGGCGCCGACGGTGAACTTCACCGGTGCGGTGACCGTCTCGCCGGTCTCGTCGGTCCGCTCGTACGTCACCTTCGCAGTGCCGGTGAAGGCGGCGACCGGCTTGAGCGTGACCGTCCCGTCGGTGCCGACCGACCAGGTGCCGGCGCCGTTCGTCAACTGTTTCGTGCAGGTGCCGGCCGTCCGGAGACAGACCGAGCTCGGCCGGATCGTGCCGCTGTCGTTCAGCAACGGGTTCACCGCGACCGGGTTGCCCGGCGTACCGGTGGCCGTGTCCGGTGCCGCCTTCGCGAGCAGCGGCCCGGCGACCGTGACGTCCAGGAGCGCGGTGTCCGACGTACCGTTCGCGTCGGTGACCCGGTACGCCAGCGCCCGCGTCGTGCCGACGAAGTCCTTCGCCGGGGTGTACGTGACCGCTCCCCCGTCCCCGACCACGAACGTGCCTTCGCGCGGAACGGTGACCGACTTCTTCTCCCGTCCGTCGGCCGGATCCCGCAGTACGACGGAACTCGGGCGGAGCGGCGCGGACGGGTCACCGGCCTTGTCGTTGCCGAGCACGTTCACCACGGCCGCCGTACCGAACGCGGTGCCGGCGCTGTCGTCGACGATCACCGGGCGCACCGGTTCGACCGTCACGGTGATCGTCGAGCGCGCCGGGTTGCGGTTGCTGTCCTTCACCTCGTACGCCACCGGCCGCGCGGTGCCCGTGAACGTCGTCTCCGGGCTGAACGTGACCTTGCCGTTCGCAACGACGTACGAGCCCTCGCCCGTGATCGTCACCTGGCTCAGCAGCGCACGATCCGGTCCGACGAGCAGGAGCGAGGCGGGATCGAGGCGACCGCCCGGGCCCGGCCTGTCGTTGGCGAGCGGGTCGACCGTCACCGCGACGTGCTGCTTGGTCCGCGCCGCGTCCGGAACCGCGACCGGACGGGCCTGCACCGTGACCGTCAACGAGCCCGGGGCGATCGTCCCGTTGCGGTCGGCAACCTGGTATCCGACCGGCACCGTCACACCGGCGTACCCGTCGATCGGCGCGAATCGGATGCCGCCGGACGGTTGCACCGTGAAGGTCCCCTCCCCCGGCACGACGAGCGCCGGCACCGCGTCTCCCGTCACCGGTTCGATCAGCCGCACAGCACCGAGTGGCGCGCTCGCATCACCCGGCTTGTCGTTCGCCAGCACGTCGACCGTGATCGCGGTCTCGTACGGCGTACTCGCTACGTCGTCCTTGATCACCGGGACGACTGGTGCAACGGTCACGCTGACAGCGGCGCTCGCCGTGTTGCCGGTGGTGTCCGCGACGCGGTACGCGATCGACACGACTCCGCGGTACGCCGGTTCCGGGTCGAACGTGAGCTTGCCGGCCTTCACGGCGAACACACCCTGCCCGGGAATCGCCGCCGTCTGTCCCCACGTCGCGCCATACACCTGGAGCGACTTCAGGTCGAGTTGAGCGCCCGTCCCGGGTGAGTCGTTCGTGAGCGGATCAACGGTGACTGTGACGTTCTGCTTGGTGTTCACCGCATCCGCGACGGCCTTCGGTCCGCTGCCGACCGTCAACAGCAGCAGGCCTTCCGCGGTCGTCCCGTTCGCATCCGCGATCCGGTACGTCGCCGGCGTCGTCACGCCCTGGAAACCCTTCGCCGGCGTGAACGTCACCGCGCCGTACGCGTCGACGACGTACGTCCCCTCACCGGCTCGCGTCAGCGTCTTGGCGTACTTGCCGGTTGCGTCCTTCAGCATCAGCGTGGCCGGCTTCAGCGGGGCCGAGGCATCGCCTGGCTTGTCGTTCGCCAGCACGTTCACCGTGATCGCCTGCCCGTACGGCGTGATTGCCGAGTCGTCGACCGTCACCGGATCAACCGGCACGACGGTCAGGGTGAGCGTCGAGGTCGCGTGATTGCCGTCCGAGTCGGCGACCCGGTATCCGACCGGGCTCGCCTTGCCCCGGAACCCGGGCAGTGGGTCGAACTCGATCGCACCGCTCGGCTGCACCGTGTACGTCCCCTGCTTCGGGACCGTCAGCTTCTTCGCCGTCCCGTCCAGTGCGACCGTCCCGTCCAGGACGACCGAGCCGTGGTTCAGTGTCGCGTCCGTGCCCGGCCGGTCGTTGGAAAGCACGTTCACCGTCACGGTCACGTTCTGCAGCGTCGAGGCGGTGTCGGCCACCGCGACGGGCGGCTGCCCGACCGTGACCGTTACGCGCGCGGTGGTCGTCGTGCCGTTCGTGTCGGCCACCTGGTAGGTCAGCGGCGTACCCGGACCGCGGAACGTCGCGCTCGGCTCGAACCGGATCCCTCCATCGGCCGCCGTGTACGTACCTTCGTTCGGGATCCGCACCGCTTCCTTCGCGAGCCCGTCGGCCGGATCGAGAAGCTGCAGACTGCCCGCCACCAGCGGAGCCGTCGGATCGCCCGGTTTGTCGTTCGCCAGCACGTTCACCGTGAGGCTCTTGCCGTACGGCGTCCGCGCGACATCGTCGGCGGCGACGGGGGTGATCGGCGCGATCGTGACCGTGATCGTCGAGCGCGCGGTCTGCCCGAACTCGTCGGCGATCCGGTACGTCAGCTTGGTCGCCGTACCGGTGAACGCCGGCAGCGGGTCGACGGCGACCGTGCCGTCCGGGTTGACCTGGTAGACGGCCTGGCCCGGGACCTTCACCAGCTTCTTCAGCGAGCCGTCGGCCGGATCAACCAGCGTGAGGCTGCGCGGATCGAGCACGGTCCCGACGCCCGGGAGGTCGTTGAGCAGGGGGCTCACGCGCGTCGGGACGTTCTGCTTGCCGGTCACGGTGTCGGGCTCGGCGGTCGGGGGCGCCGGCTTCGCGACCGTGACGGTCAGCGTGGCCGTGGTCGTCGTACCGTTCACGTCCTCGACGCGATAGGTGACCGGGGTCGCGGCGCCGGCGAACCTGTGCACTGGGTCGACGTCGATCGTCCCGTCCGGTGTCGTCGTGTACTTCGCCTGACCGGCGATCACCAGCGTGGCCGTCGGCAGCTTGGTGGCCGGATCGATCAGCCGCACCGTGCTCGGCACGAGCGGGACGGACGGATCGCCCGCGTCGTCGTTCGCCAGCACCGGAACGCTCACACTCGTGTCGTACGCCGTACCCGCGGTGTCGTCGGACGCATCCGGCTGCACCTTGGTCACCCGCGCCGTCAGGGTCGACGACCCGATCGCACCGTTGCTGTCGGCAACCTGATAGCCGACCGCGGTCGCGGTCCCGCTGAAGGCCGGCAGCGGATCGAACACCACGCTGCCATCGGACTTCACGGAGTACTTCCCCTGGCCGGGGACCACGAGCGACAGAACCGGGCGGGTCACGGTCAGGAGCCGTACGCTGCCGGGCTTCAACTCCGCGCCGGTCGGACCGGGCTTGTCGTTGTCCAGTACTGCCACCACGACGGTCCGGCCCTGCAAGGTGGTGATCGTGTCGGGGTTTGCGACTGGCGGGCCAGGTGCACTGACGGAGATCGTGAGGTCGGCGCGTGCCGCCGTACCGTTCTTGTCGAGCACCTGGTAGGTGATCGGCGTACCGACACCGGTGAAGCCGTGGACTGGCTGGAACGTCACCTTGCCTGCCGTGACCAGGTACGCGCCCTGGCGGGCGATCGTCAGCTTGTCGACAATCTCCTTGCTGACCGGATCGACGAGCCGCAGCGTGGTCGGTACGAGCGGAGCCTCCGGCGAGCCGGGCAGGTCGTTGTCGAGCACCGGTACGACGATGTCGGTGTCGAACGCGGTCGACACCGAGTCGCCGTTCGCGGTCGGCGTCACCGCGGTGACCGTCACGGCAAGTGTGGACTCAGCCGTCTGGTGGGTGGTGTCGGTAACGCGGTAGCCGATCGACGTACCGACGCCGGTGAACTGCGGCTGCGGGACGAAGTCCACGGCCCCGTCCGGCTTCACCACGTACTCGCCCTCGCCCGCGATCAGCACCTTCTTCTTGAAGGTCGCGTCGGCCGGATCACGCAGTACGACGGAACCGGGCACGAGCTGCACGCCCGAGGCAGCGCTGTCGTTGGCGAGCGGCCTGACGGTCACGCTGACGTTCTGCGGCGTCGATGCGGTGTCCGGTTTGGCGACCGGGCGATCCGGCAGCGACACGGTGAGGGTCAGCTTCGCGGTCGCGGCCGTGCCGTCGCGGTCGGCAACGCGGTACGTGACCGGCTTCGCGGCACCGACGAAGCCCGGCACCGGTTCGACGCGGATCGTGCCGTCCTCGTTCGCGACGTACTTCGCCTGACCGACCACGTTCACCATCTGCACGCACTGGCTGCCGTTGATCAGGCACAGCGTGCCCGGCACGAGTGGCGCATCGGTCGAGCCGGGCTTGTCGTTGGCGAGTACCTTGGCGACGAGGGCAGTGTTGAACCCGGTCGTCACAGCGTCATCGGCGAGCACCGGCGGGGGCGGGGGCGTGATCGCGAACGGGTAGTCCTCGACCTCGCCGGCATCCGCGGCACCGGTCGGCTTCTCGATCTGGGCGGCGTTGTAGCCCACTCGCACCCGCGCGTACGACGCTCCGGCCTTCGGAGCGAGCTCGGACCACCGCAGCGTCACCGTCGTCTGCCCGGCGGCGAACCCGGCGCAGGCCCGCTCGCCCGGATCGAAGGCACCGTTGACGTTGGCGTCGATCCACCCGCACGCGCGCCCGGCCTTCGACGTACCGGCGAGCTGCAGATCGGCGGCGTACGTCGTCTGTCCGGTGTGCAGCGGCGTGAAGACGACACCGTCATCGGCCTGATCCGGAACGGCCGGGCCGGTCGTGCCGTTCGCGACAGCAGCGTTGTCCTCGGTGACGTCCTTGCCGAGCTGTACGTCGCTCAGCACCGACCACGCGGCGCCGTACGACGCGGGCGCATCGCCGAAGTCCTCGGGAGCGGAGGCGACGAGCGAGAACGCGTCGCCGGAGGACCCGTTGTTCAGCGCGGGCAGCTTCGGGTGCTTGGTGAACTGCGCCGTCAGGTCGAAGCTGACGCTGCTGACCACACCGTTGACGCGGACCGAGCCGCAGGCGGCGGTCGCGGAGGTGTCGAGGCCGGACGGGGACTTGGTGTTCACGCAGTTCGGGCCGGCGTCGTGGTTCGCGGCGGTGATCGTGTCGCTGGTGACCGCGAGGTTGTTGCCCTGGCCGAGCTTCGTGAGGCTGAGGCCGGGCGTGCTGAGCTTGAGGATCGAGTGCAGTTCGGACTGCGCGGTCGTCCGGCCGCTGACGGTCCGGGTGACGGATCCGCCGATGCCGCCGAGATGCAGGACCGGGTTGCGCACCGGTTGCGAGAACGCGATCGTCAGCGTGCCGCGGTCGCCGCAGCCTCCGGTCGACGCACAGTCGCCGGTGTTCACCACGACGTCCTGCGCGGGCGTGCCCTTCCCGATCGGCGGCTGGTAGGTAGCCGGCCCGATGCCGCGGAACCCGGCGGTCGTCGGGTCGCCGAGCTGGGTCGGGCCGCTCGCGGTGATGGTCTGCCGCAAGGCCGATCCCGGCATGACCGTGGTCGCCGTCTCGCTGAACGGCGTCGTCGGCACCTGATAGGCGGTTGCGCTCAGAGTCCCCAGGCTCAACAGGCCGATCGCAAGCAGAATGGCCGCCGGTCGGGTTGCCCGCATGTGTCCCGCCCTCCCGAGCAATCACGATGACGCGTCGGCCGCGGGCGGGCAGGCCGTACTCACCTGATGTTACGGGAGATTCACGCTCCGAGGTCGTAGATCCGGACCTTGCCGATGCTGTGTCGCCGTACGGCGAGGTGGTCGAGCGCCGGCGCCACGGGCCCGTTGCGCAGGTCGGCGTACAGCCAGCGGACGCCGTACTCCTCACGCATCCTGCGCAGTACTTCGGCCGTCGGCGCGGTGAGGGCCTGGTTGGTGAGCGCGACGCGGTCGGGCCACGGCGACGGCTGCTGCGTGTAGCGAAGGCCGTCCTTGCCCTGCGCCGCCATCGCCTGGTTCGTGTAGGCCCAGCCCTCGATGAGGGTGCGGCGGCCGGCGATCCCGCTGACGAGATACCCGCGGGCGTCGCAACCCGGCGCCGTCGATCCGGCCGGGCGGCACCAGGTGTTGGTCGCGACCACATCGGTCGGCGCAGAGTTCCGCCCGAGCCACAGCGCCGCCTCGGTCTCGTCCGGATACACCCACCAGTGCGCGGACCGGTACGTCGGTGCCTTCTCGGTGTCTCCCCGTACGAGGCTCTGTGCGAAGGAGCTGATCGGTGCGGTGCAGAGCAGGACGAGGACGACGAACATGCCGCCGCCCGCCTGCCGCAAGGTCAGCCGCCACACGAGCAGCAGGAACAGCGTGATCCCGAGGACCACGAGCAACATCCGGGTGGTGAGCCACAACTGTCGACCGGTCGTCGCGGCGGGAACGCCCCGGGCCCAGACGATCAGCAGCGCGTACCCGATCGAGAGGACGAACGCCGCCACAGCGATCGGCACCGGTCGCCGCGACGCGCGAGCGCTGGCCGCCGCGAACCAGCCCGCTCCGGCGAGGCTGAACGGCGCCGCGGTGTAGACGAAGTACGACTCGCTCACCGACGGATGGTCGATCAGCAGGTACCCGGCCCAGCCCGCGATCATCGCGCCGAGCAGGAACCACGCGACCGGGTCCCTGCGGCCGGCGACTCCGAAACCCGCCCAGGACATGGTCTGCATCGTCAGCAGCAGCCCGAGCAACAGGCTCAACGCACCGAGCACAGCGCCGTGGGTCAGCGCCGGAAGGATCAGACCGCCTGCGCCGGGCGGTGTCTTGTCGCCCGTCGCCGCGGCGTACACGGGCAGCGATTTGAGGATCGCCAGGAACTGCAGGCGGGACCCGCTGGTGCTGCCGGCCACGGTCAGGAACGTGATGGCGCCGGCGATGAGCAGCACGACCGCCGTACCGATCAGACGCCACGGCAGCCGCCGTGTTGTCACCAGCAAATACAGCGCAGCGAGACCAACGGCTGCGACGAGCAGGGGCAGCACGGTTGGCTTGGACCCGCCGCCAACGACAGCGACCGGCACTATGAGCAGCCAGAGCCGGTGGCTGCCGTTCTTGAACAGCAGGTCGATCAAGAACACGGCTACCGTGACCGCTGCGATCATGCCGAACGTCTGCGACGGGCTGAGCAGACTCACTGGCGCTGAGAGGTTCACGCTCGTGTCGATCAGCAGGAACAGTTGCGGCGCAGCCAGGGCGAGCGCCGCGAGTACGCCGGTCCACCATGTCCGGCTGACCGTTCTGGCGAGGGTTGCGCAGACGAGCAGCGCGACGACCAGCCATGGCAGGACCCAGAGCCGGAACATGACGACGATCGGCGTGAGCCGGGTGACGTCCACGGCCGCTGCCATGTCGGCGTCCGCGAACCAGTGGTACTCGAGCCGCTCGTGGACGACCTGCGGTATCTCCGGTGGCACCGAGCGCGTCAGCTCCTGCACCATCGAGACGTGGTAGAGCAGGTCCGGGTAGTACGCCTCGCCGTGCGGCGGCATCGGGTGGTACGCCATCACCCCGAAGGTGGCCGCACCGATCATCACCGCCGCGGACACCGCCAGCCCGACCGTCCACGCCACCGGTAGCGGCGCCGGCTCGGCGATCCGGAAGTACCGTCGCCCGGCGATCGCGAACCCGATCAGCACGAGCGCCGGCCACACGATCAGCCACCGTTGCCAGCCGAGCGCGGTGAAGATCGCCCAGCCGATCAGCTGCCAGGTGGCGCCGACCACCGATCCGAGTCCGAGGTCCTCGGCCCAGTTCCCGGTGCTGCGCCACGCGGCCCGCAGCAGCAGCGTGCCGGGCAGCGCGATCGCGCCGGCGAAGTACCCGGCGTACTTGAGGAGCGGGCCGGCTCCGACGTCACCGAGCGCTGCGAACCCACCGGCCGCCACCAGGATCGGCAACAACCACGGGAGGGACCGCTTCATCTGTTGGTCGAAGTGCTTTCGTGGACGGGCTCCTGGTGCCCGTGGTCTTCGAGGCTGTCGTACCCGACGAGGAACTGCGGCCGGCGCTGACTCGACTGGAACAGGCGCGCGACGTACTCACCCAGCAGGCCGAGGCAGAGCAGCTGGATCGCACCGATCACACTGACCGCCAGCACCGTCGACGTCCAGCCGGGAATGCTCCGGCCGGTCAGCTTGATCACCAGTGCGCCGATCACGAACACCCCCGACATCGCACCACCCAGCAGCCCCAGCCAGGTCGCGAGCCGGAGCGGCGCCGCCGAGAACGCGGTCACGCTGTCGAACGCCAGCCGGACCATCTTCGACACGCTGTACTTCGTGGAGCCCGCGGCCCGCTCCGCCCGGACGTACGGGACCTGGGTGCTCGGAAAGCCGAGCCACGGGATCACCAGCCGGAACACCCGGCCGTCGTCGGGCAGCGCGTTCACGGCATCCACCACACGCCGGGTCACCAGCCGGAAGTCGGCCGCGTCGAACGGGATCTCCTTACCGACCAGGCGGCACATCAGCCGGTAGTACAGCCGGGCCGAGGTGCGTTTCGCCCATGAGTCGCTCGAGCGGTCCGAGCGGACGCCGTACACGACGTCGACATCCTGCTCACGGACGACCCGGAGGAACTCCGCGATCGCCTCGGGCGGGTCCTGGAGGTCGGCGTCGATCGTGACGACGTACCGGCCGCGGGCTCGACGGAAGCCGGCCGACTGCGCCGCCTGGTGACCACTGTTGCGCAGCAGCCGGACCACGCGCAGCTGCGGCCAGTCCTTCGCAGCGTCGAGGAGCAGCGCGGCGGTCGTGTCACGGCTGCCGTCATCGACCACCAACAGCTCGTACGTGATGCCCAGCCCGTCGAGCAGCGGGTGCATCCGCTCGAAGAAGATCGGCAGCACCTCTTCCTCGTCGTACATCGGTACGACGACGGAGAGCTCGGGCTTGTCCCGCATCGGCTGCCTTTCCGGATCCTGTCGTGTCAGAGGGCTGACCTTACCGCTACCGCTCGGGGCTCACGGGGAGATGGCCACTGCGCCGGTGCGGCGCGGGTCGCCGACGGCGAGCAGGCCGTCGGCCGGGTCCCAGAGCGCCGCCGCGACGCCGCCGAAGTACATCGAGTGCGGCGGCATCGGGCGGGCCGGCAGCGCGGTCGAGCCCGACACCGGCAGGTCGTCCTCGTAGTCCACGACCACGTCCTCGCGAACCCGGACGTGCAGCCGTGGGTGCTCGACGGCCTCGCGGAGCGACAGACCGCCGTGGGTGTAGAGCGCGTAGACCTGGGCGAGCGCGGTCGGGATCCGGTCCGAACCCGGCGAGCTGATCGCGAGGACCGCGCCGTCGCTGTCGCGGCGCGCGACGCTCGGCGCCATGTTCGAGGTGAGGCGAGTCCCCGGGGCGAGGCTGTGCGGGCCGCCGTGCAGAAGCTCCTGCTCACCGAGCGCGTTGTTCAGCCAGATGCCGGTGCCGGGCGTGAGCACGCCGGAGCCGTACCCGGACGAGACCGTGATCGCGCACGCGTCGCCCTCGTCGTCGACGACCGACACCGTCGCCGTACTGGGCGAGGTCAACGCGCGCAGGTCGCCGGCCGCGGCCAGGTCAAGCAGCTTCTGGCCCTCCAGTTTGCGGACGTCCTCCTCGTCGAGCTCGGCGAGTCGCCGGCCGAGGACGGCGTGCTGCACGTCGACGAGCCGCTCCAGCTCGGACTGGTTCCAACTGCCGTCGGCCGGTACGCCGTCCAGGAGCGCGAGCATCGCGGCCGCCGCGACTCCCCCGACCGCGGGCGGCGGGTTCGTGGCCAGGCGCCACCCGTTCTGCTTGACGACGAGCGCCGGGCGTACGACGGCTTCGTACGCCGCGAGGTCCTCGGCGGTGAGGATGCCTTCGTTGGCAGCCATGTCGTGGATCAGGAGCTGGGCGAGCCGGCCCGTGTACATGGTCTCGGCTCCGTCGCGGGCGATCAGTTCGAGCGCTTCGGCCAGCTCGGGAATCACGACCGTACTGCCGGCCTTGATCACCTCGCCGTCCTCGCGGTGCACGACACCGTGGCTCGGCTGGTGCCAGCCGAAGATGATCTCGTGCGTGAAGCCCAGGTAGTAGCCCGACGTACGGCTGAGCGCGAAGCCGTTGCGGGCGACCTCGATCGCGGGCTGCACGACCTCACGCCACGGCGCCTTGCCGGAACGGCGGTGAGCGAGGTCGAGCGCCTTCATCCCGCCCGGCGTCGCGACGGAGCCGTGCCCGACCGTGGTCGTCGTGCCGCCGCCGTAGTCGGTGGTGACGTCCCAGACGCCGCGGCCGAACCGCTCGATCGGCAGCCCGCGGCCGGGCATCTCCACCCAGCCGTCGATGGTGACCGGATCGCCGCCGGCCACCTGCAACGTGACGAACCCGCCCGAGGCCGGTGAGACGACACCGATCTCGTTCACCATCGTCACCAGCGTGGCGGCGATCGCGGCGTCCACCGCGTTCCCACCCTCGGCCGCCACTCGCACACCCGCATCCGCGGCGGCCGCGTTCGGCGCCGCCACCGCCACTCGCGGATGCCGCATCACAAGCCTCCGCCGGGCGTGGGCGTGCTCGAGCCGGCTCGGCCTGGGGCGGCCGGGCGGCTCGAGCAGGCGCCCGTGAGCATGACCCTCAGCCGACCCGTTGGACGGCGCCGAAGCGGTCGACGGTGACCTGGACGGCGGCCTGCCGGGCGTCGGCGACCTCGTTCTCCTTCAGCGTCCGGTCCGGCGCGCGGAACCGGAGCGCGAACGCCAGCGACTTCTTGCCCTCGCCGATCTGCTCACCCGTGTACACGTCGAACAGCCGCACCGACTCGAGCAACTCGCCCGCGCCCTCGGCCAGTGCGACCTGCACGTCCGCCGCCGGCACCTCGGCGCCGACGATCAGCGCGACGTCCTCCTTGGCCACCGGGTACGACGAGAACGGATGCGCCGTGATCGACTCCGGCCCCGCCGCGATCAGCGCGTCGAGATCCAGCTCGACCGCACTCGACCGGGCCGGCAGGCCGAACGCCTGGCAGACCTTCGGATGCAGCTCACCGGCATGCCCGATCACGGTGCCGTCGACGCTGAACTCGGCGCACCGCCCCGGGTGCCACGGCGCGAGTTCCGCATTCGTGACCGTCGGCTCGACGCCGACGGCTGTCGCGATGAGACGTGCGATCTGCACCGCGTCCGCCCAGCCCGCCGGGCGGCCCTTGCCCCACCAGCCGGTCGGGGTCAGCGATCCGGTCAGCACCACACCGACGTGCAGCGGCTGGTCCGGCAAGGCGTCGTACAGCGCCTGGACCTCGGCATCGCTCGGCCGGTGTGCGACCGACGGCAGCGGCGCGGGCTTCGTCTCCGCCTTGGGCAGGAAGACCAGGCCGGTCTGGAAGATCGCCAGATCGGTGGCGCCGCGGCCGACGTTGCGCTCCGCCGTCCGCAGCAGGGTCGCGAGCAGCGTGGTCTGCATCGACGGCTCTTCGTCGGAGATCGGGTTGACCAGCTTCACCGTCGTACGGCGGGAGTCGCCGGCCGGGATGCCCATCGCGTCGAAGTCGGCCTCGCCCGTGAACGGGTACGACACGACCTCGGTCAGCCCCGCGCCGACGAGCGCGGTCGCCACCTTCCGCCGCCGCTTCTGCGCCACGGTCAGCCCCTGCCCGCCCGGCGCGGACGGCAGGATCGACGGCACGTTGTCGTACCCGAACAGCCGGATGACTTCCTCGGCGAAGTCGTTCGGATCCTTCAGATCCGGCCGCCACGACGGCGGAGTCACGGTCAGCAAGTCGTCACCTTCGATGTGCGTGGAGGTGACGCTGGTGGTGCCGACCTCAGCCAACACCGGAGCATGAGCACCGGCCGCCAACGGCGCAGCAACCGCGTCCGCTGCCGCAGCTTCGACCGTGCAGCCCACAGACTGCAGATGCCGAACGGTCTCCTCGAGTGTGATCGGGGCGCCGGCGACGCGGGCGGCGTGATCCGCCCGCAGGGTGACCGGGGACGGCTCCGGGTGGGTGTCGACGACGGTCTCGTCGGGGAGGATCGTGCCGCCCGCGTACTCGGCGAGCAGGTCCGCGACCCGCTGGGCGGCGTACCGCGGCAGGTCCGGGTCGACCTCACGCTCGAACCGGCGCGACGCCTCCGACGACAGCTTGTGCCGCCGCGACGCCCGCGCGATCACGATCGGGTCGAAGTGCGCGGCCTCGATCACGACGTCGCTGGTCGCGTCCGAGATCTCGGTCGAGGCGCCGCCCATCACACCGGCGATACCGATCGGGCCGGAGTCGTCGGTGATGAGCAGGTCCTCGGCGTCCAGCTCCCGGGTCTGGTCGTCCAGCGTCATCAGCTTCTCGCCGGCCGTCGCCCGCCGTACGACGATCTCACCGGACAGCCGCGCCTTGTCGTACCCGTGGATCGGCTGCCCCAGCTCGAGCATCACGTAGTTCGTGACGTCGACCCCGATCGAGATCGGCCGCATCCCGGACGCCAGCAGCCGCTTCTGCATCCAGCGCGGCGACAACGCCTTCGGGTCGATCCCGGTGACGGTCCGCGTGACGAACACGCTGCACGCCGCGGCGTCGTCCACCCGCACCGGGTAACCGCCGTCGCGCGACCCGTCGAGCGCCAGCCCGGCCGGGTCCTTCAGCGCCACGCCGTACGCCGTTGCCGCCTCGCGCGCGACGCCCCGGATCGACAGGCAGTACCCACGATCCGGCGTCACCGCGATGTCGAGCACGTCGTCCCGCAGCGACAACAGCTCGATCGCGTCGTCACCCGGCTGCGCCTCGCCGGGCTCGAGGACGACGATCCCGTGCGTCCCGTCGTCGCCCAGGCCGAGCTCGGAGCTCGAGCAGATCATGCCGTTCGACACGTGGCCGTACGTCTTGCGCGCGGAGATCGCGAACCCGCCGGGCAGCACCGCACCCGGCAGCACCACGACCACGAGGTCGCCGACCTCGAAGTTGTGCGCACCGCAGACCACCCACTGCGGCTCGTCCTTGCCGATGTCGAGCGAGCACCAGCGGATCGTCTTGCCGTTCTTCTGCGGCTCGTTCTCGTAGGTGAGCACCTTGCCGACCACGAGCGGACCGGTCAGGTCGGACTCCTCGACGGTCTCCACCTCGAGGCCGGCCCGGATCAGCTGCTCCGCGACCTGCCGCCCGGTGACGTCACCCGGCAGGTCGACGTACTCACGAAGCCATGACAGTGGGACCCGCATCAGATCTCCATCCCGAACTGGCGGCTGAACCGCACGTCACCCTCGACCATGTCCCGCATGTCCTCGACGCCGTTGCGGAACATCAGCGTCCGCTCCAGGCCCA
>DASXXB010000073.1:0-7314 GCA_036503355.1 Kribbella sp. | reverse complement strand
CCGGCGCCCCGTCGAAGGCGAAGTACGTCCTCGCCGACGGCGTCGCCGACAAGACCAAGGCCGCCTCGGCCGAGATGCTCGACAAGTTCCCGCTGTACCCGGGCCTCGAGCTCAACTGACCACCCGCTGCCCGTCCTCAGCTTGCTGGGGGCGGGCAGCTCTTTTCGGCATCAGCACCGCAGCGAGAATCGCACCTGCGACCGCGATCCCCGCGGACACCCACATCGTGGTGTTCAGGCTGTCCATAAAGGCATCCCGCACGTCGCTGAGCAGCTCCGGTGAGCTGGCTCGGGCGGCGACCGCCAGTCCGCCTGCGAGGCTCTTCTCGACCGCGTCGGCCGCCTGAGCGGGCAGGCCGGTGGTGTCGACGTGGTGGCGGTAGACCGAGTTCAATACGGTCCCGAGGACGGCGACGCCGACCGTGCCGCCCACCTGGCGGAACGCCTGCAGCACGGCGGATCCGGTCCCGGCCCGCTCCGGATCGAGGACGCCGAGCGCCGCGTTCATTGCCTGCGGCATCGAGCAGCCGAGCCCGAAACCGACCACCACGAACCAGATCGCGGTGTACCCGTACCCGGTGCCGAGGTCGGTGAACGCGCCCAGCACGAACCCGGCCGCCATCACCACGAACCCGGTCAGCACGACCAGCCGCGTGCCGATCCGCGACTCCACCGGTTCGGCCAGCTTCGCGCCGACCGTCATACCGCCGATGAACGGCAGCAGTTTCAGCCCGGTGTGCAACGCATCCGAGCCACCGATCCCCTGGAAGTACTGCGGCATCGTGAACAGCAGCCCGAAGATCGCGAACACCGCGACCGTCAGCAGTACGGCGCCGCCGGTGAAGACCTTCTCACCGAACAACCGCAACTCGATTAGCGGCTCGCTGGTGCGCCGCTGCCAGACCAGGAAGCCGGCGATCAGTACAACGGCGAGCCCGAGGAACGCGATCGTGACACCGTCGGTCCAGGACGTCTCGCCGGCCTTCGTCACGCCGTACACGAGGGCCGCGAGCCCGGCGCTCGAACCGAAGATTCCGAGCCAGTCGATCGCCGGGCGGTTCGCGCTGCGGCTCTCCGGAACCAGCAGCGTCACCGCGAGCGCCGCCAGGAACGCGATCGGCACGTTGATCACGAAGATCCACTGCCAGCCGGCGTGATCCAGCAGCAGGCCGCCGACGATCGGGCCGAGCGGCATACCGATGCTGTTGGCAACGACGAAGAACCCGATCGCCTTCTTCCGGTCCTCCTCGGTGCGGAACAGCACGGTGATCAGCGAGAGCGCGACCGGGACGATCATCGCCGCGCCGATCCCGAGGAACGCCCGGGCGGCGATCAGCTGCCCTGCCGAATCGGACAGCGCGCAGGCCAGCGATGCGAGCCCGAACAGCGAAAGCGCGATCGCGATGATCCTGCGCCGTCCGTACCGGTCGCCGAGCAGGCCGGCCGGTAGCAGCAACGCGGCCAGGACCAGGTTGTAGCTGTTCGCCATCCACTGCAGCTGGCTGGTGGAGGCGTCCAGGTCCTGGGCGAGGGTCGGCAACGCGACGTTGAGCACGGTGGTGTCCAGGCCGAGTACGAGGACGGCGAGACACAGCGCGATGAGTACACCGAAGCGGCGGGCGCCGGTGAGCGCCGGCCCGGCGGTGTCGATGGTCGAGGTCATGAATTCAAATTATCAGAACTCTGTGATAGTTGCGATAGATCCAATTACTGTAAGCTTCAACCATGGCGGAGGAACCCAGCCGGGAGGCAGTCAGCCAATTCGTCGAGCGGTTCGCCGGGGTGCTGGCGAACAGCGGCGTACCGACGATGTCTGCGCGCGTGATGGGCGCGATGCTCGTCAGCCCGACCGGGACGATGACGGCGGCCGAGCTCGCCGAGGCGCTCAAGATCAGCCAGCCGGCGGTCTCCGGCGCGGTCCGGCAGTTGCTGCAGGTGTCGTTCATCTCGCGCGAGCGGTTGCCCGGCTCGCGCAAGGACCACTACCGGATCCGCGAGGACGTCTTCGCCGCGATCCTCGAGCGCCGCAACCTGGCCCTCAGCGAGTGGGAGTCGACCAGTCGCTCCGGCGCGGCGCTGTTCCCCGAGGACTCCCCCGTCGCCCACCGCCTCACCGAGGCAGCCGACTTCTTCGCCTTCATCCACGCCGACATGGACCAGATGATCAAGAACTGGCGCGCCGAGCACTCCCACTGAGAGATTGCGGCGGCGGGATACCGCCCCGAGCCCGGATCGGTGGTAGCGAGAGATCTGCCTGGATCTGCCGCGCGACGGCGACTGCAAGGTCGTCCGCACCATGCGGCGCGACGATCTGGGCGCCGACCGGCAGACCGCCGGACAATCCGGCCGGCACGCTCACCGCGGGATGCCCGGTCACGTTGAACACCCAGCACGGGTCGCCGGTGACGATGCTCTGCTCGTGCTGGTCGTAGCCGTGGGCAACAGTCAGCGTGGTCGGTGTCACGAGTACGTCGACCTCGGCGAACAGGTCGGCCAACGCGGTGTTGTTGTGATCCCGTACGACGCGTGCGCGGTCGGCCGCGACCGGGCTCGCACCACGCCCGTTGTCGAGCCCCGACAACACCGGCCACGCCTCCTCGGTCGGCTCGAGCTCCAGCGGTACGTCGACCATCTCGACGCCGGCCGCCGACAGCCGCTCCCGCAGTACCCGGTCGACGCCCGGATCCGCGGGCCATTGCCCGAGCGTCGATCGATAGGCCACTCGCCACCTCCGTCCTTGAGCACCCACCAACCGCCTCCGATCGCGATCCATGGTTGGTGGGTGCTCAAGGACGCATGGGTCAGGGACCGGCCAGGGCGGGAGGGCGGTGGGGTCCAGGCGGTGGGGGCCGCTCGCGAGGCTCGTGGCGAGGATGGCGTCGTCGAGGTCCGCGGTGAGTACGCCGGCTGTGGTGAGGCCGCCCAGTGCGCGACCGCCGGGGCGTGGGATGCGGCCGTACGTCCCTTTGAACCCGACGATCCCGCAGAACGACGCGGGGATGCGCAACGAGCCGCCGCTGTCGCCGCCGGTCGCGAGCGGTACGACGCCCGCTGCCACCGCGGCCGCTCCGCCCGCGGTCGAACCGCCCGGTGATCGGGTCACGTCCCAGGGGTTGCGCGTGTACTCGCGCCCGTTCCAGCCGAACGTCAGCGAGATGGCTCCAGGGCGAGCCCGCGTCGCCCATCCGATCGGAACCGCACCGGCCGCGATCAACCGGCTCAGGATCGGCGAGTCCGCCGGCGTCCGCGTCTTGATCAGGAACGGCACGCCCGCCAGCGGTCCCCCCGGATCCACCCGCTCGGCGGCCGCACGCGCTCCCACCGCGTCGAGCTCGTCCAGGAAATGCAGCACGGGGTCCATCCGAACCGCCGCCTCCAGCGCCTCCTCCACCACCTGGGCAGCCGTCACAGCGCCCGACCGCACCAGCTCCGCGATCGCACGCGCCGTCAGCCGACGCCCCGCAGACACCGGCATCACACCGCCCGACCCGACAGCCGGCTCCCCGCAGGCACCGGCATCACACCGCCCGACCCGACAGCCGACTCGCAGGCACCGGCATCACACCGCCCGACCCGACAGCCGACTCGCAGGCACCCGGCATCACACCGCGCCACCCCGCCGAGGACTGCGCTGCGTTGGGGACGTCATTCGGCGAGGAGGGAGTAGGCGAAGGGGAGGCGGCGGTCGAGCCAGTCCGCGATGATGCGGATCGACGTCCCGGCTTCGGAGATCATGACGAGCTCGGAATCGGTCCGCCATTCGAGCGTGCGGGACTTCGCCGGCTGATCGCCACCGTCGTCACCGATACCGGTGAGCCCGTCCAGTACGCCGACGACGAGCCGGGACGCCGCCTTTGCGGCCAGCCTTCCCGGACTGCCGCTCAGCCATTCGGTGCGGCCGGTCACCACAGGCCGGCCGGGTTGCTCGATGCGCCAGTTGGGCCGGAGCAGCGGACGGCCGGACGGGATGCGGGTGATCGTTCCGATCACGTCATCTTCGGCCACGCGCACAAGCCACGTGTTCTCGGCGGTCGGCTCGACGGCACACAGGAGCTGCGTGAGGTCCGCGTCCAGGTACAGGGACCGGTCGGGGCCGACGTACGCGTACGGCTCGAGCACCCGGTCGTCGTTCAGCCCTTGCCGCGCGCGGATCGCATTAGGACCGAACTCGATCGGGTTGCCGCTCCGAGTGGCCGGACGGGCCACGTTGCCGAGGGTGAACTCACGGACGCTCTCCCAGCCGGACACGCGGCGAGTCTACGTGCGGTCTCACCCGGGTCGCCGCCCACAGCACCAGAGCAGCGAACAGTACGGCGACCAGCGCACAGGCGATCGCGATGCTCGACAGGCTGATCAGTGCGCCGAAGCCGGTCATCGCGAGCGGCATCAGCGCCGAATCGGACAGGTTCACGATGCTGAAGCTCCGGCCCAGGTACGCCGGGTCGACCGACTGCTGGAAGGCTGCCGACAACTGCGCCGACGCGATCCCCGCCGTACAGCCGATCATCGCCATCGCGACGAACACCGCGAGCTTCGGGACGAGGCCGATCATCGCGCAGCCGGCCGCCTGCACGACCAGGGCGAGCAGACCGGACCGCGCCAGGTCGGCCGGCTTCCATCGCATCGCGACCAGCGCGCCGACGGCAGCCGCGACCCCCGAGCACGCCTCGAACCACCCGTACCAGGCCGAACTCCATCCGGCGGTGTGTGTCCGCTGCACCAGCCCGACGGCAAGGATCGGGCCGACGCACAGGTTCAGCCCGGAGAACGCGATCACCAGCGTCCGCGCCCGGACGTCCCGCCTGAGATAGCCGAAGCCGTCGCGGAGGTCAGCGCGGAGCGACCGCCCGCTCGATACCGGCTGCGGCAACCGCGGCTTCACCACGAACGCGAGCGCCAGCGCGATCACCACGAACGACGCCGCGTCGACGATCATCACGGTCACCAGCCCGCCGTGCGCGACCAGCACACCGCCCAGCGGAGCACCCGCGAACGCCGCCAGTCGCGTCGCCAGCTGCGTACCGGCGGACAACTTCACGAGATCCTCGGACCGCACCATCCGCCGCGGCAGCGTCCCGGACGCGGGCGTGTACAGCGCGTCGACGGCCCCGAACACGACCGCTACCGTGATCAGCAACGCGAGCGACAACCCCCACACCAGCACGGCTGCCGTGGCGACGGCGAGCACGACGATCCGCGCCAGGTTCGCCAGGATCATCGTCCTCCGCCCGTCCAGCCGGTCCGCGAGCGCACCGCCGTACAGCAGGATGAGCGCCTTCGGGAGCGCGCCGATGCCCATCACCAGACCGGCCCCGGCGGGCGTGGTGACCGGGCCGCGCTCCACGCGAGGCCGACGTACCACGCCGTGTCGCCGGCCCACGAGATCCCGGCCGACAGGATCCAGCCGTGCACCCGACGGTCCCTCCGGAGCGGCGGGAAGACCGGGGCGCTCATGGCCGGGCAGGTACTGCGTGTGCGAAGAAGAAGACCCGGTGCGCGTCCTCACCCTCGGCCGGGTTGTCGTCGTACTCGCGGACCAGGTCCTCGATCCGCTCGCTCAGCTCGGTGAGCTGCCCGGGCGTCAATGTGAGCCATCTCTCGGTGGCGTACGCCGCCCGCACCCAGGGCTCCTCGTACTCGTACCGAATGTCGAACCACTGCCGCACTTTCGCGACGTGATGGGCCAGGTTCGCGTCCTCGGCGGTGGCCGCCACCAACTCCCCCGCCGGGTCACCCTGCACGTCCGCGATCGACCACGAGTACTCCGTGGTGTCGCCGATCCGCCACCAGCGTTCGCGTTTGGTCTTCGCCAGCTCAGGGGCTTCGACGATCACGCCCGCGGACGCGAGAACCTTCAGGTGATGGCTGACATTGCCGACAAGTTCTCCGGTGGCCTCGGCCAGCTTCGACGCGGTCGCCGGGCCGTCGACGTGCAGCAGGTCGATCAGCCGGCGGCGTAGTGGATGGTGGATCGCGGCGATCACGGACGGCGTCACGTCCCGGCGGTTCGAAGGCGTCATGGACCGCACAATAGCTTCCACAAGAACCCTTGTACAAGACTTCTTGCGGAAGCCGTCGTGACCGCGAATCAATCTCCACCAGACTGCTCGACATAGCCACATCGTGAGATCGGGTCTCAGAATGTAGGAATGGGAGTTGATTTGTCAGCGGTTCGCGCTGACGCTTGTGGACATGCTCGCTGCCCTGTCCACCCACCTCGTAGGTCGCATTCACGTCGACCTCGGGCGGATGCGCAGCGCGATCTGTTGTCCTTCGATGTTCTGACAGCCACCCTGCCAGGGCCAACGACGGCCCCTGATCACCCCCGATCACCGCTGGGTGCGCACCGCGCGGAACGCATCGAACCGACGACGCTTCGATCTCCCCGCCTGCAGGTGAGCACCTGTCACGAGGACAAGGACACGCCTCCGATGACTGCCGGCGTCACCACTCCTGCCCGCAAACCGGCCCGCCCCCGCAAGGGCAAGGGCGAAGGCCAGTGGGCACTCGGATACCGCGAGCCGCTGAACAAGAACGAAGAGAACAAGAAGAACGACGACGGCCTGAACGTCCGGGCCCGGATCGAGAACGTCTACGCGCACCGCGGCTTCGACTCGATCGACCCGGCCGACCTGCGCGGCCGGTTCCGCTGGTGGGGCCTGTACACGCAGCGCAAGCCCGGGATCGACGGCGGCAAGACCGCGACGCTCGAGCCGGAGGAGCTGGACGACCGCTACTTCATGATGCGGGTCCGGGTCGAGGGCGGCCAGCTGACCACCGAGCAGCTCGCGGTGATCGCCGAGGTCTCGACCAAGTACGCGCGCGACACCGCCGACATCACCGACCGGCAGAACATCCAGCTGCACTGGATCGCGATCGAGGACGTACCGGCGATCTGGCAGCGGCTCGAGGCCGTCGGCCTGTACACGACCGAGGCCTGCGGTGACGTACCGCGGGTGGTGATCGCCAGCCCGGTCGCCGGGATCGCCGCGGACGAGATCATCGACCCGACGCCGGCGATCAACGAGATCGTCGAGAAGTACATCGGCTCGAACGAGTTCTCCAACCTGCCGCGGAAGTTCAAGACCGCGCTGACCGGGCACCCCTCGCACGACGTCGTACCCGAGGTGAACGACATCGCGTTCGTCGGCGTCGTGCACCCGGAGTACGGACCGGGCTTCGACCTGTGGGTCGGCGGCGGCCTGTCGACGAACCCGATGCTCGCGCAGCGGCTCGGCGCCTGGATCCCGCGCGACGAGGTCGCCCAGGCGTGGTGGGGCGTGACCAGCATCTTCCGCGATTACGGCTACCGCCG
>DASXXB010000072.1:0-20540 GCA_036503355.1 Kribbella sp. | reverse complement strand
AGCGTGGCGCGCGTCACCTGCGCCTCGGCGATCACCCGGTCCACGCCCACGGCGCGAATCCCGTCGGCGTAGAACAACCCGGTGGCCGTGTTCAGCAGCCGCGACCGTGCTTCCGACATCCGCTTCCCGTCCCTTCGAGCTTTCACATCCCACGGTAGCAGATAGAACGATCGGTCTCAGGCTGTGACGTTGGCGTCGACCCCGTGATCGGCGAACAGGGCGTGCAGGGCGGCGTGGCCCTGGGTGAAGTCCCATTGCTCGGCGTGCAGGCCGGCCGTGCGGGCGCCGGTGACGTTGCGGGCGTTGTCGTCGATGAACAGGATCTCCTCCGGAACGGCGCCGATGCGGGCGGCCGCACGGGTGAAGAACTCCGGATCGGGTTTCGCCACCCCCAGGTCGTAGGAGTAGCAGCTGACGTCGAACAACTCGTCGTACCCGAGCGCCGTCCGCATGTGCGCGCCGCGGTACATCTCCTGATTCGTCCCGAGGTGTACGCCGTACCCGTTGCGGCGGAGCGTCCGGACGATGTCGAGCGACTCCTCGATCAGCACAATGTTCTTCCACACCGCGTCGTACACCTCGGACACCGGCGTCCGTACGCCGAAGCGCTCCAGCGACGCCGCCAGCAGCGGCAGGTAGTCGCCGCGCC
Organism: Kribbella sp.; assembly: GCA_036503355.1. Taxonomy (GTDB): domain Bacteria; phylum Actinomycetota; class Actinomycetes; order Propionibacteriales; family Kribbellaceae; genus Kribbella. The sequence goes on along the minus strand of DASXXB010000072.1, from coordinate 19,891 downwards.
CGGCGAGCATCGGCAACTCGTCGGACCAGGTTTCGTGCAGGAACTCCCGCGCCCGGTCGCCGAGGTACGGCTCCATCGCGGCGTACCACCCGCCGGGCAGATCCTGCAGTACGCCGTCGGCGTCGAACAGCACGTGCCGCACCTTCGACGCCGCCACCGCCCGCTTGGAACCACCTGAGGTCGGTGTCAGCGTGATCCCGTCCGGCAGCGGCGTCGGCTCGCCGCGCACGTACGGCACCACTCCGACCTGGAACTCGTCCTCGTAGACGACACTCCCCGGATCGGCCGACGTGACCCGCTCCCAGGCGACGTCGTGCGCTGACAGGATCGCGCACAGCGCGTCCACCCGGGACTGCATCGGGGCCGGCACCGGCTGCTTGAACCAGGTCACCGCGCCGATACTGTTGCCGTCGGCATAGAAGTCCGGGTTCGGCAGTTCGGTGAGGAACCAGTCGTCGATGTCGAGGTACTGCGCTTCCTGCTCCGCCGTCAGCCGGCCCGCCCGTCGCAGATGATCAACTGCGACGAACAGGCCGACCTCGACTCCCAAGCGGCCGCGGTAGCCGACCTGGTGACGGACGTAGGTGCGCTCACTCATGCACCAGATGATGCCCGACCGGCTCGTCAACGCACACAGGGTTTTCGGCCTCCGGTACGTCGTCGTCGCCTACGACGCCGTACAGCGCGGCGCGGACCTCCGCCGGGAGGTTGCACATGATCAGGACGGGTCCTGCAGCAGGCCGAGGACGTTGCCGTCGGGGTCAGTCACGGTCGCCACCAGGCGGCCGCCGCCGACGTCCCGCGGCTCCGACTTCACGGTGCCGCCGGCCTCGGTGATCGCCTTCAGCCGGTCCTCGAGGTCGGTCACGTGCCAGTGCGCGATCGGGCCGGTCATGTCGCTGTTCGGCACCAGGCCGATCTGCTGGCCCGCGGCCTCGAACCCGACGTAGTACGGCGAGTCCGCCATCGGCTCGACGCCGAGCAGCGCGGCGTACACCGGCTTCGCCTTCTCGAGGTCGGTCACCGGGTGCAGAATCGTCTGGACACCTTGCGTGCTGGTCATGTCGTCATCTCCTGTTGGTGTGGGCCGCAGGCCCCGAGGTTCGATGACTCCAACCTATTTCCGCACCTCACCCAGCGCTTCTCGATTCCTGATCACTTCCGCCCGTGGCTTGATCAGGCCGAAATACGACCGGCGGAGGGGCTGTTGTGGGGTGCTTGGGCGCATAGCGTGCCGTTATGGATTTCGGGTTGCCGGGTGGGGTGCTGGCTGATGCGATTCTGGGCGTCGTTCGTGAGAGTGAGACGCCGGCGGTTGCCAATCACAGCGTGCGGTCGTTCTTCTTTGCTGAACGGATCGCTGCACGCCAGGGATTGACCTACGACCGGGACCTCTTGTTTGCGGCTGCGGTGATGCACGATCTCGGGACCGGGAAACGCGCGGAGGGGGCGGCTCGGTTCGAGGTGGAAGGTGCTGATCTGGCGGCCGAGGTGTTGCGGGAGCACGGCGTCGGCGAGGGTGCGGTGGAACAGGTTTGGGAGGCGATTGCGCTGCACACCTCGGCCGGTATTGCCGAACGACGGGGTGTGCTGACCTACCTCACGCGGGCCGGGGTGGGGGCCGACTTCGCGCCGGGATCGAGCAACGCATCCGACGAAAGGTGGGAGCAGGCGCTGCACGACGAGTACCCGCGGCTCGGGATGGCATCCGCGCTGGTGGATGCGATCGTCGAACACGCGGGTCGGTCGGCTGCCGCGGGAGCGCCGTACACCCTGGGCGGCGAGCTGCTGCGCGAGCGGCGGGAGCACGGAGTCACCCGCCTCGAACGCGCAGCAGGTCGCGGATAGGGATCAGGCGACGTAATCGGCGAGGTGTTTGCCGGTGAGGGTTTTGGGCTTCTTGACCAGGTCTGCGGGGGTGCCTTCGAAGACGATCCTGCCGCCGTCGTGGCCGGCGCCGGGGCCGAGGTCGATGATCCAGTCGGCGTGCGCCATCACGGCCTGGTGGTGCTCGATCACGATCACCGACTTGCCGGAGTCCACGAGCCGGTCCAGCAGCCCGAGGAGCTGCTCGACGTCGGCGAGGTGCAGGCCGGTGGTCGGCTCGTCCAGGACGTAGATGCCGCCCTTCTCCCCCATGTGCGTCGCGAGCTTGAGCCGTTGCCGCTCGCCGCCGGACAGAGTGGTCAGCGGCTGCCCGAGCGACAGGTACCCGAGGCCGACGTCCACGAGCCGCTCCAGAATCTTCTCCGCGGCCGGCACCCGCGCCTCACCCTCGGCGAAGTACGGCAGCGCCTCCGACACCGGCATCGCGAGGACGTCGGCGATGTTCTTCCCGCCGAACGTGTACTCGAGCACGGCGGGCTGGAAGCGCCGCCCCTCGCACTCCTCGCAGGGCGTCTCGACGGTCGCCATCACGCCGAGCTCGGTGTAGATCACGCCGGCGCCCTTGCACGCCGGGCAGGCACCCTCGGAGTTGGCGCTGAACAGCGCGGGCTTCACGCCGTTCGCCTTCGCGAAGGCCTTCCGGATCGGCTCCAGCAATCCGGTGTACGTCGCCGGGTTCGAACGCCGCGAGCCGCGGATCGCGCCCTGGTCGATCGCCACCACGCCGTCCCGGTCGGCGATCGACCCGCGGATCAGCGAACTCTTCCCGGAGCCGGCGACACCGGTCACGACCACGAGGACACCGAGCGGTACGTCGACATCGACGTCCTGAAGGTTGTTCAACGAGGCGCCGCGCACCTCGAGAGCGCCCGACGCCGAGCGGACCGACGGCTTCAGCGAGGCGCGGTCGTCGAGGTGCCGCCCGGTGAGCGTCCCGCTGGTCCGCAGCTTCTCGAGCGTCCCCTCGAACACCACCTCGCCGCCGCCGGAACCGGCGCCCGGACCGAGGTCGACGACGTGGTCCGCGATCGCGATCGTCTCCGGCTTGTGCTCGACGACCAGCACCGTGTTGCCCTTGTCGCGCAGCTGCAGGAGCAGCTCGTTCATCCGCTGGATGTCGTGTGGGTGCAGGCCGATGGTCGGCTCGTCGAACACGTACGTCACGTCGGTGAGCGACGACCCGAGGTGCCGGATCATCTTGGTCCGCTGCGCCTCACCACCCGACAGCGTTCCGGCCGGGCGGTCCAGCGACAGGTACCCGAGGCCGATGTCGACGAAGGACTGCAACGCCTCGCCGAGAGCCTTCAGCAGCGGCGCGACCGACGGCTCCTTCAGCTTGCGGATCCAGGCTGCCAGGTCGGTGATCTGCATCGCGGTCAGGTCCGCGATGTTCAGGCCGTTGATCTTCGACGACCTGGCCTCCGCGCTGAGCCGCGTGCCCTCGCAGTCCGGGCAGGTCGTGAACGTCACCGCGCGCTCCACGAACGCCCGGATGTGCGGCTGCATCGCGTCCACGTCCTTGGACAGGAACGAGCGCTGGATCGCCGGGATGATGCCGTTGTAGGTGAGGTTGATGCCCTCGACCTTGATCTTGGTCGGCTCCTTGTGCAGGAGGTCGTGCAGTTCCTTCTTGGTGTACTTCTTGATCGGCTTGTCCATGTTGAAGAAGCCGGAGCCGCGGAAGATCCGCCCGTACCAGCCGTCCATGCTGTAGCCGGGGATCGTCAGCGCGCCCTCGGCCAGCGACTTCTCGGCGTCGTACAGCGCGGTCAGGTCGAAGTCGGTGACCGAGCCCATCCCCTCGCAGCGCGGGCACATGCCGCCGGCGTACACCGCCTCGCGGACGACCTTCTTCTCGCCGGCGCCCTTGTCGGCCGTCATCGAGCCGGTCGCGGTGCGCTTCGGGACGTTGAACGAGTACGCCGTCGGCGGGCCGATGTGCGGCGTCGCGATCCGGCTGAACAGGATCCGGAGCATCGCGTTCGCGTCGGTCGCCGTACCGACCGTGGACCGCGGGTTGGCGCCCATCCGCTCCTGGTCGACGATGATCGCGGTGGTGATGCCGTCGAGTACGTCGACCTCGGGGCGCGCCAGCGACGGCATGAAGCCTTGGACGAACGCGCTGTACGTCTCGTTGATCAGCCGCTGCGACTCGGCCGCGATCGTGCCGAACACCAGCGAGCTCTTGCCCGAACCGGACACCCCGGTGAACGCGGTCAGCCGGCGCTTCGGGATCTCGACGCTCACGTCCTTGAGATTGTTCACCCGGGCCCCGGTGACCCGGATCATGTCATGGCTGTCGGCAACGTGCTCGTCGCGGCTCATGTCTCCCTCTCGAAAGTCTCAGCGGGCCTGGTTGATCCGGACGTGGTTCCCGGCCGGGTCCCGGAACGCGCAGTCGCGCACGCCGTACGGCTGGTCGACCGGCTCCTGGATGACCTCGGCGCCGGTGGCCTGCAGGCGCTCGAACAGGCCGTCGATGTCGTCGGTCTGCAGCACCACGGTCGCGTACGTGCCCTTGGCCATCATCTCGAAGATGGTCCGGCGCTCCTCCTCGGTGATCCCGGGATCGACGGCGGGCGGGCTGAGCACGATCGAGGTGTCCGGCTGGCCGGGCGGGCCGACCGTGATCCAGCGCATCCCCTCGTACCCGACGTCCATCCGCACCTCGAAGCCGAGGAAGTCGCGGTAGAACTTCAGCGACTCCTCGGGGTCGGTGTGCGGCAGGAAGCTGTTCAGGATTCTCAGGCTCATGGACGTCACGCTACGTCCCGGAGGCCGGGGATGCTTCTCGATTCCTGATCGGTCGGGTCACCTGTTTCGCGACACACGACGGGATCCCGACCGTCGCGTCCGCGGCACGCTCCTTGTAAACGCTCGGCGGCATCCCGACCAGCTCGGTGAACCGGGTGCTGAACGTGCCGAGCGACTGGCAGCCGACCTCGAAGCAGACATCGGTGACACTCATCCCGCCGCGCCGCAGCAGCATCATCGCGCGCTCGATCCGGCGCGTCATCAGATACCCGTACGGCGACTCTCCGTAAGCGCGCTTGAACTCGCGGCTGAGGTGGCCGGCCGACAGATGCACGCCCCGCGCGAGCGCCTCGACGTCCAGCGGCTGCGCGTACTCCCGGTCGATCCGATCCTTCACCCGCCGCAGCAACGCCAGGTCCCGCAGCCGCTGTTGCTCGGTCGTCCCGCTACTCACCGTAGAAATCCTGCCATGTCAGCCGACGGAAGTCATGTCACGCGCACGGGCCGACGGTGGAGACCAGGCCGTGGTGGTCCGACTTCGGGATCGGGTACCAGTTGTTGTCGTCCGAGCACCAGCCGGGCTTCACGAACAGGTGGTCGATACGGACCAGCAGCGCCGCCCACTTGCCGACCTGGGACGGTCTGCCCCAGCTGTCGAGCATCGCGTCGTTCAGCTGCTTGGTCAGGATCCGGTAGTCGCGTCCGCGGTCGGTCGTGTTCAGGTCACCGGCCACCACGACGGGCCGGTCGTCACGCGCGACCCGCGCGGCGAGTTGCTCGATCAGCCGGTGATGCCCCGCGACCGTCGTCTGGTACGGCAGCCCGTCGTCCGTCGACTGCGCGTACGTCGATCCGCCCGACCTCCACCACGGACGCGGTACGTGGGCCGCGATCACGTCGAACTCCCCCGACGGCGCGTGCACCCGCAGGACGTACCCGGGCAGGTCGGGGCCCGGCTGCTCGAGGACGGTCAGCGGCCAGCGGCTGAAGACCCCGATCGACGGACCGTTCCAGTCGGCGACGTGGTTCGGGTACGTCTCGGCCAGCCGGTCGGTGAGCGGTTCGCCGATCTCGGACACGACCAGTACGTCGGCCCTCAGCCCGAGCAGCGTGTCCGCGCCTTCGAGCTCACCGACCCCGATGTTCGCCGCCGCGAACCGTACGGCGCGACCCGGGTCGACCGTGCCGGTGCCGTGCGGAATCCACGGCCCGAACGTCGCAACGATCCCGACCAGCAACGTCGACACGGCGAACGCCACGGCAGCCCGGCGGCGCCGTCCGAGCCCGCCCACAACGACCGCGACGAACAGCGTGAGCAGCGGCAGCACGATCGCGACCACGTCGGTGACGACCCCGAACCGGTCGCGCAGCACGAACCACGCCCACGGCAACAACCCGGCGACCCCGACCCCCACGGCCCGCCGCACCAGCGGTTCCCCCTCCACGGCAGACAGGCTATGTCAGCACACGTCGTACGTCAGGAAAACGACCTGACCTTTCTGCTCCACGCCCGTCAGTCTCAGCTTCGCCTCAGCGGGGAACAGCGGTTTGCCTCCCGCGAGCAGCACCGGCGTGATCCCGATGACGACCCGATCGAGCAGCCCGGCCGCAGCGAACGCCGCCGCCAGTCCGCCGCCACCCGCGACGAACACGTCCTTCCCGCCCGCCGCCTCCACCATCGCCGGGTGCTCCGCCGCGACATCGTGGGCGAACTTCAGGTTCGCTCCTGGGACTCTCGGCAGGTCGTCGCGGTGTGTGAAGACCCAGGTCGCGCGATCGCCGTGCGCCTGCTGCCAGCGCTCGGGGTGCTCGAGCAGGCCGGAGTCCTCGAGGATCGCCTGGTACGTCGACGCGCCCATCGCGACCGCGCCGACGCCGTCGAGGAACGAGCTGAAGTCGCGATCCTCGGGCGGCAGGTCGTACAGCCAGTCGAGTTCGTCGTTCGGCCCGGCGACGAAGCCGTTCAGGCTGGACGTCATCAGGTACGTCGTACTCATCGAACCCCCCAGTTCAGGTAGGCGACGTTGGCGAGCAGCCAGCCGAAGCCGATGGCCTGCTGCCCGTCGCGCTCAGGTGTCGGTTGGTACCGGTTGTAGAGCGCGAGGCAGTGCGCGTGTACCTGCGGGTCCCACGCGGTGGCCTGCATCCAGCGCGGGGCTTGCGCCGCGACGGACGCCGCGCCGACCGCACCACCGGCCACGGTCGTGTGGACGGCGGGCAGCCCGTCCGCGTCGGTGGTCGCAACGTTCTGGGTGAAGGTGCGCGCGATCCGCGCCATGTCGCGGCCGTTGAACGCGAGCTTCGCCCGGAACGCCCGTACGGCGAACTCGACGTCGATCGCGCCGTGGCTGATGTCCTCGAACTGACGCGCCGGGCCGCCGGACGGGGTGCAGATCGACAGGTCGGTCGCCGGGTCACCGGTCTTCGCGAAGCCCTCGTAGATGTGGCCGCCAGCCGGCCAGTAGTGCCACCGGTACGCGTCCCCCTCGTCGACAGCCAGCTGGGCCGCGAGCATCCGGCCGAGCGCCGCGACCTTCTCCCGGTAACCCCGGTCGCCCGTCACGAGCGCCAGCTCGACCAGCGTCTGACCGAGCCCGACCGACTGGTTGATCGGCTGCTCGCAACCGTCGTACGGCAGCGGCTGGCCCTTCGGCCAGATCAGGTGGTCGTCCCGGTACTCCCAGTCGTGGACGGCGACCGCCTCGCGGCAGGCAGTAAGGTACTCGGCCGCCTTGCGCTGGTAGCGCCCGCGCAAAGTCGGTGACTCGGCGACGATCCGGACGAAGCTCGCGATCGGGTACGTGATCATGCCGGTGTGGACGGCGAAGATCACCGGCCGGCAATGCATCTCGTAGCTGCCGACGGCCGGTACGTCGCCCGCGCGCGGAATCGGACGGCGGTCCACGGCGGTGAGTTGCAGCGGGCCGGGCGTCGCCGCGTAGATGCGGGTGATGGCGTAGTCGGGACTGGCCGGATCGAGCGACAGGTCGGTGAGCGTGACCGTCCGGTTGACGAAGGTGTTGACGAGCTTGACCGTGAACGTGCCGGGGCGGGTCCCGGCGGTGACCGTGACGGTCGTGTCCTCGGCGTACGAGAGCGCCTCGCGGAGGTCGAGCAGCGGCTGACCGTTGCTGTCGGCAAGGGTCGCGTAGCCGGTGGTGTACGGGTGGTCGGCGCGCCACGCGGGCAGCGACAGACCGCGGTAGTCCGTGACACCGCGGGCGCTGTCGCGCACGGCCAGGACCTGGTCGACGTTGTCGATCAAGCGGTCGAGGTAGTACGTGTCGCGGTACGTCTCGTACATCCGCACCAGGCCGAGCAGCACGTACGACTGGCTCCAGGCGAGCATGCCGGACCGGCCGTCGCGGTTGGTGTTGTCGTTCGGCTGATCCGGCTGACCGGGGCCACCTTGCTGGAAGAGCCGGTCCCACTCGTCGAACGTACGGCGGGACGTGTAGTCGACGCTCTCGGCGTACGCCGGCAACGAAGCGCCTGCTGCCCCGGCGAGAGTGCCGGCGGCCGTGAGTTGGAGGAGGGTGCGGCGGGACGGGCGGATCTCGGGCATGGGCGGCCTCCAACTGTTGACGGGCGGACAGCAGAGGCTGAACATTCTCCCCCAGGAAACCGATTTACGGCAGATCGAGCGCGAGTGGTAAATCCTTGAGGAACGCGACGCCGTCGAACATCGCGCCCGCCGACGCCACCCCGGTCGTCCGGGTCTCCCCGGCCAGGATCCGCCGCACCGCACCAACTGCGAGCGGCGCCGAGATCGCGTAGATGTCCTGCCCGGCCGCGGATGCCCGCAGTCCGTCGACCCGTACCTCGACCACGAACGTCTGGTCCGAGCGTCCTTCGTCGTCGACCGGCGCCGGGGCCGGAGTGTCCGCGTCGGCCAGATCTCCCGCGGCCTCGAGCGTCATGTACGTCCGTACCTCACCTACGTCGAGGTGGCTGGGGATCGTGACGATGTCGGCCATGCTGAACTCGGCCAGCACGCGGCGCCGGCCCAGCGGCTCCGGGAAAATCCAGTCCTCCTGGACCGGGCTGTCGTCGTGGTACTGCAGGTGGCCGTCGGCGAAGCGCACGCGGCGGCCGTTGCGCCGGTCGTGCGAGACCTGGCCGGCGGCACGGGTTCCGGGCGTCGGGTGCCAGCTGCTGAGTCCGTACGCGACCTGCACCGAGCCCGCGGCGGTCCTCTCCCCCAGCAACGCGGTCGTCAGCAGGTCGCCGATCCCGCCGTAGAACGCCATCGCGGGGACGATCGGGAGGTCGCTGCGTCGCGCGAAGGTCGCGACGTTCGCCTCGATCTCGGCAGCCACGTCGACGTACCGGATCCGCTGCCGCGCAGCTGCTTCGATGACAGGGTCGGCGGTGGTCGCGAACGGGCCGGCGGCGTTGATCACCGCGGCCGCGTTCTTCATGGCCTTGTCGAGGGCATGGGGGTCGTCGACCGCTGCCGGCCGTACGTCGAGGTGTCCCCACTGCTCCGCGAGGGCGGTCGCGTTGCGGCCGGAGACGATGACGGGAAGGTTCTGGCGGAGGAGTTCCTCGACCACGAAACGGCCGGTGTGACCGGTGGCGCCGTACACGACGATTGCGTTCATGGGACGAGTCTCGGGCCGGCAGTTCGCCAAGCGTGAGCGTCCGGAACGACAGCATCCGTACACTTTCGGACATGCACACCGTCGCGCTGGCGACCGCCGGGCATCTGCTGCACTTCGAGCTCGGCATCGCGTACGAGATCCTCGGTACCCCACCGCTCGGAGTCGACGAGTGGTACGACGTATGGCTGTGCGGACCGCATCCGGTCAAGGTCGGGCCGTTCGTCGTCGAGCCTCAGGACGGACTCGAACTGCTCGCACGTGCCGGCACGGTGCTCGTGCCGGCCCTCGCGGACGTCGACGAGCCGCTGCCTGGTGAACTGGTGGACGCGGTGCGGGCGGCCTACGAGGCCGGGGCGCGGATCGCGTCGCTGTGCACCGGTGCGTTCGTGCTCGGCGCGGCCGGGTTGCTCGACGGGCGCCGGGCGACGACGCACTGGGGACATACCGCGGCGTTGAGCGCTCGCTACCCGAAGGCTGTTGTCGATCCGGACGTTCTCTACACCGACAACGGGAACGTGCTGACCGCAGCCGGGAAGGCCGCGGCGGTCGATCTGTGTCTGCATCTGATCCACCTCGATCACGGTGCGACGATCGCGAACACGGTCGCCCGGCGTCTCGTCGTACCGCCTCATCGGTCCGGCGGGCAGGCGCAGTTCGTGTCGACACCCGTGCAGGTCAGCGGTGATCACTCGCTCGCGCAGTTGCTGGCGTGGGCGCAGGAGCGTCTGGACCAGCCGTTGACCGTCACCGATCTGGCGCGGCAGGCGAACACCAGTTCGCGGCACCTCGGGCGGCAGTTCCGGTCCGTCACCGGTCAGACGCCGCTGCAGTGGCTGTTGACGCAGCGGGTTCGCCGGGCGCAGCAACTGCTCGAATCCACTGACGACGGCATCGAGAAGGTTGCCGTCGCCACCGGTCTCGGGACAGCGACGACCCTGCGCAGACACTTCCAGCGCGTTGTCGGCGTACCCCCGACTACGTATCGGCGATCGTTCCGTAGCACGTAGGCTCGGGCGGTATGAGTCTTCAGGAGCTTCGTTTTCGCGGCTCGCACCTCGAAGCGGTGCGGGCGGGTACGAAGCGGATCACCCTGCGCTTCGGCGATCCCGTCGAGGTCGGCCTCGCGACACTGGTGTTCGAGCTCGACGAAGAGGTCCGCCTTCCCGGCCGGATCGTGTCGACGGTTGCCAAACGCGCCGACCGCGTCACGGAGGACGAGGCGCGCGAGGACGGCTTCGCGGGCGCCCACGATGTCGTGCCCGGTCTGCGGAGCTACTACCCGGATCTCCAGCCGAGCGACGAGATCGTGATCGTGCGCTTCGAGCTGGTGTATCCGCGAAGGATGCACACAGCGCTGGACACGACCGACGCGCGTGGGCTGGCGGAGTTCTACCGGGAGCTCCTCGGTCTGCAGTACCGTCCGGGCGACGTGCCGACGGCCGACGCCGACTGGCTTGTGCTGGTGGACGGCGACGGCAAGCGACAGCTCGCGGTTCAGCAGGTCGACGAGCTGACGCGGACCACGTGGCCGTCGCCCGACGTACCGATGCAGCTGCACATCGACTACGCCGTACCGTCGCTCGAGGAGCTCGAACGCCAGCGGCAGCGAGCCGAGGAACTCGGGGCACGCGTGCTCTACGACCGCACCTCCGACGCGGGTGAACCGCTCTATGTCCTGGCGGATCCGGCGGGGCATCCATTCTGCCTACTGGTGGGAGAAGCATGACCAAGCAGACCGGGTACGCCGACGTGACCACCTTCCTCGATGCCTGACTTCCGGGCGGCTCAGGCGGGTGACCTCGACGGGATCCTCGCGCTCTATCGCCAACTGCATCCGGCCGACCCGCCGGCCGTCGACGCTCACGCCGTGTTCGGGTCCATCCTCGACGCTCCCGGGCTGCACCTGTTTGTGCTCTGCGAGGGTTCCGCGATCGTCGCGACGACGTACCTCAACCTGATCCCGAACCTCACCCGCGGCGGGGCGCCGTACGGCGTGATCGAGAACGTCGTGGTCGACGCTGGCCGGCGCGGGACCGGGCTCGGGAAGCAGATCATGGCGGACACGTTGCGGGCGGCCTGGGATGCGGGGTGCTACAAGGTCATGCTGCAGACGGGCTCGCGACGTGCGTCGACACACGCTTTCTACCGCAACTGCGGGTTCGATCCCGACGAGAAGACGGCGTACGTCAGCCACCCGGCGTAGCTTCGATCGCCGGCCGTGCAACCGGTTACGCTGCACAGCATGTCTTCCAGAGACCCTGCGGCGCCGACGATCACCAACGTCGCGGCGCTCGCAGGGGTCTCGCGCGCCACGGTTTCCCGGGCCTTCGGCAATCCCGGCGTACTGCGTCCCGACACGGTCACCCGGGTGCGCGCCGCGGCGGCCGAGCTTGGATACGTACCCAACCCGACCGCCCAGGCGCTCTCGACCGGGCGGCACGGGCTGCTGGCCATGATCGTTCCGGACATCGCGAACCCGTTCTTCCCGCCGATGATCGGCGCCGCGCAGGCACGCGCGGAGACCGCCGGGCTGGCGCTGCTGCTCGGCAACACCGACGAGAACCCGGCGCGCGAGCACACCATGGTCGGCCGCCTGACCTTGCAGGCAGACGGATTCGTGCTGGCCGCCAGCCGGATGAGCGAGCGGCAGATCCGGGACCTCGCCGGACGCCGTCCGGTCGTGCTCGTGAACCGCGACATCGCCGGCATCTCCCGCGTCCTCGTCGACAGCGCGGACGGCGTCCGTGCGGCGGTCGAGCACCTCGCCGACCTCGGCCACAGGCGGATCGCGTACGTCGCCGGCCCGTCGCGCTCGTGGGCGAACGGCCAACGGAAGAAGGCGGTCAAGCGCGCGGCCGAACGGATCGGCATCGAGGCTGTCATGCTGCCGGGCCAGGTCTCGAACTACGAGGCCGGGATGAAAGCGGCGCCGGCGCTGCTGGACAGCGGGGTCACCGCGGCCGTCGCGTTCGACGACGTCCTCGCGCACGGAGTCATGGCCGGCCTCGCGCAGCACGGGGTATCGGTGCCTGGCGATCTCAGCCTGGTGGGGTGTGACGACGTACTGCGGGCACAGGTGTATCCCCCACTGACCACCGTGTCCGCGCACGCAGCCGACGCCGGAGCAGCGGCGGTCGACCTCCTCGTCCAGCGTCTCGAGAACCCCGAAAGCCCCGACCGCCGCCTCCTGCTCGACACCTCCCTCATCATCCGCGCCACCACCAGCTCACCGCGCTAGCGCTGCAACCGGTTGCGCATGTTCGCTAGCCAGCCGGCCAGCCGTCACCCCAGCTCGCGCTGCGCGCTGCGCGATACGCGTCAGCCGACTTCGGTACGACGACCTGCTGCGCGTCCCCGTCCGACGTACAGAGGTCGAGAAGGACACGGTTCTTCGGGCGGACCGGGCGCGCTATCACCCGTCCGCGCGCCGGGCGGATCGGGTGGTGGGTCGCAACGACGTACGTGAACTTCTCGTCCTCGAAGTTCCGGGTGCCGTCTTTGAGGATCCGGTGCAGTTCGGTGCGGGGCAGGCGGGTGGCGAAGTGACACCAGTCGACCGGGCACGGACCCTGATGCGGACACGGTGCCGCGATCCGCAAGCCACGTTCGATCAAGAGGTCGCGCGCTTCGAGCACTCGCCGGTGCCCGCGCGGAGTCCCCGGCTCGACGATGACGATCGTCGAGGCACAACTGGCTGCCAGGTCGACGAGCCTGTGGCGAGCATCGGGCGTCAGTTCGCTGAGTACGTAGCCGATCGTCACAAGGCTGATCGGGCTCTCCGCGCATGGGTCGCCGGGGCGCCAGGTACGGAGGTCGGCGGTCGTCCAGCGCCAGCGGTTGCCTGCGGCAAGTTGTTGGCCGAGGCGGACGGCGAACGGCTGGCGTTCGACGATCTCGGTGCTGACGCCCGGCCAGAGTGCGGCGACCGCCCACGCGGCAGCGCCCGTCCCGCCGCCGAGGTCGAGGTGAGTACTGATGGACGTATCCACATGACGCTCGACTGTCGTGAGCGCCGCGTGGACAGCGCGGAACGTTGCCGGCATGCGTACGACGGCGTACGCGAGAGCATCGACGTCGTCGCTCATCCCGGGAGTGGTGTCGTCGATCTGTTCGGTGCGATAGCGATGTGAGAGCGCCGCGGCCCGGCGGCGTAGTTCCTGCTGCGGTACGCCGTTGAGCGCACGCGCGAGGGCAGCATGAAGGTGGGTGTCCACGGAGGACATGGGGAATCTCCGGTTCGATCGGCACGGAGTACGCGCCATGGACGCGCACGTGATCCGCGGCCTGCGCCGCGACGCACCGATCGGTCCGGAGAGGGGCTGCCTGTCAGAGGGCAGCAGAAGAGGAGGGATCGGCGCGGAACCGGAGAGCCTTCCTAGCCATCACACACCTCCTCGAGTCACCACGAGACTAGCAGAGGTCAGCGCCCCTCCGACGTACACAAGCAGACCTTGTTGCCCTGCGGATCCGCGAGCACCGTGAACGCCGGCGCCTCGTCGTCGGACACAACGGTCCCACCCGCCGCCACCGCCGCCCCGATGCGGCCGGGGAGCACCTCGAGCGGCACCCACAGGTCGAAATGGAAGCGTTGACGTGGGGTTTCGTGCGGCTCGGTCTTCTGGAACCACAGGTTGTCGAAGCGCCCGGTCGGGTCGACGACGTCGATGTCCTTGAAGGTGCTCGCGTCCCCGGTGAGCACTGCCGCCCAGAACGGGCCGATCTCGTCGCGGTCGGCGGTGTCCAAGCCGATCTCCAACTGTGTGACCTGCGTCGGATCAGCCTGCAACCCCAACTCGGCCGCCAGCCGGCTGACGAGGTCGGCCAGCTCGGGTGCCTCGACCTTCACGTCCACGAAGGTCCCGGCGAGCCGCACCTCCTTCGGCCGGGCGCCGTCCTGGACCGCCTCGCCGATCGCGGTGGCGAACGCGGCAGTCTGCGCGAACGAGCTGGTCAGGAAGCGGGCGTGGAGGTAATGCTCCAGCTTCCGCCAGTCGGCATGCGGCATCGTGGACTCCCGTCAGGTGGCAACAGCATCGACCACACCCTAGGGCTCTCCGCCGACACTCCGCTCGTGATAAATCTGCTGCTGGGTTCATCTTCCGATCGATCGGAGCGGTATGTATCGCAGGCTCGTGCTCAAGTTGTCCGGACAGGCGATCGCCGGGAAGAACGAGTTCGGATTCAGCAGTGACCGGCTCACGCATCTCGCGACCGAGGTGATCGCGCTGCGTGCCACCGGTGTGCAGGTGGCCGTCGTGATCGGCGGCGGGAACGTGTTCCGCGGGAACCGCGCCGACGACTGGGGCATCGATCGGGTCGAGGCGGACAACATCGGGATGCTCGGCACCGTCATCAACGCGGTGCTGCTCCGCGGACGGCTGGCGGCGCTCGGCGCGCACGGTGTCCGGCTGATGACGGCGGTGCCGATCGACAACCTGGCCGAGCCCTACATCCGGCTGCGCGCGCTCCGGCACCTGGAGAAGGGCTCGATCGTGTTGCTTGCCTGCGGCAACGGGCAGCCGTTCACCACCACCGACTACCCGTCGGTGCAGCGCGCGATCGAGCTCGCGGCCGACGCACTGCTGGTCGCGAAGAACGGCACCGACGGTGTGTACGACGCGGACCCGAACCAGCACCCGGACGCCCGGCGCTTCGACCACCTGAGCTACCAGCAGGTGATCGACCGCGGCCTCGGCGTGATGGACCAGTCCGCGTTCATCCTCGCCCGCGACCACCGCCTGCCGCTGCACGTGTTCGACATCGACCGGCCGCACGCCGCCACGACCATCGCCACCGGCACACCCGTGGGCACCCTGATCAACTGACATGTAGCGCCGAGCTAAATGGTTTGTCCCGCCCGGAAAGGAGTTGGTGTACTCGACGGCGTACGGAAACAGGTGACCGATAGGAGTCCGTCATGCGACCTCGCTTCATGTCTCGCGTGGAAATGGACGGCACCTGTTCAAAGGACATGAAGCTGCGTGGAAGTACTGAATCTCGGGATCCTGGCGCATGTTGACGCCGGGAAGACCAGCCTGACCGAGCGGCTGCTGTTCGCCGCCGGTGTCATCGACGAGGTCGGCAGCGTCGACGACGGGAACACCCAGACCGACTCGCTCGCGCTGGAGAGGCAGCGCGGGATCACGATCAAGTCCGCCGTCGCCGCGTTCACCATCGGTGACGTCGGCATCAACCTGATCGACACCCCCGGCCACCCGGACTTCATCGCCGAGGTCGAGCGGGCGCTGAGTGTGCTCGACGGCGCGGTGCTGGTGATCTCGGCGGTGGAGGGCGTCCAGGCGCAGACGCGGGTGCTGATGCGCACGCTGAAGCGGCTGCGGATCCCGACCCTGATCTTCGTCAACAAGCTCGACCGGCCCGGCGCGCAGTACGACGAGGTGCTCCGGCAGATCGCCGCGAAGCTGACGCCGGGAATCGTCCCGATGGGCGAGGCCACGAACCTCGGCACCCCCGACGCGGCGTTCAAGCCGATCGTGCAGGACGACGTACTGCTCGACGTCCTCACCGAGCACGACGACGAACTCCTCCAGCGGTACGTCGACGGCGCGGCGCTCGCGCTGCCCGACGTACTCGCCGCGCAGACCCGGCAGGCGATCGTGCACCCGGTGTACTTCGGGTCCGCGATCACCGGCGCCGGCACCGACGCGCTCACCGACGGCATCCGCGAGTTCCTCCCCCGCGCCGGCACCTCGCCCGGCCCGCTCAACGGCACGGTGTTCAAGGTCGAGCGTGGTCCCGCCGGCGAGAAGATCGCGTACGTGCGGATGTTCTCCGGTACGGCGCACGTCCGCGACCGCGTGCGGTACGGCGCCACGGACGGGAAGATCACCGCGCTTGCGGTGTACGGCGAGGGCGAGGTCCTGCAGGCCGGACGGATCGGCAGGCTCTGGGGCCTCGCCGACGTCCAGATCGGCGACGTACTCAGCGATCCGGGAAAACTTTTGGCCACGGAGCGGCCAATTGTTTCCACAAAGGTCTTCTCGCCGCCGACGCTCGAGACCGTCGTCACACCACGCAGGCCGTCCGACAAGGGCAACCTGCGGGTGGCGCTGACCCAGCTGGCCGAGCAGGATCCGCTGATCAACCTCCGCCAGGACGATCTGCGCCAGGAGACCTACGTGTCGCTGTACGGCGAAGTACAGAAGGAGGTCATCGAGACGACGCTGGCCACCGAGTACGGGATCGAGGTCGACTTCCGCGAGACCACCACGATCTGCATCGAGCGGATCATCGGCACCGGGCAGGCGGTCGAGTTCAACAAGAAGGACGCGAACCCGTTCCTGGCCACGGTCGGTCTGCGCGTCGAACCGGCGCCGGTGGGTGCGGGGGTCAGCTTCGAACTCGAGGTCGAACTCGGCTCGATGCCGTACGCGTTCATCAAGGCCGTCGAGGAAACCGTCCGCGAGACCCTGCACCAGGGCCTGCACGGCTGGCAGATCCCCGACGCCCGCGTGGTGATGACGCACTCGGGCTACTCCGCCCGGCAGAGCCACTCGCATGCCGTGTTCGACAAGAGTATGTCCAGCACCGCCGGTGACTTCCGGTTCCTCACCCCGCTGGTCCTGATCACGGCACTCCAGCAGGCCGGTACGACGGTGCACGAGCCGATGCACCGGTTCCAGCTGGAGATCCCGACCGACACCACCCGCGCCGTACTCGCGGCTCTGGCCCGGCTGCGGGCGATCCCGCAAGTGCCGGCCCTGGCCGCGGAAACCTCAACCCTGGAAGGAGAAATCCCCGCCGCCGCCGTGTACGAACTCGAGCAGCAGGTCCCCGCCCTCACCCGCGGCGAGGGCGTTCTGGAGTCGGCGTTCGAGCGCTACCAACCGGTGACCGGGCAGGTCCCGGACCGCCCGCGCACCGACCACGATCCGCTCAACCGCCGGGAGTACCTGCTGCACGTGCAACGCCGGGTTTGATGCCATGGACAACGTTCGCGCCGAGGTCGTCGTCCGTGACGATCTCGGCGGTCATCCCGGTCGCGACCATCACGTCCCGGGCGAGCGGCGCCTGCCGGTCGCTCATCTCGACGTACAAATGGCCGCCCGGCCGCAGCCATTCCGCGGCACCGGCGACCACACGGCGCAGGACGGCGAGCCCGTCCGGCCCGCCGTCCAGCGTCACGCGTGGTTCGTACAGGCGCGCTTCCGGCGGTAGCAGCCGGACCTCGTCGGTCGGCACGTACGGGACATTCGACAGCAGTACGTCGATCTCGCCGCGCAATCGTGCCGGCAGCGCATCGAACAGGTCGCCCTCGTACACGGTGCCGCCCCACGGCGCCAGGTTGCGCCGGGCGCACCTCACCGCGATCGCCTCGATGTCGGCGGCGTACACCGACACCGATCGCGCGGCCGCCACCGCCGTACCGAGTGCTCCCGATCCGCATCCCAGATCCACAACCACGGCTCCGTCGCGAAGTACTCGCAACGCCCGCGTGATCAGGAACTCGGTACGACGCCGTGGGATGAACACACCCGGCTCCACGACGATCCGCAACCCGCAGAACGACGCCCAGCCGACGACGTACTCCAGCGGCAACCCACCCGCCCGCAGGTCGACCATGGCCGTGACTTCGGCCGGATCGCGCGCGGTCGCGAGGATCACCGCGGCCTCGTCCTCGGCGAACACGCACCCGGACGCCCGCAACCGCTCGACGATCGCGCCGAGCTCAACCGGGGTGGGGGAAACAGACACAGCCGGCACAGCCTACTCGAACGCGTTCACCCCGGTGAGCTCCGCGGACACAGTCCACAGCCGGGCGGCCGACGCCGGGTCGATCGCGTACGGCCGGACGCCGTACGCGCTCTCGGCCGACACCTCCGCGATCTCGCAGTCCTCGCAGAACACGCCGCCGAGACCGTCGAGCTGCGGCGAGGTTGCCGCCCACACCTGGGTCGCCGCGCCCTGCTCGGGCGACTTGAACTGCGGACTCAGCGGGTTGCCGTCCTCGTCGATCCATCCGAAGGCGACCATCTCCTCACGCGGCAGGTGCCGCTGCAACGGCGTCAGGATCCCACCGGGATGCAGCGCGAACGCCCGGACCCCGGAATCCTTGCCGAGGGCATCGAGCTGGACGGCGAACAGCACGTTCGCGGTCTTCGCCTGCCCGTACGCCTCCCACTTGTCGTACCCGCGCCGGAACTCCAGGTCGTCCCAGCGGATGTCCGATCGCCGGTGTGCGGACGACGACACCGACACCACCCGGCCGCCGCCGTCGGCGGCGATCGCCGGCCACAACCTGTTCACCAGCGCGAAGTGACCGAGGTGGTTGGTCGCGAACTGCGCCTCCCACTCGGGCCCGACGCGCGTTTCCGGGCACGCCATGATCGCCGCGTTGTCGATCACGATGTCGACCGAACGCCCCGAGGCCAGGAAGCGCTCCGCGAACGCCTGCACGCTGTCCAGCGAACCGAGGTCCAGTTCGTCCACCTCGGCAAGGTCGCCGAGGGCTTGTTTCGCCACGTCCGGACGCCGGGCCGGTACGACGACCTGCGCGCCGGCGCGGCTCAGCGCCTTCGTGGTCTCCAGCCCGAGACCCGAATATCCACCGGTGACGATTGCCAGCTTGCCGTTCAGGTCGATCCCGGCGAGGACGTCGTCCGCGGTGCTGTCGTGCCCGAAACCCGAGCCGATCTTGTGTTGTGCACTCATGCCAGTGAGCGTACGAATTAGAGTTCGCTCTAAGTCAAGTCCCGAGGCGCGGGTCCAGGCGCAGCGACTCCGCGAGGCGCTGCAGAGCCGGGTTCGGGTTGTCCGGGCTCCAGCACGCGTGCAGCGTCACCGAGTGCGCAGCCGCCGCATCCAACTCGCGGTACCGCACACCCTCGACCCCCATCGCCTTGATCGACCGCGGGATCAGCGCGCAGCCCAGCCCGGCCCGCACCAGCGCGAGCATCGTCGGCACCTGCGACGCGAGCTGGCTGACCGCGTAGGTGTCCATCCCGATCATCGCCGCGCAGATGTCGTGCAGGTACTGCGAACCCTCCGGGCTGTACCCGATGTAGTCGTCGGTCACGTCCCCCAGCGACACCGGCCCCTCGCCCGCCGCGAGCGGATGTGCGGCCGGTACGGCGAGAACGAGATCCTCGGAATGCACCAGCAGCGACTCGAACTGCGCCGGGATCGGCGGACGCACCAGCCCGAGGTCGATCTCCAGGTTCGCCAGCGCCTCGAACTGCGCCGGGCTCACGAGTTCGGTCAGCTCGGCCGTCACTCCCGGGGTCCGTTTCGCGACCATGGTCAGGAAGTCGGCGAGTACGGCGTACGCGCCGATCGCGGTGAACGCGAGCCGCAACGTCCCGGTCGTCCCGTCCGCGGCGCGCCGGGTCGCCTCGGGCGCTACCTCGAGGAGCGCAAGGACCCTGCGGGCGTGCTCGAGGAACACCCCGCCGGCCGCGGTCAGCCGGACGCCTCGGCCGGTGCGGTCGAACAGCCGGACGTCGAGCGTCCGCTCGAGACCTTGGATCTGGCGGGTCAGCGGCGGCTGGGTCAGGTTCAGGCGTTGCGCGGCGCGGCCGTAGTGCAGTTCTTCGGCGACCGCGACGAATCCACGCAGTTGTTGCAGCGACAGGTCCACGCCGCCCATGCAAGCACGGTATCGGTTCATACGTAAATGGGCTTGGACC
>DASXXB010000071.1:0-23796 GCA_036503355.1 Kribbella sp. | reverse complement strand
CTTCGACGTCCAGCAGGCCGTCGACGACGACTCGTACGTCCAGGGCCGCAAGGACATCCTGGAGAAGTACAACCTGCAGGTGTTCGCGATCTCCAACCACCTGGTGGGGCAGGCGGTCTGCGACAACCCGATCGACTTCCGCCACCAGGCGATCGTGCCGTCGCGGGTCTGGGGCGACGGTGACGCCGAGGGCGTCCGGCAGCGCGCGGCCGAGGACCTGAAGAACACCGCCCGGGCGGCGAAGAAGCTCGGCGTGAACACGGTCATCGGCTTCACCGGCTCGTCGATCTGGCAGTACGTCGCGATGTTCCCACCGGTGCCGGCGGACCGGATCGAGGCCGGGTACAAGGACTTCGCGGACCGCTGGAACCCGATCCTCGACGTGTTCGACGAAGAAGGTGTGCGGTTCGCGCACGAGGTACACCCGTCGGAGATCGCGTACGACTACTGGACCACCACGTTCGCGCTGGAGGCGATCGGCCACCGGGAGGCCTTCGGCCTGAACTGGGATCCGTCGCACATGGTGTGGCAGGACATCGACCCGGTCGCGTTCCTCTGGGACTTCAAGGACCGGATCTACCACGTGGACTGCAAGGACACCAAGATGCGGGTCGGCGGCGGCCGCAACGGCCGGCTCGGCTCGCACCTGCCGTGGGCGGATCCGCGGCGTGGCTGGGACTTCTACTCCACCGGACACGGCGACGTGAACTGGGAGGACTGCTTCCGGGTGCTGAACTCGATCGGCTACGACGGCCCGATCTCGGTCGAGTGGGAGGACGCCGGCATGGACCGCAAGGTCGGCGCCGCGGAGGCGGTCAACGTCATCCGCGCCCTGGCCTTCGACAAGCCCGCCGCAGCCTTCGACGCCGCCTTCGCCACCGACAAGTAGTCGACCTGGAGAGGATTTTCTCCCCGAATCGGCACGAAATCCTCCCCAGGTCGCTCAGACAGAGCGGGTGTCGCGGCCGGCTGCGAAGCCTAGGAGGATCTGTGTGGCGGCTGAGGTGGCGAAGACGATCAGGGTCGTGGTCCAGCCGCCGGTGACCTGGGTGAGGTAGCCGGCGGCTACTGGACCCGCGGCGGCGAAGGTGTAGCCGACCGCCTGTGCCATCCCGGACAGCTGTGTCGTCTCGTGGTGGCCTCGGCCGCGCAGGCTGATGAGCGTCAGCGCGGCGACCAGCCCGGCGCCCTGGCCGAGGCCGCCGACGACCGCCCAGACGATCGCCAGTTGCGGCGCCACCAGCAGCCCGATCAACGCCAGCAGGATCGGCGTACTGGCCGTCATCAGACCGGCTCGCTGGTCGGTCGGATGCTTCAGCAGGAACGGGATGCTGAGCCCGCCGATCAGCCCGAACACCTGGAAGACGAACAGGTGTACGCCGGTGGCGCGCTCGGAGACGCCGCCCGTGGAGATCTCGATCGTCGGCAGCCAGTTCACGAAGAGGTAGAAGCTCGTCGACTGCAGTCCCATGAAGCCGGTCACCAGCCAGGCCATCGGCTGCCGCCAGACGCTCACCGGCGGCGTCTCGTCGTCGGTGGTTGCCGCCGGCATCGGCTGCGGCGAGAGCGTGCGCGGCAGCCAGACGATCGCGACCAGCAGCGCGAGGCCACCCCAGACCGCCAGGGACAATCGCCAGTCGACCGCGTCGGCGATCGGTACGGCGAGGATCGACGCGATCGCTGCGCCACCGGTGATGAACGCGGTGTAGATGCCGGTCGCGCGTGAGACGTGCGCCGCGTAGTCCCGTTTGATGATGACCGGCACCAGGACGTTGCCGACGGCGATGGCGGCGCCGACCACGGCGGTGCCGATCCACAGGCCCGCCTGACCGCCGTACGGGCGGAGCGCGCTGCTGACCGCCAGCACCAGGAGCGAGACGAACACCGTCCGCTCCATGCCGAACCGTCGCGACGCGAGATGCACCAGCGGAGAGGCGACCGCGAACGCGAGCAGCGGGAGCGTGCCCAGCAGGCCCTGCGCGGCCTCGCCGAGGTGCAGGTCGAGGCCGATCCGCGGCAGCACCGGGCCGACGGCGGTCAGCGCCGGCCGCAGGCTCAGCGCGACCACAAAGGCGGTCGCCGTGATCACCGACGACCGCTCCCGGGTGACACGTTCGGTCAGCACGGCCACGAATCCACACCCTTCCCTGCAAATGTCCTACATTTACACTGTACGCTCCCCGTGAACGGAGGCCGATAGCGGTGTCACTCGAAGGACCGGTGCGGCAGGTGCCGCTGGTGCTGCAGGTGTCGGAGCGTTTCCGGGCACAGATCGAGTCCGGAGCCTGGCCGCGTGGCTCGCGGATCCCCGGGGAGAACCAGCTCGCGACCGAACTCGGGGTCAGTCGGGGCACGGTGCGCGAGGCGCTGCGGTCGCTGAGCCTGACGGGTCTGCTGGAGCCGCGCGTCGGCGACGGCACCTATGTCCGCGCGACCAACGAGATCAGCGGCCTACTGGTTCGCGACGAGCTCTCGGCGTCGCTGACCGACGTCCTCGACGCCCGCGCCGGCATCGAGGCCGCGGCCGCCCGGCTGGCCGTCGGGCATGCGGATTCAGACAGCCTGAGCGCGCTGTCGGACGCGCTCAAGGCCCGGGGCGCCGCGATGGACGCGGGCGACATGGACGCCTTCGTGACCGCCGACACCGACTTCCATCGGGGCGTCGTCGCCGCCAGCGGTAACCAGTTGCTGCTCAGGTTGTACGACGCCCTGGCCGAGGTGCTGGCCGAGTCGATCCACCGGACCGCGACGATCCCGGAGGACCACCGCATCCGCGACGCCCACGTCGGCGTACTCGAAGCCATCCGGTCCGGGGATCCGGAGGCGGCGAGTCAGGCGTCGTACGCGCTGATCGACGCGGTCAAGGTCGCGGGGTCCGGCCAGTAGTACCGGAAGGCGGCCGGGGTGCCGTTCAGCCGGTGCGGCTCGCCGCCCGGTGGCGAGACGTCCTTGCGGTCCCCGCGGATGCCGCCGCGCGCCTCGTAGAACGCCTGCGCCGCGGTGTTCTGCTCGAGGACCCACAAGAAGATCCCGGTGTCGTGGACGTGCTCGGCCGCCAGTGCCAGCAGTTTGGTCCCGATCCCTTGCCGCTTCAGCGGCGCGCGGACGTGCAGGTTGTCGACGAGTGCGCCGTACTTCGGGTCCGCCTGGAAGACGACGTGGGCGAGGCCGACCAGTTGCCCGTCGTACTCCGCAATGGTCGTTCGGGTGCCCTCTCGATCGGACAGCCGCTTGGCCCACATCGCGCCGAGGTACTCCGCGGACTCGTCGTCGAGGAACGTGTCGGCGTACGCGCCCCGGTAGTGCCGTCGCCAGCTGTCCCCGTGCAACTCCGCGACCGCGGCTGCGTCCTCTGCTCCCGCTACCCGAAAAACAGTCACCTGATGATTGGTATCACCGGGGGAGAACGCCCCCGCGGGTTGTCCGCTGAGTGGTCGCCAGGACGCGCGCAAACACGGCCAGGCAGGCCGCGAGCGCGGTGACGACGACGAACGAGCTGGTCAGGCTGCTCGCCTGCGCGATGCCGCCGATGATCGACGGCGCCACCAGGCCGGAGGCGTAGGTGATCGTGGCGACGCCGGCGATCGCCTGGCTCGGGTTCGGCCCGGTGCGGCCGGCGGCCGCGAACGCGAGCGGTACGACGACCGCGATGCCGATGCCGATCAGGCCGAAGCCGGCCATCGCGACGATCGCATGCGGTGCGACCACCACGAGCAGGCCGCCGAGCGTGGCGATCACGCCGCTCCAGCGCACCGTCGGTACGACGCCGAAGCGATCGACGACCGCGTCACCGGTGATCCGCGCGATCGCCATCGTCAACGCGAACCCGGTCGTCGCACCGGCCGCGACACCGGCCGAGCTGTCCAGGATGTCGCGCAGGTACACCGCCGACCAGTCGAGACTCGCGCCCTCCGCGAACACCGCGCAGAAGCCGACCGCACCGATCAGCAGGGCCGACTTCGGCGGCAACGCGAACCGCGCCGGCGGCTCCTCGTCGTCGTCGGGATGGATGTTCAGCACGAACTGACACACCACCGCACCGATGACGGTCAGGACGACGGCCGCGATCAGGTGATGGGTCTGCGCGCTGAGATCGGCATGCGCTGCGACCGTGCCGACCGCGGATCCGAGCAGCGCGCCCGCACTCCACAGGCCGTGCAACCCGGACATGATCGACTTCTTCAGCCGATGCTCGACCTCGACGCCGAGCGCGTTCATCGCGACGTCGGCCATCCCCGCCGTACCGCCGTAGATCAGCAGCGCGGCGCACAGTGTCAGCAGGCCGGGCGCGAACGACGGCAGGATCAGCGCGAGCGTCCACAGTGCCAGCAAGCCCCGCAGCGCGGCGCGGGTCCCGAACCGGTGGCTGACGCGGGCCGCGAGCGGCATCATCAGCGCGGCCCCCAGTGCGGGGAACGCGAGCGCCAGACCGAGCTGTCCCGCGGACACCCCGGCGTGCTCCTGGATCCACGGCACCCGGGTCGCGAACGACCCGGTCACCGATCCGTGCACGCAGAAGACCGCGGCCACGGCGTACCGGGAACGCCTGACGAGGGTGGTGTCATCTGTCACAAGCGAACACGCTATCTGTTTGAACGATCAGGCGGATGGTAGTTTTTTGCGCATGAGAAGTGCGGAACGGCACCAAGTGATCGTAGAACGACTACGAGCCACCGACCGAGTCTCGGTCCAGGAACTGGTCGAGGCGACCGAGGCGTCCGACATGACGGTCCGCCGCGATCTCGACTTCCTGGCCGCGCAGGGCGTGCTGAAGCGCATCCACGGCGGCGCGGTGGCGGCGATGCCGTCCGGTCTCGAACCGCCGCACTCGCTGCGTGCCCAGGCCGCCGTCGCCGCCAAGCAGGCGATCGCCCGCGCCGCGGTCGAGCACCTCCACGACGGCGAGACGATCGTGCTGGACAGCGGTACGACGGCACTCGAAACGGCCAAGCTCCTGCACGACCGCGCGCTGACGGTGATGCCGCTCTCGCTGCATGTCGCGCACGAACTGGCCGACGCGCCACGGATCCGGCTGCTGATGCCGGGCGGCGAGGCGCGCAAGGGCGAGCTGTCGCTGGTCGGCCCGCTGACCGTGGCTTCGCTGCGGGCGCTCCGCTTCGACGCGGCCGTGCTGAGCCCGTGCGCGTTCAGCCTCGACGCCGGACTGACCGCCTTCGACCTCGGCGACGCGGAGGTCAAGCAGGAGGCGCTCAAGGTCTCGAGCCGCTCGATCGTGCTGGCCGACGGCGCCAAATGGGACCGCGCCGCGCTCGCCTACGTCTGCCCGGCCGAACGCCCCGACCTGATCATCACCGACGACTCCGCACCCGAGGACCAGCGAACCTTGCTCACCCAGCGCGGCACCCTGGTCGAGGTGGCGTCTTGACCGTTACACAACTCCAGAGCGCACCACCCCGAGCCGCCCGCGTCGCCACCTGGCTGTACTTCGGCCTGAACGGGTTCGCCGTCGGCATGTGGGTCGTGCACATCCCGAGCATCGAGCAGCGCACCGGGATCACGCACAGCACGCTCGGCCTGCTCCTGCTGGTGCTCGGCGCCGCCGCGTTCACCGGCATGCAGGTCGCGGGCCCGCTCGTCGACCGGCTCGGTCAGCGGCGTCTGGTGCCGGCCGCCGGGATCCTGCTCGGCGTCGCGCTGGCCGGCCCCGGCCTGGCCACGAACTGGTGGACGCTCGGGCTCGCGTTGATCTTCGTTGGCTTCGGCAACGGTTCGATCGACGTCGGGATGAACGCGCAGGCCGTGGTCGTCGAGCGCGGGTACCCGCGACCGATCATGGCCGCCTTCCACGCCATGTGGTCGATCGGCGGCGCGATCGCCGCGATCGTCGGCGCGGCCACGTTGCGGGCCGGCGTACCGACCGAGGTCACGCTCGCACTGTCCGGGGTGGTGTGCATCGTGCTCGCGCTGGCCGCCAGCCGATTCTTGCTGGAGGCAACTCTTTCCGACGAGGACCCGGAGGAGGCCGAGCCGCGCGCGAAGCCGCCGGCCAAGCTGGTGTGGGCGCTCGGCGGACTCGCGTTCGGCCTGATGCTGTCCGAGGGGGTGGCCAACGACTGGGCGGCCCTGCATTTCCGCGACATCCTCGGGACTTCCGTCAGTACGGCGGCCTACGCGTACGGCTCGTTCGCGGTGGCGATGACCGTGGGGCGGTTCCTCACCGACCGGGTCGCGGCCGTCGTCGGTCCGGCGGCGATCGTCCGCTGGGGCGCCGCGATGGCAGCGGCCGGCCTGACGCTCGTGATCGTCGTACCGTGGGTGCCGGTCGCGCTGGTCGGCTGGGCGATCTTCGGCCTCGGCCTGGCCGGCGGCGTACCGCAGCTGTTCACCGCCGCCGGCAATCTCGATCCACGGTCCTCGGGCGCGCTGATGGCGCGCGTCGTCGGCCTCGGGTACGTCGGGTTGCTGGCCGGTCCCGCACTGATCGGCGGGCTCGCGCACTGGATGCCGCTGAACCTCGCGTTCGTCCTGCCCGTCGTGCTCTGCGTACTGACGTTCTTCGGCGGCCCGGTGCTCAAGTCGAAGCGTTGAGCGCCTGTTCCAGGTCGGCCCACAGGTCCGCCGGGTGCTCGATGCCGACGGACAGGCGGATCAGGTCCTCGGGGATGGTCGGGACCTCGATCGGCCAGCGGCGGCGGCGTTCGAGGAGCGACTCGACGCCGCCAAGGCTGGTCGCGTGGACCCACAGCCGGGTGCTCTCACAGACCTTCTGAGCGCCCGCGGCGTCGCCGCCGAGCTCGAACGCGAGGATGCCGCCGAAGCCGGACATCTGCGCGGCGGCACGTGCGTGGCCGGGGTCGTCGGGCAGTCCGGGGTAGCGGACGCGACTGACCTTCGGGTGCTGCTGCAGACGGTCGGCCAGGTACGCCGCGTTCGACTGGGAGCGTTCGAGGCGCAGCGCGAGGGTCCGCAGGCCGCGCAGTGCGAGCCAGGCGTCCATCGGCCCGGCGATCGCGCCGAGGCTGCGCCGCCGCAGTTCGATGGCGGACCACAGGTCGTCGTCGGCGGTGACGACCGCGCCGAGGACGACATCGGAGTGACCGGCGATGAACTTGGTGGCCGAGTGCATCACCACGTCCGCGCCGAGTCGCAGCGGCTGCTGCAGCAGGGGAGTGGCGAAGGTGTTGTCGACGACGACGGTCGCCCCGGCGGCGTGGCCGGCCGCGGCGAGGGCGGGGATGTCGGCGACCTCCATCGCCGGGTTGGTCGGCGACTCGATCCACAGCAGGTCGGCGCCGTCGAGCGCGCGGCCGACCGCCTCGGTGTCCGCGACGTTCGCCCGATCGACCGTCAGCCGGCCGGCCTCGGCCTGCTGGTCGAGCAGCGCGAGTACGCCGGAGTACGCGTGCTCGGGCGCGACCACCCGGCCGCCGACCGGGACCAGGTCCGCGATCGCCGCCGCGGCCGCCATTCCGGACGCGAACGTCAGCGCACGGCCGCCCTCGAGCTGACCGAGCGTGTCCTCGAGCGCGGTCCAGGCGTCGTTCCCGAACCGCCCGTATCCGCGGTCGCCACCGGCGACGTACGTCGAGCTGAACACCGGCGAGTTGCCGACCGGCGCATTCGGCACGCGCTCCGGCCGCCCCGCATGAACGACGACGGTGGACGGGTCGAGGTCAGGAGTCATGTCCCGAATTGTCACTGATGCCGGTGGGGTCCTGGGCGGCGGGGAGCGGGATGCCACCGGTTTTCAGCAGGGCCATCGCCTGCCGGGAGAGCTGCTGGGCGTCGACGGTGTCCGGGGCGTCGACCCAGACCCGGACCACGCTCTCGATGATGTTCATCGCGATCCCGGCGGACAGTGCCGCGACGAACTCGGCGTGCCGCGGGTCGTCGCCCGCCGACCGCCGTACCAGCTCGTCGGCGAGGTCGTTGCGGAAGCGCCAGATCAGCTCGTTGAGGTGCGCGCTCACGGACCCGTTCTGCTTGGCCAGGACGAACACCCCGCGGACCCGGTCCGGGTTGGTCTCGAGCTGCTCGAGCACGCGCCCGATGACCGCGCGCAGGCCGTCCGGCAGGTCCAGGGCGGGCTGTTCGCGGAACCAGGTGACCGCGTCGGCCAGGCAGTCGTCGACGAACTCGAGGACCAGCGTCTCCTTCGTCGGGAAGTACCGGTACAGCGTGCTCGGGCCGACCTCGGCCGCGGCCGCGATCTGTTCGACCGTGGTCCGGCCGAACCCGTGGTCGCCGAACAGCTCGAACGCCTTGTCCGCGATCAGCCGGCGGGTCCGTTCCCGCTTCACCTCGCGCAGTCCCATCAGCACCTCCGCGGGCAGGGTACCGCCTCCGCCGCGCCGGACGCCGTTCAGTGATGGCAGATTCAGTCATATGGTAGTCACTACCAATTTCACTGCGAGAGGTCGCCCATGACCGAGAGCTTCCCCGTCGGCAGGCCGTCCGGCTGCCCCTTCGATCCGGCGCCGGAGTACGCCGCGTACCGCCGTACCGAAGCCCCCGCCAGGGTGTCGACACCGGCCGGTGTCGACGCGTACGTGATCAGCCGGTACGACGACGTACGGGCGCTGCTGCGGGACAGCCGGCTGAGTTCGCGGCTCGCGCCGTCGGATCACGTCGTACCGGATGCGGACCTGGACCGGGAGGCGGAGTCGGGGTCGATCCTGCAGGTGGACGGGGCGGCGCACAAACGGCTGCGCCGGCTGCTGGCGACCGAGTTCGCGGTGAAGCGGATGGAGGCGATGCGGCCGCGGATCGCGGCGATGATCGAGGAGCGGATCGACGCCCTGGTGGCTGCCGGTGGGCCGGTCGACCTGGTGCAGGAGTTCGCGCTGCCGATCCCGTCGCTGGTGATCTGCGAGCTGCTCGGCGTCCCGTACGCGGACCGCGACGAGTTCCAGGAGCGGAGTGCGCTGCTCGTCCGCGTCGACGGGTACACCGACGAGATCGGGCGGGCGAGCGACGAGCTGAACGAGTACATCGTCGGGCTGGTGCTGGCGAGACAGGCGCATCGTGAGGACGACCTGCTGTCGCGGCTGATCACCCGCAGCGAAGAGTCCGGTACGCCGTTGACGGTGCAGGAGCTCGTGACGATCGGGGTCACGCTGCTGATCGCCGGGCACGAGACGACCGCGAACATGATCGCTCTGAGCACGCTCGCGCTGCTGCGGAACCCTGTCGAGCTCTCGAAGTTGCAGGCGGATCCGTCGAAGGTGCCGGCCGCGGTCGAGGAGCTGCTGCGGTACCTGTCGGTCGTGCACTTCGGGCTGTTCCGGCACGTGACCGACGAGTTGACAGTCGGATCGTCGACAATCAGCGCAGGAGACTATCTGATTGCCGCATTGTCGTCGGCCAACCGCGACGAGAGCGTGTTCCCCGATCCCGACCGGCTGGATCTGGATCGTCAGGCGGCAGCGCATGTGGCGTTCGGGTTCGGCCCGCACCAGTGCATCGGCCAGCAGCTCGCGCGGGTCGAGTTGCAGGAGGTCTTCATCCGGCTGTTCGCGCGCATCCCGACGCTGCGACTCGCCGTACCGTTCGAGACGATCGATTACCGGGACAACACGCTCGTGTACGGAGTGACAGCGTTGCCAGTGACCTGGGACGAGCCGATCTGAACATCTCTTAACCGATCCCTGGTCGGATCATGATCCGCGGACCGCTACAGTCGAGCCGGTGAGTGAGTACTCAGAAGGTCAGCGCAAGCCCCGGGTCGCCGTCGTGTTCGGCGGCCGGTCGAGCGAGCACGCCATCTCGTGCGTGACCGCGGCGAACGTCCTGCAGGTGATCGACCGGGACAAGTACGACGTGGTCCCGATCGGCATCAGTACCAGCGGGCACTGGGTGCTGGAGAGTGGCGATCCCGAGCGGCTGTCGATCACCGACGGCAAGCTCCCGGAGGTCGACGTCACCGCGATGCCGGTGCTGTTCGGTGCGAACCGCGAGCTCGTGATCAGCGAGCCCGAGCAGGTCCCGAGCACCCTCGGCCAGGTCGACGTGGTGTTCCCGCTGCTGCACGGCCCGTGGGGCGAGGACGGCACCATCCAGGGCCTGCTCGAGATGTCGGACATCCGGTACGTCGGTTCCGGCGTACTGTCCAGCGCCGTCGGCATGGACAAGCACTACATGAAGGTCGTGTTCGCCGCGGCCGGCCTCGAGGTCACCCCGTACGTCGTGATCCGGGACCGGGACTGGAAGCGGGACCCGGCCGCGTGCCGGGAGGCGGTGGACGCGCTCGGGTACCCGGTCTTCGTGAAGCCGTGCCGTGGCGGGTCGAGCCTCGGGATCAGCAAGGTGAACAGCCTGGACGAGCTCGACGATGCGATCGCCGAGGCCCGCGCGCACGACCCGAAGGTGATCGTCGAGGCGTCCGCGAAGGACCCGCGGGAGATCGAGGTCGGCGTCCTGGGTGGCCTGGACGGCGGGCAGCCGGAGGTCAGCGTCTGCGGCGAGGTCGCGGTGTCCGGCGGCGGTCACGACTTCTACGACTTCGAGACGAAGTATCTGCCCGAGGGCGAGGAGTACCTGGCGCTCTCGGTGCCGGCGGACCTGCCGGCCGAGCTCGCGCACGAGATCCGCGCGAAGGCGCTGACCGCCTTCGACGCGATCGAGGCCGAGGGACTGGCACGGGTCGACTTCTTCGTCGACGGCGACGGCCGGGTGATCATCAACGAGATCAACACCATGCCCGGCTTCACCCCCACCAGCATGTTCCCCCGCCTGTGGGCGGCCTCCGGCAAGGACTACGCCACCCTGGTCCAGCACCTCCTCGACCTGGCGATGACCCGCCCCACCGGCCTCCGCTGACCACCCGGGCCTGGCCCGTAGTCCGGGGTCAGGTGCAGGGGGTGATGAGTTTGTTGTGTTGGTTGACGGCGTCGGCGACGTCGGTGAGGGCGTTCGCCTCCGGGGCGTACTTCGACGGGACGGCGACCTCGACGTAGAGGGCGCGGCCGATGGTGGTGAAGATGAAGCCGTTCTTGACCTGCTTGGCGAACCAGCCGACGCCGTTCACCTCGAAGCACTGGGACTCGGCCTCGGCCATGCCGGCCGGTGGTGCCACGCCGCAGGTCACCTCGATCGGCGGATCGCCGTACGCCGTGGTCAGCGGGCTCTCCGGCGTCGTCTTGCGGCGTTTCGCGTCCAGGACCTTCGAGGGGAGTGCCTTAATCAGGTCGGTGCAGGCGGCGGTGACCTCGGGCGCGGCGGACGGGACGGGCACCGGCGTCGGCCCCGGAGTGCAGCCGGTCACGAGGAGCAGGCCGAGCGCGGCCAGCGCAGCAGTCACCGGCCGCGCCGCGCAGGGCCGGGTGAGCAGGTACTTGGGCATACCGAGAAGTGGCGGGTCCTCGTGTCCGGAGGTCAGATGTGGACGACGGGGCAGGTCAGTGTGCGGGTGATCCCGGGCACGTTCTGGACCCGGGCAACCACCAGTTTGCCCAGCTCGTCGACGTTGCGGGCTTCCGCGCGGACGATCACGTCGTACGGACCGGTGACGTCCTCGGCCAGGGTGACGCCCTGGACCTCGGCGATCTGCGCGGCGACGTCGGCCGCCCGGCCGACCTCGGTCTGGATCAGGATGTAGGCCTGGACCACCACGTCGTTCTCCACTCAGTCGTCCTCAGCTGGCTCCGGTCCCCGCAGTACTGCACGGCGCCCGGGCGTACTCGTTGCCCGGTCACGGTACCGCCTAGACTCCCGCTAGCGATATGGGAGGTCTGTTGACGTGACAGAGACGTTGGGGAGCACGGGTGAGTTCGGCCTGATCGCGGCCGTCACCAAGGGGCTGTCCAAGAGTGAGGACGTCCTGGTCGGTCCCGGCGACGACGCGGCCGTGATGGCGGTGCCGGACGGCCGGATGGTGATCACGACCGACCTGCTGGTCGAGGGCCGGCACTTCCGCCAGGACTGGTCGTCGGCGTACGACGTGGGCCGCAAGGCCGCCGCGCAGAACCTGGCCGACGTGATGGCGATGGGGGCCCGCCCGACCGCGCTGGTGGTCGGTTTCGGCGCACCCGCCGACCTGCCGACTGCCTGGGCGCTGGAGCTGAACCAGGGCCTCGTCGACGAGTGCGAGCTGGTCGAGGCCAGCATCATCGGCGGCGACACGGTGCAGTCCGACAAGATCGTCGTGTCGGTGACCGCGTTCGGTTCGCTGGACGGTCGTCAGCCGGTGCTGCGGTCCGGTGCGCGCCCGGGTGACGAGGTCGCGTACGTCGGCCGGCTCGGCTGGGCGGAGGCGGGCTGGGCGGTGCTCGCCCGCGGATTCCGCTCGCCGCGGGCCGTTGTCGAGGCGCATCGGCGTCCGCAACCGCCGTACGCCGAGGGTCCGCGGGCCGCACTCGGTGGCGCCTCCTCGTTGTGTGACGTGAGTGACGGGCTGCTGTCCGACCTCGGCCACATCGCTGCCGCGAGCCAGGTGATCATCGACGTGCACACGAAGGCGCTGACCGTGCCGGAACCGCTCCAGGCGGTCGCGGCCGCCACCGGTGTGGACGCGCTGAAGTTCGTGCTGACCGGCGGCGAGGACCACGCGCTGGTCGGTACCTTCGAGCCGGCCGACGTACCCGAGGGCTGGACCGTCATCGGTTCGGTTGCCGAGAGCAACGAGGAGCAACCGGCCGGGACCGTGACCGTGGACGGCGCGCCGTATGCTGCGGAGACCGGCCACGCCCACTTCAGGAGTTGAGATGCACCCGCCCAGAGTGCTGACGATCGCGGGTTCCGACTCCGGAGGCGGAGCGGGGATCCAGGCGGACCTGAAGGCGATGCTCGCCAACGGTGTGCACGGCATGAGCGTGCTGACCGCGATCACCGCGCAGAACAGCCTCGGTGTCCAGGGCGCCTGGGAGCTGCCCGAGGAGCAGGTGCGCGCACAGTTCCGCAGCGTCGTCGACGACATCGGGGTCGACGCGGTGAAGACGGGCATGCTCGCGTCGGAGTCGATGGTGCGGGTTGTCGCGTCGCTGCTGCGGACCCTGCCGCCAGAGGTGCCGGTTGTGGTCGACCCGGTGTCGGTGTCCAAGCACGGCGACGCACTGCTTGCAGCTGACGCGATGGAGGCCGTGCGGTCCGAGATCGTCCCGTTGGCGACCGTGCTCACGCCCAACCTCACAGAGCTCGGCCCAGTCTCCGGTGTCGAGCTGGAGACGGTGGAGGACCGCGACCTCGCCGCGAAGGCGCTCCTGTCCGCGGGGGCGAGCTGGGTGCTGGTGAAGGGCGGTCACGACGTCGGTACGGCGTCCGTCGACGTGCTGCACGGTCCAGGGGTACGCCGTACGTACAGCGCGGCCCGGGCCGACAACAGACACACGCACGGCACCGGTTGCACACTGGCCAGCACCATCGCGTCGTACCTTGCTCGTGGGTACGACGTACCGAGCGCGGTCGGTGCTGCGAAGGAGTACGTGACCGGGGCGATCACGGCCGGGTTCGCCCTGGGCGACGGCATCGGCCCGGTCGACCATGCATGGAAATGGCGAGGGAGTGCCAGTTGAGCAAGCAGCAGCCCCCGGTTGACGGGTACTGCGAGCAGTGCGGTTTCAACTACGACACGGGCGACCTGCAGGGCACCGTGACGTTGCTGATCAAGCAGGCCGCGGACTGTGCGATGGCGGTGACGAAGGCGGCCGCCGGCCCGGATCCGAACGTGGTGCGGCTGCGGCCGGAGCCTGAGGTGTGGTCGGCGATCGAGTACGCGTGCCACGTGCGCGATGTACTCGAGGTGCAGCGGCTGCGGATCGCACAGTGCCTGGCGGAGGACCGGCCGGTGTACGCGCCGATGGACCGCACCGGGCGGGTGAAGCAGCAGAAGTACGAGGACCAGGACCCGGTCGAGGTCGCGGCCGCGCTGATGCGGTTCGCGCGGGAGTTCGGGGCGGCGGCACGGGTGCTACAGCCGCAGCAGTTGGGGAAGCTCGGGCTGTACAACTATCCGGTCCGCGCGCCGCGCACGCTGGGCTGGATCATCCGGCACACGGCGCACGAGATCCAGCACCACCGGCACGACATCACCGCGATCCTGGCCGAGCTCGAGCCGCCGATCGTGCCGAAGCCCAAGCCGGAAGCCGAAGAAGACGCCGTGGACGACGTGGACGCTGTGGACGCTGTGGACGACGTGGAAGCGGTGGACGTCGCCGACTAGCGTTTGGCGACCCAGGCCGCGATGGCCGGCTCACTCGTGAGCTGGTCCAGCGCGAGCGCGGCCGCACCACGCAGCGGACCGTCCGGCTGGTGGGTGGCGGCGAGCACCGGCGGGGGAGAACCGCGGTGGAACGTCATCAGCCCGCTCTCGTACGCCGCAGCGAACGCGTCCTCGGCTGCTGCGCGGAGGGGGATCGCCAGACCTCCGATGGTCACCACGTCCGGGTCGTGTGCGTTGACGAGACCTGCGATGCCGTAGCCCAGTGCAGTGACCACCCTGGTCACGGCTGCGCGGGCAGCCCGGTCAGTACGCCGGAGTACTTCCTCCGCGTAGGCCACGGGGTCGTCTGGCGTGGGCTGCTTCAGATGGCGCGCGAGAGCGCGTCCGTCGATCTCCAGGTCCCAGCAGCCGCGGGCACCGCACGGACAGGTCCGCGATCTGTCGCCGAACGGCATGTGCCCGTACTCGCCACCTGCCCCCGACACACCCTGAGCCGGTACGCCGTCGATCAGCAGCGTCCCGCCGATACCCACCTCGATGATCAGGTGCACCGCCGTACCAGCTCCGGCGGCCGCACCGGTACGGGCTTCTGCCACACCGCTGAGCGTTGCGTCGTTACCGGCCAGCAGGGGTACGTCGACATTGGCCGTGACCTGCGCGAGGTCCAGCTCGGCCCACTCCAGGGTGGGCGCCTGCATGAGGTGGTTGTCGCGGACGGTACCCGGTACTGCGAGAGTCACCAGCTGCAGCCGCTCGCCGTACTGCTCGTGTGTCTGCTCCACCTCACGCCGCAGGTTGCTCAGCACCACCTGAGCGCGGCGGCTCCGGTGCCGTTTGTGCTGCGGGTCCTGCTGCGTGCCGTCGAGGGCGACGACGACGCTGCGCCAGCTGCTCTGCCGCAAGTCGAGCGCCAGCACGACAGGTCCCTGTGGATGCGCGCGCAGCACCGTGGTCGGACGCCCGCGGCCCTGGCTGGGGGCCGGCGCCTCGGTCAGCAGGTGTACGTCGCGCAGCCGGGCGGTCACCTCTGTGGCCGAGCCGGTGCTCAACCGGAGCGTGCGCGCCACCGCGGCCCGGGTGATCCCGGGGTGACGGGCCACCTGGGTCAGGACGTCCGAAGCCGTCTGCCATTGTCCCCGGCGCACTGGAGTCATCGCTGTCCTTCACCTTATGCTCGGAGAGCGAGTTTATTTGACTGGAGGGGTCATGGGTATCCGCCACATCAGCGACATCAGCGACGTCGGCGGCATCGGTGGGATCAGGGCCGTGCTGTTCGACATGGACGGCACCCTTGTCGATTCCGACGCCGTCGTGGACCGGAGCTGGAGCCGGTGGGCGACCGAGTACGGTTTGTCGCCGGCCGCGGTCCTCGCGGTCGCGCACGGCAACCCCGCGGTGGCGACGGTCGCGCAGTTCCTGCCGGACGCCTCCCCGGCCGAGCGGGCCGCGGCGGGTGCGCGGGTGCTGGACCTGGAGGTCGGCGATGTCGAGGGCGTGGTGGCGAAGCCGGGCGCGGTGGAGCTGATCGGCACGCTGGACCGGCTCGGGATCCCGTGGGCGGTGTACACGAGTGCGCCGGCGCAACTCGCGAAGGTCCGGCTGACGGCGTCCGGCATCGCGCCGTCGGTGCTCGTCACGGTCGACGACGTCACCCACGGCAAGCCGGACCCGGAGGGGTACCTTCGGGCGGCGGAGCTGCTCGGCGTACCGGCGACGGACTGTCTCGTCGTCGAGGACACCGTCGTCGGCCTCACAGCCGGGCGCGCCTCCGGAGCGCTGACAGCCGGTCTGAAGGGTGTACCTGCAGACATCGCACTCCCCGACCTGCACCACCTCGACGCTCTGTTCCAAGGTCTGGAATGAGCCGGCGCGGGGCAACTGCCCGTGAGGTGACAGGGCATGGGGTGGCGGGGTGCAGGGTGACCCGCCGCGGGGTGATCGGTCGCGGGGTAACTGCCCGTGGGGTAACTGCCCGTGGCGTAACTGCCCGTGGGGTGACTGGGCGCGGGGTGGCGGGGTGCACGGTGACCCGCCGCGGGGTGATCGGTCGCGGCGTAACTGCCCGTGAGGTGACAGGGCATGGGGTCGCGGGGTGCGGGGTGACTGGCCGCCGCGGGGTGATCGGGCGCGGGGTGGCGGCCTGCTGGGTGGGCTGGTGCGGGGTTTGGGGGGTTGGGTGACGGTGGCTGGCTCGGTGGAGGGTGGTCAGCGGGCCGATGAGGTGCAGATCGGGATCGGGTTGTCGGCGATGGGATTCGTGCTGGCTGGGCTCGGGGCCTGCGTGGCGATCCTTGCGCGGGACCTGCACGAGACCACCGGCCGGCTGGCGCTGCTGTCGTCGGGGTTCGCGATCGGTCTGCTCGTCGTCGCATTGGTCGGACCGAGGATGCTCCGGCGGTGGCCGATGCCGACCGTGCTGGCGCTCGGTTCGGTCCTCTGCGCGGTCGGGGCGGTACTGATCGGGATTGCCCCCGCGTACGTCGTCGCGATCGCCGGCGGCCTGTTCGTCGGACTCGGCGGCGCGCTCCTGGTGCTCGTCGCCCCACTGATGCTGAACGGCCCGACAGCAGCATCCCGGCTCAGTCGCGTGAACGCAGTCGCCAGCGGCACCGGAATCCTTGCGCCCCTCGCCATCGGCACCCTGGACGGCCTGGGCCCCAGCGGCCGCCTGGCGATGATCGCCGCCGCACCCCCACTCATCTTCCTCGCTGTCCTGACCCAACGCCGACCACGCCCTATCGCCCCGCCGACAGATCAAGACGCTGTCCCGACGCAGTGGCGAACCGGGCCTGCGGAGTCGGGGGCGGCGCAGGACGCTGTCGTGGACCAGCGGCGTACGCGGGCTGCGGAGTCGGGGGTGGGGCAGGAGGCGGTGGTGGACCGGCGGCGTACGGGGGCTGCGGAGTCGGCGGTGGGGCAGGAGGGTGTGGCGCAGCCTGCGGAGTCGGGGGTGGCGCAGGACGCGGTCGTGGACCAGCGGCGTACGCGGGCTGCGGAGTCGGGGGTGGGGCAGGAGGCTGTGGTGGACCGGCGGCGTGCGGGGGCTGTGGAGTCGGGGGTGGGGCTGGAGGCCGGCGGGACGCAGCGGAGTACGGGGCGTGCGGAGTCGGCGGTGGGAGATGGCGTGGATGTCGAGGTTGCGGCGACCTATGGCGTGGTTGGGGCGGTGGGTGGTGAGGATGGGGCGCCTTGGGGTGGGGGTGCGGTGCCTGTGTTGATTGATTCGGCTCCTGCGGTGGGGCTGGGGGAGAAGTGGCGGCGGGTGGGGCTGGGGCGGAAGTGGCGGCGGGTGGGGCGCAGGGTTGTGGTGGATGTGGGGGTGGGGTGGCTGCGGGTGGTGCTCGCGGTGTCGGTGGAGTTCTGTTTCGTGGTGTGGGCGGTGGCGCGGCTCGTGGCGACCGGTCTGCCGACTGCGACGGCGGCGTTGCTCGGGAGTGCGTTCCCGATCGGTATGGCGGTCGGCCGGGCGATCGGCCCGATCCGCCTGCGGACCTGGTCGCCGGTGTTCCCGTCGAGCCTGCTCGCCGCCTGCGGCACTCTGCTGGTCAGCCTGTTCGACGTACCCGCGGTAGTCGCCCTCGGCCTGGTCGTGGCCGGCCTCGGCGTGGCGCCGCTCTACCCCGTCACACTCGCATCCCTCGTCGCGACCCCCGGCCTCAGCTCGGCCCGCCTCGCGGCGGTCGGCGCGCTCGCGTCCGGTACGGCGATCCTCGTCGCGCCCGCGATCCTCGCCGTCCTGGCCCGGGTCCTCGACCTGCGCACGGCGTACCTGATCACGCTCCCGCTGCTCGCCGTACTCTTTCTGCTCAGCCGTCGATCCGGCCGCACCGCGTTCGTGTAGGGGGTGAACGCAACCGAACGAACGAGGTGGCAGAGATGAAGCTCCTGATCGACGACCTGGCGATGCCCGAGTCCGCCCGCTGGCACGACGGCCGGCTCTGGTTCTGCAACTGGATCGCGCAGCAGGTGGTCGCGATCGCCGCGGACGGTACGGCGGAGTACTTCGACGTACCGGTCGAGAACCTGATGGGCTGGTCCATCGACTGGACCCCGGACGGCCGCCTGCTGACCACCGGCGACAAACTGCGCCGGTACGAGCCGGACGGTTCGGTCACGGTACTGGCCGAGCAGAGCGCGAACGAGCTCGTACTGGATGCTCACGGCAACATCTACCTGGACGGCGCGGACTTCAACTTCTCCGGTGGCGAGGCGCCGAAACCCGGCTGGATCAAGCTGGTCACGCCGGACGGCGCGGTGCGCGAGGTCGCGGACGGCATCGAGTTCCCGAACGGCATGGTGCTGACGCCGGACGGCCGGACGCTGGTGATCTCGGAGTCGTTCGCCGGCCGGCTGACCGCGTTCGACGTACAGCCTGACGGCGGCCTGGCGAACCGCCGGGTGTTCGCGGAGAACCTCGGCCCGGACGGCATCTGCCTGGACGCCGAGGGCGCGATCTGGGTGCAGACCGGGCGGGAGGGCGTCGTCCGGGTCGCCGACGGCGGTGAGATCCTGCAGCGCATCGACCTGCCGGAGAACCGCGCGCCGTTCTCGCTGACGCTGGCCGACTTCGACGGACCGACGCTGTGCATCCTCACCTCGGAGTGGCACATGGACGACACCATCGGCAACAACCTGGCCCGGCTCCGCAGTGGCGCGCGTACCGGGCAGATCCACACCGTTCCGGTCGCCGTACCGGCGGCCACTCGCTAACATCGCGCCCATGGAGTGCTTCGCGGCCGGGCGCGTCCGGCGCTGATCCGGCCCACCGCCGTTCGAGAAGGCGATGGGCCGGTCACGCCTGCCCGAACCGCACTCACGAGAGGCACTTTCCATGCACATCCGTTCGTACGCCGACGCCGATCTGACGGCCCTGATCGACCTGACGATCGACACCTTCGGCCCGTTCTACGAAGACTCGTTCCGCCCGCTGGTCGGCGAGCTGATCTTCGCCCGTCAGCATGGTGACTGGCGCGGCGACTACCGGCGGCAGGTCCCCGCGTTGCATGACCCGGCCGCACACAAGTACGTCGCCGTCGCCGAGGACAACGGCGTACTCACCGGGTACGTCGCCTGGCACGTCGACACCACCCGTCAGCGTGGCACGGTCGAACTCCTCGCGGTCGCCGACGGCCACCGCCGTTCGAACACCGCCACCGCCTTGTGCGAGCACGCGTTCGAGGCGATGCGTCGCGCGGACGCGCAGTACGTCGAGATCGGCACCGGCGGTGACGACTTCCACGCGCCGGCGCGAGCGTTCTACGAGAGTCTCGGCTGCATCAAACTCCCGGTCGCGGTGTACTTCCGCGAGCTATAACGGCAGGTCGTGCCGGCGTAGCAGCTCGACCAGGGCTGGTACGCCGGCCGACAGGTCGTAGAGCTCCGCCTGCACGCCGACGCTCCGGGCGCCCGCGACATTGGCCTCGTTGTCGTCGATGAACAAGACGTCGGACGCGGGTACGTCGAGTGTGCCCAGGATCGCCCGGAAGTACGCCGGATCGGGCTTGGCGAGACCGAGGTCGCAGGAGTAGAACGTGTGGTCGAACCACGCGCCGTACCCGCGTTCGTCCTGCATGACCGCCCGCCGGTACGCGTGCTGGTTGGTCGCCAGGTGACACCCGATCCCGGCGGCGCGCAGCGTCTGGATCAGCTCGACCACCGCGGGTTCCGCGGCGAACCAGGTCCACGGCTCGAGTGCCTCGTCGAGGGTCGCGGTCGAGTTCCAGCGCTGCAGTACGTCGGCGAGCGCGTCGGTGAAGTCGACCTTGCCGACCAGTGCGGGCTGCTCCGCCGCCATCAACTCCGCCACGAACGCGTCGCCGTCGGACGGCACCAGAGCCGTCAACCGGCTCCACCAGTCGAGCGTGGGCCGCTGGACAACTCCATCGGCATCGAAGAGAACGACGCGTGAGCTCATGGCCTCATCTTGTCATCAGGACCTTGACCGGTTCAGTCGGTATGCGCTTACCTATGGCTACGTAAACATATGTGGACACCTTCCGGCGAAAACCAACAGAAAGCGCCAGGTGAGGCTATGACACTGAGCAGAAGGCAGTTCCTCGCGGCCGGCTCCGCCGCAGCCGCCGCGACCGCGGGTCTCACCGGCTGCGGATCCCGAAGTTCGCTGGGCGGACAGAACGAGCTCAGCATGTGGACCTGGGTCGGGTCCGTGAACGACGACCTGATCGGCCAGGCAGAGAAGGCGATCCCCGGGTACGACGGGATGAAACTCGCGATGACCCGGATCGGCACCAACTACAAGACCAAGGTGCTGACCGCACTGGCCGGGAAGTCGCTGGTCCCGGACATCGTCGCGATCAACGACGACGTCGCGACGTACTTCCCGAACGCCGACCAGTTCCACGACCTCAACGAGCTGGGCGCGAAGGACCTGGAGAAGGACTTCCTGCCCTGGAAGTGGAACTGGGGCGTGACTCCGCAGGGCAAGATGATGGCGTACCCGATGGACACCGGGCCGACCGCGTTGTTCTACCGCACCGACATCTTCACCAAGGCCGGCATCGACATCGACCCGGCCGCCGTCGCCGGGCTCGCCCCGGACTGGGACGCGTTCATCGCCCTCGGCAAGAAGGTGAAGCAGGCCGTCCCGGGATCGTCGATCACCGACAACATCAAGAGCGTGTACGACTACCGGATGGCGCAGCTGCCCAAGAAGTACATGACCCGGGACGGGCAGTACATCGGCGACCAGGAGCACGTGCGGCAGGCGTTCGACCTGGCGGTCCGGGTGGTCAAGGAAGGTCTCTCCGCGAACGCGCAGAACTCCAGCGACAAGAACGCGGTGGTGACCAACGGCAAGCTGGTCGCCTACAACGGCGCGGTCTGGTGGGCTCAGCTCGGACCGAAGAACGCGGCCCCGAAGACCAAGGGGCTCTGGCGGGTCACGGCGGCTCCTGGTGGCGCCGGCAACAAGGGCGGCTCGTTCCTGGCGATCACGAAGTACTGCAAGAACCCGAAGGCGGCGTTCGCGTT
The DNA here is from genome assembly GCA_036503355.1 of Kribbella sp. Classification (GTDB taxonomy): domain Bacteria; phylum Actinomycetota; class Actinomycetes; order Propionibacteriales; family Kribbellaceae; genus Kribbella. Next base: position 2,690 of record DASXXB010000071.1, on the reverse strand, counting down.
CATCAGCTGGCTCGAGTCGGCGAAGAACCAGGCCCAGGCGTTCCTGGACCCGGTGCTGTTCCCGTCCACGCCGGCGTCGTACACCGATCCGAAGCTGTCCGCGCCGGATCCGTTCTTCGGCGGCCAGAAGATCGTCGACGTCTTCGCGGAGTCCGCCAAGAAGTACCCGGGCGCGTACTTCTCGCCGTACGACTCGATCGTCGACACCCCGATCGGCGCCGAACTGGTGAACATCGAGGCGTCCGGGAAGAACCCCGACCAGGCCTGGGCGGACGCCCAGCACCAGGTCCAGCGCGAGCTCAGCCGAGTGGGGGCGATCTGAATGGCAGTCACGAGCAAGGCGGTCCCGGCCGCGATCACGGCCACCGCTTCGGCCGACAAGCCGCCGAACAAGTACCGGCAGGCGCTCCCGCAGTACACCGCCGTCGCGCCGTTCTTCATCCTGTTCGCGATCTTCGGCGCGTTCCCGGTGCTGTTCTCGATCTGGATCTCGTTCCACTCCTGGGACGGCATCGGGCAGATGAAGTGGGTCGGGCTCGAGCAGTACCACTACCTGCTCAGCGACGCCACGTTCTGGAAGACGATCGGCAACACGCTGATCATCTGGGTGCTGTCCACGGTCCCGATGCTGCTGCTCGCGCTGGTGATCGCCAACGCGCTGCACAACGCGACCCGGCTGCGTACCTTCTACCGGATCGCGTACTTCATCCCGAACGTCACGTCCGTGGTCGCGATCACGCTGGTGTTCGGGTCGATCTTCAGCAACAACTTCGGCCTGCTGAACGCGTTCCTGCAGTCCATCGGCGTCGGTCAGGTCGCCTGGCTGACCTCGCCCTGGGGCATCAAGATCGCGATCGCCACCATCGTCACCTGGCGGTGGGTGGGCTACAACGCGATCATCTACCTGGCCGGGCTGCAGGCGATCTCGGCCGACGTGTACGAGGCCGCCAAGGTCGACGGCGCCTCGCCGCGGCAGACGTTCTGGCGGATCACCGTGCCGATGATGCGGCCGGTCATCCTGTTCACCGCGGTCACCTCGACGATCGGCGGCCTGCAGATCTTCACCGAGTCGCGGGTGCTGTTCGGCGACACCAACAACATCGGCGGCCCCGGCGACGCCGGCCTGACGATCGTCTCGTACCTGTACCAGAGCGCGTTCATCAAGAACCAGTTCGGGTACGGCGCTGCCGTCGGGTGGGCGCTGTTCGTCCTGATCGTGCTGTTCAGCATCATCAACTGGCGGCTGATCGGCGGCAACGACGACGAACGCCTGACCCGACGCGCCGCACGACGGGTGGAACGCCGGATCGCAGCCCAGAATGCCAAGAGGGAAGCACAGGAGGCCGCAGATGTCCGTTGAGCGCGTGCGCACCGCCGTCGGTCACATCGTGCTGATGTTCGGCGTGCTGGTCTCGCTGTTCCCGTTCTACTGGATGGTGGTGATGGCCTCCAACACCACCCCGGACATCTTCACGTACCCGCCGAAGCTGTTGATCGGCTCGCACCTGTTCGAGAACATGGGCAAGGTGCTGGACAACATCGACTTCTTCGGCTCGATGCTGCTCACGCTGATCGCGTCGCTCGGCGTGACGGTCCTGGTGCTGTTCTTCGACTCGCTGGCCGCGTTCGCGTTCGCGAAGTACCAGTTCCCGGGGCGGAACCTGCTGTTCGGCCTGCTGCTCGCGACGTTCATGATCCCGACGCAGCTGTCGCTGGTGCCGCAGTTCGTGGTGCTCGCGCAGCTCGGCTGGATCGGGTCGCTGAAGGCACTGATCATCCCGGGCGCGGCGAACGCGTTCGGCATCTTCTGGATGCGCCAGTACGCCAAGGGCGCGATCCCCGACGAACTGATCTCGGCCGCCAAGGTCGACGGCGCCGGCTTCTTCCGGCAGTACCTGACCGTCGGCCTGCCGGTGCTCCGGCCCGGTCTGGCCTTCCTCGGCATCTTCACCTTCATCAACGTCTGGAACGACTACCTCTGGCCGCTGATCGTGATGACCGACCCGAACCGCCTCACCCTGCAGGTCGCTCTCGACCAGCTGAACGGCATCTACGGCACCGACTACTCGATGGTGATGGCCGGTGCGTTGATGAGCGTCATCCCCCTGATCGGCGTCTTCCTGATCGGCGCGCGCTCCTTCATCGCCGACCTGGCCGCCGGGGCCATGAAATTCTGACCTGAACCGACAATCACAACTGGATTCGTTTTGACTGACCACAAGCTCCGCTGGGGCATCATCGGCACCGGCAACATCGCTTCCCGGTTCGCCAGTCAGGTGCCGACGTCGAAGACCAACGAGGTCGTCGCCGTCGGCAGCCGGTCGCTGGACTCGGCGAACGCCTTCGCCGACAAGTGGGACATCGCCAACCGGCACGCGTCGTACGACGACCTGCTCGCCGACTCCTCCGTCGAGGCCGTGTACATCGCCACGCCGCACCCGATGCACGTCGAGTGGGCGATCAAGGCGGCCGAGGCCGGTAAGCACGTCCTGTGCGAGAAGCCGCTCGCGATCAACCGGGCCTGGGCCGAGGCGATGATCGAGGCCGCCGTACGCAACGACGTCTTCCTGATGGAGGCGTACATGTACCGGTGCCTGCCGCAGACCAAGCTGATCACCCAGCTGGTCCGCGACGGCGAACTCGGCACCGTGCACTCGATCCAGGCCACCTTCGCGTTCGCCGCCGGGTAC
>DASXXB010000070.1:0-7753 GCA_036503355.1 Kribbella sp. | reverse complement strand
CGGCACGCTGCGCTCGATGATCGGCTACTGGCCGGAGACCGGCGAGCCGAGCACGGCCGGAACCCCGCGCACCAAGATCTGGACCGAACGCCTCCCCACCCTGTCCGACTGGTCCGACAGCTTCGTCAACGACCTGGCGATCGGCTGAGGCCGAAGGAATGCTGCTGAGTGATCACTGAGAGTCGCAACAACCGCCACGTATTGACGTGTTGGTGACCAAGTGTCACCTTGTCTGGTGGGGAGCTTGGGGTCAGACAGCGAGGCCGAGGGGTTGGTCGTGCATGTCTTCCAGGGGAGGAATCAGATGTTCATCAGTTCGCAGCTCAAGCGGTGCGGTGGCTTGGCGGCCGCCGTACTCGCATCGGGGGGACTCGTCGTCGCCGGCGGCCTACAGGCTTCCGCCAGTCCCGGGCAGGTCACCAGGATCGACGTGACCGGCTCGGTGTTCGCCTGTACGGACGGTTCGTACTACACCATCACCAGCGGTGACGCGATGTTCCTGTACCACGAGTCGACGGATGGGACAGGTGGCGACCACGTCACGGGCACGGTCGCGCCGCGGCAGGTGACGCTCAGCTTCAGCGGCAACAGCAACACCTACTACCTGGCCGGTGCGTCCTGGTTCGGCGGCAACTTCGGCTCCGGCGGAGGCGAGTTCACCGACACCGAGCACTTCCAGATCCGGTCGGCGTCCGGCGGTACGGTCGACGACGTGTCGATCGTCGCGCACATGACCATGACCGCGAACGGCACCGTCACGGTCAACTTCGAGAAGGATTCCGGCACCTGTCACGCCCCGGAGGACTGATCTGAGCCGAGGGTGTCACCTTCCCGGTGACACCCTCGGCTGTCGACCCGTCCCAAAGTGCGTAGACCTAGACGCGGGTGGTTCGGCGGTAGGTCGTCGGGGATTGGCCGGTGTGGGTGGTGAAGACCCGGCTCAGGTAGAAGGCGCTGCGGTAGCCGGAGTGTTCGGCGATTGTCTGGAGGGTTTCGTCGGTGCCGGCCAGGAGTTCGCGTGCTTTCTGGAGGCGGAGGTTCCTGAGATAGCCGACCGGCGTGAGGCCGTGGACCGACCGGAATCGGCGGGACAGTTGCGCCGGGCTGATCTCCAGGATCGCCGCGAGGTCGCCGAGCGACAGGTCCGGCGAGGTGAAGTGATCGAGGAGGTACGTCGTGGCGCGCTCCACCACCTCGTCGCCGGGTCCGTCGTGCCGGGCACGCAGCATCATCAGGATCAGGTCGGCGACGACATGCGCAGCGACCTGATCGGCCCGGGCGCCGGAGGTTTCGAGCATCCGGAGATCGGCGCGCAACCGATCGAGCTCGGGCACCCGCGTCCGCCCGGCCGGCGGCTCGAGTTCGGTGTCGAAGCGGGCATGGAAGAAGGACGCCGGCCGCAGCATCCGGCGGCGTAGCGTCTCCCCCGGCGGACAGACCACGATGTCGCCGAACCTCGCGACCCCCTCCGCGCCGCCGGTGACGGCGAAGGCGAAGGACCCGGTCCGCGGCAGCAGGATGCACCAGTTGTCGTAGGTGTCGAGACTCAGACTGAACTCCTCGCGCTGCGGCGCGAGCAGGTATCCGTCCAGAACCAGCACGGCAAAAAAGTACATGGAGACGATCAATCTGGCCATGTTCACGGGCTTTCGGGGCGCGCCACAGTACATGGCATGACAATCACAGCCGATATCTGTGTGTACGGAGGAACTCCCGCGGGCTGCGTCGCCGCGATGACGGCGTACGACGAAGGCGCGTCGGTGATCCTGATCGAGCCCGGGCGTTGGCTCGGCGGCATGCTCAGCGCCGGCATCAAGCCCCGGCAGGACTGCCCGATCCCCGACGCCGTCGGCGGGCTGACGCGCGACGTCGTCTTCGGATTCGGCGACGACCCCCACGAGGTACTGCGCGCCTTCCACGACTGGATCGCCTCCACGGACATCACGGTCGTGTTCGAACGCCGCGTCCGCTCGGTCACCCGGAACGGTCACCGCATCGAGGCCCTCCAACTGGAGACCTCCCAGCCCGACCGGTGGGGCGTCCCGCTCCCCGCGAGCGAGTCGGTCGCAGACCTCGAGCTACGCGCATCGGTCTTCATCGACGCGTCGTACGAAGGCGATCTGATGGCTCTGGCCGGCGTCCGCTACCGCACCGGCCGGGAGTCGCGGGACGCGTTCGGTGAGGAGGTGGCGGGCGTCCGTGCGGTGACGAACTGGACCCCGATCGACCCGTACGTCGTACCCGGCGACAGCGACAGCGGATTGCTGCCACTCCTCGAGCCGGACCACGGTCGGCCGATCGGGGCAAGCGACGACTACACGCAGGCCTACAACTTCCGCTTCTACGTAACGACGGATCCGTCCCGCCGAGCCGAGCTCATCCCGCCGGCGGACTACTCGCCGAGCGACTACGAGCTCGTACGGCGTTACGTCCGGCACTTGTCCGGTGATCTGGAGGCGCTGCGCGGGATCTTCCCCGGCTGGCTCAACTCGGGCGAGTACAACTACCAGCGCGCGTCCCTGGTGACGAACGCTCCCCTCGGAGTGAGCCGCGCGTACCAGGACGGCGACTGGGACGTCCGGTCACGGATCTGGCGCCGCCACATCGACTATCTGCGCGGTCTTCACCACTTCCTGTCGACCGATCCCGCCGTACCCGCGGAGTTCCGGGCGGAGACCGCCGCGTACGGCCTCGACAAGGCGGTCTTCCCGGATACTGACGGCTGGCCACCACAGCTCTACGTCCGGGTGTCCCGCCGGCTCGACGGGATCTCTACGATCACCCACGCGGACGTGCTGAACCGGACCGATCCGCCCGACAGCATCGGCCTCGCGCTGTTCGGTGTCGACGTCTATCCGGTACGGCGGATTCCGCACCGCGACGTGGAAACCGGGCAGCTCGGCGTGGCGACCGAGGGCGACATGTTCATCGGCGGCCACCTCGGAACCGGCCGCCCGTACCCGATCCCCTACCGAGCCGTCACGCCGCACCAGGCCGACTGCGGCAACCTGCTCGTCCCCGTCTGCCTGTCCGCCACCCACATCGGGTACGCCGCAACCCGGATGGAGCCCGTCTTCTGCGTCCTCGCCGAGTCCGCAGCGGTGGCCGCCGTCCAGGCCCTCCGTGCGCAGAGCGACGTACAGCAGGTCAACGTCCCCAAGCTCCGATCCCGCCTCACCAAACGCGGCCAGATCCTCGGCTGATCCCTTCAGCAAGCGATGGCCGGATGTGGTCGTTGGAACGATTCAAGTCATCGGTGGCATTGACAGGCTCGCAAGGCCTTTCTAGCTTTCGGGAAGCGGTTTCCAGCATCGCCCTTACACTGGAGGCACCGAATGAATCGTCTCAATCGCCAGCGCGCGATTCTGGTCGCGGCGACCGTCGTCGTCACCTCGGTCGGCTGGCTGCACGCCGATGCGAGACCACTGTCGGAGCCGGCAGGATCAGGCACGCATCCGGCGACGTCCGCGACCAGCCGCGTGGCTGACAGCGCTGTCCCGACCGACACGGCGAACCTCGGCCGCGGGCTGGTCAGCCTGCGGACGGCGCAGGGCAACTTCTTGTCGTGGCGGTTGCTGCACGACGATCCAGCGGGCATGACGTACGCCGTCTACCGCGGCGAGACGCGGATCGCGACCACCAAACGCACCAACTTCCTCGACAAGGGCGCTCCGGCTGACGCTCGGTACAGCATCCGGCCGCTCAACGGCAACGCCGCGCTGAACGACAGCGACAGTGAGATGGCCACGGTCGCCGCCAGTCAGGACGTGCCGATCCAGAAGCCCGCCGGCGGTACGACGCCGGACGGTGTCGCATACACCTACACCGCGAACGACGCGTCCGTCGGCGACCTCGACGGGGACGGCGCCTACGAGATCGTCCTCAAGTGGGATCCGACGAACGCGAAGGACAACTCCCAGGCCGGCTACACCGGCAACGTCTATCTCGATGCCTACGAACTCGACGGAACCCGCAAATGGCGGATCGACCTCGGCCGCAACATCCGCGCGGGAGCGCACTACACGCAGTTCCAGGTCTTCGACTACGACGGCGACGGCCGCGCCGAGGTCGTCACGAAGACCGCCGACGGCACCCGGTCGGGCACCGGTCAGGTCATCGGCGACGCGAACGCCGACTACCGCAACTCCTCCGGCTACATCCTGAGCGGGCCCGAGTACCTGAGCGTCTTCAGCGGCACTACTGGTGGAGTGCTGGCCACTGCGAACTACGTCCCGGCGCGCGGCACCGTCTCCTCGTGGGGTGACTCGTACGGCAATCGCGTCGACCGGTTCCTGGCCGGTACGGCGTACGTCTCGGGCTCCTCCCGGCCCAGCATCATCGAGGCTCGCGGGTACTACACGCGGTCCGTCATCTCCGCGTGGGACTACGCGAACGGGACGCTGACCCGGCGGTGGACCTTCGACAGCAACAGCTCCACCAACGGCTCCGCCTGGACCGGGCAGGGCAATCATCAACTGTCCGTTGCCGACGTCGACGCGGACGGTCGCGACGAGATCATGTACGGCGCGATGGCGATCGACGACAACGGAAACGGCTTGTGGACCAACGGTCTCGGCCACGGCGACGCCTACCACGTGGGCGACCTGGTGCCGGCACACCCCGGACTCGAGGTCTTCAAGCCGTCCGAGAACACGTCCAAGCCCGCCGACTGGCTTGCCGACGCCCGAACCGGACAGACACTGTGGCAGTCCGCATCCTGCGGTTGCGACAACGGACGCGCAGTCGGGGATGACGTCTGGTCCGGCAACCCAGGTGCGGAAGTATGGTCGACCGCGGTCGCGGGCCTGCGGTCGGCAGCGACCGGCGCCCAGGTCGCCGCCCGCAAACCCGGGTCGACGAACTTCGTGATCTGGTGGGACGGCGACGGGCAACGCGAACTGCTGGACGGCACCCATATCGACAAGTACGGCACCAGCGGCGACATACGGTTGCTCACGGCAAGCGGCGTACATTCCAACAACTCGACGAAGGCCACGCCGTCGTTACAGGCCGACATCATGGGCGACTGGCGCGAGGAGGTCATCTGGCCGGCCTCCGACGACTCCGCCTTGCGGATCTACTCCACCACCGAGCCGACGAGCATCTCGCACGTGTCCTTGATGCAGGACCGCATGTACCGCGAAGCCGTCGCCTGGCAGAACACCGGCTACAACCAACCCCCACATGCGAGCTTCCTCAACCCCTGATGTCAGGCACCACCGAAGGAGACGTTGTGATGTCCTCACCCATCCCCCGCCGCACGGTCCTGGGGCTCGTCGGCGCCGCGGTTCTGTCCAGTACCACGGGACAGATCGCGAGCGCCGTACCCGACCTCGGGCCGACGCCGAACGGACCCGACGTGACGCTGGCCGACAACGGCTCCACGGTCACGCTCTCGAACGGCATCATCCGATTCACCGTCGGCAAGACGAACGCGAAGATCACCGATCTCCGGCTGATCGGAAGCACCCAGGGCAACGAGAACGTCAACCTGCTCAGCGGATCGCACGGCAACGGCTACACGACGTTCAACTACTCGGGCGCGTCCGGAGCGGCCGGCCTGTCCGGGGCGACGTACAGCATCGTGAACCAGAGCCCGGACCGGGTCGAGATCTCGATCCTGTCGAACGATCCGTCGAAACTCACCTTCTACCTCGACCTGCGCATCGTGCTCGAACGTGGACGCCCGGGTCTGCACCAGTACTGGATCGTCAAGTACCCCGACGCGATGCCCGACGGTCTGTCGTTCGGTCAGCTCCGCTACGCCTTCGCCGCCGACGACCCGGGCTTCCGCTGGTTCGTCGTCGACGACGAACGCGGCGTCCAGCAGCGGCCGACGATCAACGACGAGCAGCACTGGACGACGCTCCAGGACACGACGTACGCGCTTCCGGACGGCACGATCTGGTCCAAGTACCAGAACTCCTCCAACCTCGAAGGCGACAACCACGTCTTCATGATCTCCAACGGCCGCGTCGGTCTCTCGCTGGTCCAGGCGAGCAAGGAGGCCTTCGGCGGACCGACCCGCCAGGAACTGACGTGCCACGACTACTACAACGGGATGATCCTGCTCTGGCACCCCGTGACGGGGCACTACGGGATGCCCGACGTCGAGCCGTCCAAGGGCTGGGGCAAGGTGTACGGCCCGTTCTACCTGCACGTGGCCGAAGCCTCCACCGGTGACGAACGCGCCAACGTCCAGGCGCTCTGGGAGGACGCGAAGCACGCGGCAGACCGTGAGGTGGAGGCGTGGCCGTACAGCTGGGTCACCGATCCGCTCTACGCCGCGGCCGAGCGATCGACCGTGACCGGCAAACTGTCCGTCGCCTCGCTGGGCGCGGTGGACAACGGCTGGGCCGTGCTCTATCGACCCGGGCCCGACCGCGCGTACGAGGGGACGACGCTCGACGGCGACGACTGGCAGTACTCGACCCTCGACTACGTCTATTCCGCGCCGATCGGCACCGGCGGGCGCTTCGAGATCGCAGGGGTTCGCCCCGGGACCTACACGCTCGCGGCCTTCACCAACGGCGCCATGGGCGAGTACCGCAAGGCCGGCATCGAAGTCCCTGCCCGTACCTCCGTCGACACCGGAACCCACGTCTGGATACCGATGAGCCACGGCACCACGCTCTGGCAGCTCGGAACGCCGGACCGGTCGGCCGAAGAGTTCTACGTCCACGCAGGCAAGGACGGGTTCCGGCGTACCCTCACCTGGCTCGAGTACCCGTACGAGTTCCCGAACGGCGTCGACTTCAAGGTCGGCGTCGACGATCCGGCGACGAAGTGGAACTACTTCCACCCCGCGGTCAGGACACCCGGCACACCGTTCCAGCTCGCCTGGCGCGGCACCACCGCGGACGACACCCCCGAAACGTGGAGGATCCGCTTCGACGCCCACCGGTACGCGCGGGGCACGGCCTATCTCGACATCGCACTGGCCGGACAGGTCTTCTCCACACTCGGCATCACCCTCAACGGGACACCGATCGCATCCATCGACCCGCTGCCCGGGGTCCCCGGCGACAACTCGTCGTACCGGCTGGTCGCCCGCGCGATGTACCGCCAGATTCCGACCATCACGTTCCCGGCGCACCTCATCGAAGACGGCGAGAACGTCATCACCCTCGCCCAGACCAGGCCGGCCCAGGCGCCGACCTCCGACAACTGGATGCAGCCGATGGCCGGCATCATGTACGACACCATCCGCCTGCAGGTCAACGAACGCGCGTAGACGAATGGCGGGTTGGCTCGGCACCGCCCGTCACGGCGAGTTCTACGAGGGCTTCGGCTTCGCTGGTGCTGTGGCGGGCGAGTCCCGGCTCATCGGACGGTTACCGGTACGCCCGGTAGTACCAGGCGTACGTCGACTTCGGGCGCGAGTCGCGCGACGGCGTCGGCGTAGTGCCGTGGGTCCTGGTCCCCCTTGGTGATCATCCGGTCGCCGAGCCGGCCGCTGTGGAAGGCGTAGTGCTGCGCCACGGCAACGGTCGGCCGGAGTACGGCGGTGAGCCCGGCCGCCTCCTCGGCGTCCATCACGACCTGCTGCAGGTTCATCGGCCGGATGCACAAGCCGTTGGTCGGAAGGATCGCGAGATCGATCGCGCCGAACCGCTCCGGGATCGTGTCCAGCTCCGGCACCCGCAGCGAGTCGCCGCCGAAGTACACGGTCCGCCCGCCGCTCTGGATCACGAAGGTGATCTCGTGCACCCCGTGCTTGCCCGGCGCCGCGGTCACCGTCACGTCATCGACC
>DASXXB010000069.1:0-1583 GCA_036503355.1 Kribbella sp. | reverse complement strand
CGCGGCCTTCGGGCCGATGTTGCCCAGCCCCAGTACGGCGGAGCCGTCGGTGACGACCGCGACGCTGTTGCGCTTGATCGTCAGCCGGCGGGCGTCGTCGGGGTTGGCCGCGATCGCCAGGCAGACCCGCGCGACACCCGGCGTGTAGATCATCGACAGGTCGTCACGGTTGCGGATCGGGTGCTTGGCCTCCATCGAGATCTTCCCGCCGAGGTGCATCAGGAAGGTCCGGTCCGAGACCCGGCCGATCTCGACGCCCGGTACGGCGCGCATCGCCTCGACCAGCCGGCCCGCGTGCTCGGTGTCGGCGGCCGCGCAGGTGACGTCGATCCGCAGCCGCTCGTGGCCGGACGCGGTCACGTCGAGCGCGGTGACCAGACCGCCGGCCTGCTCGACCGCGGTCGTCAGCTTGCTCACCGTCGAGCCACCCGCGGGCACCTCGAGGCGAACGGTGATGGAGTGCGAAACACTCGGCAAGGCAGTCACGCGGGTGATCCTCTCATGTCACTGGTAAGGCGTAGCGGTTCCGTACGTTAAGAACACGGGTAATCCATTACTCGGCGCGCTACTGTTCGGTCAGGAAGGGAGTCACCGTGCCGACTGTCAGCGACGTGGCCGCGCGCGCCGGGGTGTCGACGGCGACCGTGTCGCGAGCGCTGAACGGGAAGCCGACGGTCGATCCCGACCTCGCCGAGCGGGTCCGGGCCGCGGCCGCCGAGCTCGGGTACCAGCCGAACGGTCCGGCGCGGAACCTGCGCCGCCAGGAGGCCGCGGTGGTCGCGCTGATCATCTCCGACGTCGAGAACCCGTTCTTCACCGCGATCGCGCGCGGTGTCGAGGACGTCGCGCACGAGGTCGGGTACTCGGTCGTGCTCTGCAACTCCGACGAGAGCGCGGACAAGGAGAACCGGTACGTCGACATCGCCATCCAGGAACGGGTCGCGGGCGTCATCCTGTCCCCGAGCGGCCCGGCGTCCTCGGTCGCGAAGCTCGCGGCCCGCGGTACGGCGTACGTCGCGGTGGACCGGCCGCTGCCCGGCGCGGACAGCGACGTCGTACTGGTCGACACCCGGCTCGCCGCCCGCGAGGCGACCGCACATTTGATTGCCCAAGGCTACGAACGGATCGGCTGCATCAGCGGGCCCAGCGGGGTCCGCACCGCCGACGACCGGCTGGCCGGATACCGCGACGCGTTGAAGGCGGCGCGCCGGCGCAGTACGACCAAGCTGGTACGACGCTGCGAGTACAAGGCCGCCGGTGCGCACCGCGCAGCGCTCGATCTGCTCTCCCAGGCCGAGCCGCCGGACGCACTGCTGATCGCGAACAGTGCGATGGCGGTCGGCGTACTGCAAGCCCTGCAGGAGCGTGGCGTGCGGGCCGGGAGCGAGGTCGGCCTCGTCACGTTCGACGATGCACCGTGGGCGGCCCTCGTCGACCCGCCACTGTCGGTGGTGGCGCAACCGGCGTACGAGATCGGCACCGTCGCCGCCCGCCTCCTGCTGGCGCGAATCGCCGACAACACCCGTCCCCCCACCGCCACCACTCTGGGCGCCCGCCTCATCCCCCGAGCCAGCTCCCACCGC
>DASXXB010000068.1:0-14783 GCA_036503355.1 Kribbella sp. | reverse complement strand
ACCGATCCGCTGGCGCCTGCTCACCCGCCTGGTCGCTCTCGACTTCGCCGGCCCGCACCAGATCGACGCCGAACAAGCCAAGGACCCCGATCCGGACGCCACCTGGCACGCAGCCGCCGCCCGGGCCGCAACCCCGACCGCACGCGCGAAAGACACTGCGCTCAACCTGCTGCTCACCCCGCCGGGCATCCCTGCCTCAGTACTGCGAACCTTCGCCACGGCACTGTGGCAACCACGCCAGACCGACGTACTGGCCGACCGCCCGGTGCAGTTCCTCGAACGCCTGATCACCTTCGCCGAATCCACGGACCCCGCCGCGGCGAACCGCCTGGCCCGCTACGCATTCCCTGTCGCGGTAGCCGACAACTCCACGCTCACCCGAGCCCGCCAGCTGGCCGCCACCGGGACTACTCCGGTCCTCCGCCAAACCCTCCAAGACCAAGCAGACCTCACCCACCGAGCCCTGACCTGCTGGAGGAGTGCCCGTCGCTGATGCGCAGTCTCTCGGCGGGGATTTGTTCGATGCGGGTCCAGCCCTTCCAGCCGCGGTCCTCGAGGATCGCGAGCAGTCGGGCGGCCTCGGGTGCCGACTCCAGCATGACCGCGTCCAGCAGTTCGACGAGCTTGTCGTCGAAGGGCTCGTCGCCTAGCTCACCGGCCTCGGCGGCGCGAATGTACAGGCGCTCCAGGAGGTCCGCGATCTCGACCAGCAGAGCCTCGTCGCCCTGGTTGTCGACTGCCTCGCTCACCAGGCTGTAGAGCTTCTGCGCGTCGGGATCCTCCAGCTGCTGGTGCTTCGCCGCGATCACGGTGTCGATCACCTCCGGCACCTGGGCCGCGATCATGATCCAGGCGTCGCGTTCCATGTCGATGTAGCGCTCGCTGACGCCGTGACTGCGCAGCCGGTCGAGATAGCCCACCACACTCGCCGGGAGCGCGAGGTGGTCGCCGGTCGCAAGCCTCGCGAGCCGCCGGCGACTGTCCTGCAACCGCCGGATTTCGGCGCGCAGGTCCTTGTCGATCTCCTGTACGCCGGCCTGGAACTCGTCGGGGTCCGCGCCGAGCAGTTCCTGGACGCGGGCCAGCGGTACGCCGGCGTCGGCCAGGGTGTGGATCCGGATCAGCCGGACGACCGCTGCGGAGTCGTACAACCGGTAGCCCGAACGGTCGCGCTCGGGCTCCGGCAACAGCCCGATCTTGTGATAGTGGCGCACTGCCCGCACCGTCACTCCGGCGTACGACGCCAGCTGGCTGATGGTGAGCATGGGCTCAAGCCTGCCTCACGCGGACTTCCGGCGATAGGCGAGGATCGCCAGGACGTATGCCACGACCAGCACGCCGACGCACCATGCGAGCGCCGTCCAGATGTCGTTGCCGACCGGTTCCCGGGCGAACAGGGCGCGGATCGTGTCGACGATCGACGTCACCGGCTGATGATCGGCGAACCACCGCACCGGGCCGGGCATGGTCTGCGTGGGCACGAACGCCGAACTCACGAATGGCAGGAAGATCAGCGGGTAGGCGAAGGCGCCCGCGCTCTCCACCGAGTTCGCGGTCAGCCCGGGAATCACCGCGAGCCAGGTCAGCGCCAGGGTCGACAGCAGCAGGATGCCGATGACCGCGAGCCAGGCCAGGACGCCGGCGCTCGAGCGGAACCCCATCAGCAGCGCGACACCGACGACGATCACGAGCGCGATCAGGTTCGCGACCATCGACGTGATCACATGGGCCCACAGCAGGCCCGAGCGGGCGATCGGCATCGACTGGAAGCGTTCGAGGATCCCGCTCTTCAGGTCCATGAACAGGCGGAACGCGGTGTAGGAGATGCCGGACGCGATCGTGATCAGCAGGATCCCGGGCAGCATGAAGTTGATGTACTTCGTCCCGGTGGAGATCGCCCCGCCGAACACGTACACGAACATCAGCATCAGCGCGACGGGCGTCAGCACGGTGGTGATGATCGTGTCCAGGCTGCGGGTGATGTGCCGCAACGTCCGGACCGTCAGGGCCAGGGTGTCGCTGAAGAAGTACGTGTTCATCGCTGGTCTCCAATGATGGCCAGGAAGATCTCCTCGAGCGTCGGCTGCTTCTCGATGTACTCGACCTGGGCAGGCGGGAAGAGCTGCTTGAGCTCGGCGAGGGTGCCGTTCGCGATGATCCGGCCCTGGTGCAGGATCGCGATCCGGTCCGCGAGTTGCTCGGCCTCGTCGAGGTACTGCGTGGTCAGCAATACCGTCGTACCGGAGCCGGCGAGCTCCTTGACCATCTGCCACACCTCGATCCGCGCCTCGGGGTCGAGCCCCGCGGTCGGCTCGTCCAGGAAGATCACCGGCGCGTCGCCGATCAGGCTCATCGCGATGTCCAGCCGGCGGCGCATCCCTCCGGAGTACGTCGCCACTCTGCGCGCGGCCGCCTCGGTCAGGGAGAAGCGTTCCAGCAGGTCGTCCGCGATCGTGCCCGGGTTCTGGAGGTGCCGCAGCTTCGCGACGAGCACGAGGTTCTCGCGGCCACTGAGGATCTCGTCCACGGCTGCGAACTGTCCGGTCAGGCTGATCGACCTCCGCACGTCCGCGGCCTGTGCCGCGACGCCGAAGCCGTTGACGTCGGCCGTGCCCGCGTCCGCCTTCAGGAGCGTCGCGAGGATCCTGATCGTCGTCGTCTTGCCCGCGCCGTTGGAGCCGAGCAACGCGAAGATACTGCCCCGCGCCACGTCGAAATCGACCCCACGCAGCACTTCCTGTTTGCCGTAGGACTTCTGCAGCCCCCGCACCCGAATCGCCGAATCTGCACTCATGCCGACCAGCATGAAGCCTTGACCCTACGTCAAGGTCAAGCCGCCGACGCTAACCGAAGATGTAGAAGCCGGTGACGGCGGTGGGGAGTGCACCGAGGAGCGTCCAGGCGGAGGGGAAGCGGCGGTGGAGGGCGAGGATGCCGGCGGCGGTGAGCAGGCCGATGACCGCGGACATGATCCACAGGCCGACGCCCTTGCCGAAGTCGTTGTGGGAGACACCGATGCTGTAGACGGCCAGCGTGACGGCCGGGACGCTGCCGACGTGGAAGAGGATGGCGGACACCACCCAGCGCTGGACGGTCTCGACGTTCATCGGGCGCGGCGTCCGGCGGCGGACCGGGCGCCTGGCCTGTGGTGCTGCGGGGGCGTCGTCGATCATTGTTCACTCTGTTTCTGGGTGCCGGTGCTCTTGGCCGCGGCGATCACCCGGGTCAGGCGTTCGTGCAGTTGCAGGAGTTCGTCGATGTCCATGCCGAGCCGGTCGACGATCGCCGGCGGCACCTCCAGTGCCTGATCGCGCAGCGTCCGCCCCTTCTCGGTGAGGGCGACGGCCAGTGAGCGCTCGTCCCTGGAGTCGCGGTCGCGCCGCAACAGGCCGGTGCTCTCGAGCCGCTTGAGCAGCGGGGACAGCGTCGCCGGCTCGAGCTGGAGCATCCCGGACAGGTCCTTGACCGACACCGGCTCGAACTCCCACAGCGCCAGCATCACAAGGTACTGCGGGTGCGTCAGGCCCATCGGCTCGAGCAACGGACGGTACAGCGCGATGACGCTCCGCGCAGCGACCGCCAGCGCGAAACACACCTGATGCTCGAGCGCCAGCGGGTTGTCCACCGGACGCGTTTTCGTCCTCGCCACACATCGAGTTTAGCAATATTAAGCCCGCTAATGGTTAGTGAGCTAACTAACAGACCCGTTAGGGTAGAGCGGTGACCGACTGGATGGCGCGGTGGATCTCGGATCCTGCGTTCGCCGGTCAGGAGCCGGTGGACCTGCTGCACAAGGAGGCCGGCGAGCACCCGCAGTACGAGCATCCGCCGGAGCTGCGGAACCGGCACATGCTGGTGCGGAAATCGTTCCTCCTCGACAACCTGCCGGAACAGGCCGTGTTGCGGATCACCGCCGACGACTACTACAAGCTGTACGTCAACGGTGAGTACGTCGGTCAGGGGCCCGCGCAGTGTTACTCGTTCCACTACTACTTCAACGAGTGGGACATACGCCGTCACCTGCGGGCCGGCGAGAACGTGATCGACGTCGACGTCTACTACCAGGGCCTGGTGAACCGGGCGTACAACAGCGGCGACCTGCGGCAGGGGATGATCGCGGAGCTGCACACCGAGACGGGTGTGCTACTCGGCACCGACGGGTCGTGGCAGTACCGGATTGCGCCGCAGTACGGCCCGGCGGAGACCGTCGGCTACGACACCCAGTTCCTCGAGAACATCGACCAGCGCAAGCTGGCCGACGACGAAGTCTGGTCGCCGGTTGCGGTTCGCGAGGACCTCGGTCACACGCTGGTTCCGCAGCCGACACCGCCGCTGCAGGTCTACTCGCTCGCACCGGAGAACGTGGTCGCACTGGGAGACGGTCACTACCTGATCGACTTCGGGCAGGAGCTCACGGGTCAGTTCGAGGTGAGTGCCCGCGGCGAATCCGGTGACACCGTGCGGCTGCGGTTCGGCGAGGAGCTGAACGAGGACGGCAGCGTGCGCTTCGAGATGCGCTGCAACTGCACGTACGAAGAGTTCTGGACGCTCTCCGGGAGCGACGATGTGCTCGAACAGTACGAATACAAGGCGTTCCGGTACGTCGAGGTGCAGGCACCGCCGGGCGTGCTGCGGCCGTCGAGCTTCGCGGCGACGGTGCGGCACTACCCGATGGACAGGCAACGCTGCGAGTTCGAGTCCGCGGACGAGCAGCTGAACCGGATCTGGGCGTTGTGCCGGCGTGGCGTCCAGCTGTGTGCGCAGGAGAACTTCGTCGACTGCCCTTCGCGGGAGAAGGGCCAGTATCTCGGCGACAACACTGTGATCGGCCACTCGCACCTGTATCTGAGCGGCGATCCGAGGCTGCTCCGGAAGGCGATCACCGAGTTCGCCCTGACCCGCACGATCTGTCCCGGACTACTGGCCGTCGCTCCAGGGCATCTGATGCAGGAGATCGCGGACTTCTCACTGCAGTGGCCGCTGCAACTGTTGACGTACTACCGCTACACCGGTGACGCCGCCTTCCTCGGGGAGATGGTCGAGGTTGCCGACGGAATCCTCGCGCACTTCCAGGCGTTTGCGCGGCCCGACGGCCTACTGACCGACGTCGTCGACAAGTGGAACCTGGTGGACTGGCCCGAGGGGATGCGGGACGGGTACGACTTCTCGCTCGGCCGACCTGTGGGACCGGGCTGCCACAACGTGGTGAACGCCTTCTACTACGGCTGTGTCCAGGCCGCCCAGCAGATCAAGGACATCCTCGGCATCCCGTACGAAGACGAGCTCCCACGACTGCGAGAAGCCTTCCTGCGCACGTTCCTCCGGCCGGGCGACCTGTTCGCCGACGCCGAGCTCTCTGACCACAGCTCGCTGCACGCGAACGTCCTTCCGCTGTACTTCGGACTCGCTCCCGGCAGCGCCGTACCGCGGATCGTCGAGCTGGTCCGCGAACGCCGCCTGAACTGCGGGACGTACCTGGCGTACTTCGTCCTCAACGCGTTGACCGCCCACGGTGAAGCGGCGCTGGCGTACGAGTTGATCAGTGGGGCGGATCAGAACTCGTGGTCGACCATGCTGACCGAAGGCGCGACCGCCTGTTGCGAGGTGTGGAGCAAGGACCAGAAGTGGAACACTAGCCTGTGCCACGGCTGGGCGAGCGCGCCGATTCCCGTCCTGATCGAGGGGATCGTCGGCCTCCGCCCCGAAACCGCCGGCTGGACGCAGATCCGTTTCGACCCACAGATCCCTCCGGCCATGGCTCCCTTCCGGCTGATCGTCCCCACCCCGGCCGGTCAGGTCAAGGTCCGGTACGACGGCGAGCGCGCGGAGCTCGTCGCACCGCCGGGCGTCGTCGTACATCGGGACTGAAGCTAGGGGGAACGCCGCACGCGGTGGTCGGCGGCGGTCATCAGTGCGGCCATCGCCGCGGCGGCAGCGTCCGGATCGCCGTGCTGGATCGCCTCGAACACCGCGTCGTGCTCGCCGAGCGTGGCTTCCATCGTGCCGGGCACCCGCAGCGTGCGCTCGAACCAGTCGGCGAGCAGGGACTGCAGACTCTTGAGCAGGCTCTCCAGGACGACGTTCCGGGCGATCGTGGCGATCTCGAGGTGGAACGCGACGTCGGCCTGCACGAACGCGTCGATGTCGTTGCCGGCGGCATGCATCCGGTCGACGTGCCCGCGCAGCCGCTCGATCTGGTCCGCGTCGGCGCGCGCGGTGGCAAGCCGGGCGGCGAGCAGTTCGAGCTCCTCCCGCACCTCCACCAGGTCGCCGATCTCGGGCTCGCCGAGCGCCAGGCTCCATTGCAGCGTCTGCGCCAGCAACTGGCTGCTGTTCGCGCGCAGGTAGCTTCCGGACCCGGGCCGAACCTCGACGAGGCCGACCAGCTCGAGCGCGGCGATCGCCTCCCGCAATGTCGACCGTCCGACCCCGAGCATCTGTGCCAGCTCGCGCTCGGACGGCAGCCGGGCGCCGACCGGGACCTGATCGGCACCTAGCTGCTCGAGCAGCTGCCGCGCCACCACACTCGCGGCCGAGAGCCGCTGGACCGGGCGGAACCGGGTCCGGACGAACGGCGTACCTCCGGCGGCGGTCACGAGCGCAGCGTAGGCAGGGTGGCCGGGACTGGTCAACTGGTTGACCAATTCCTCTGAAACGTGTCAATGTGCGCTCATGACCGCCCCGTCCCGGCCTACGTTCGAACATCATCGCGCCGCCCTCGGCATCGGTACGCCGACCCCGCGGCTGTCCTGGCGGACCGACGCCGAGCCCGGCTGGCGACAGACGGCGTACGAGGTCGAGGTCGTGCGCGACGGCGGGGCCAGGCATAGCTCGGTGGTGGAGTCCGCGGAGAGTGTCGTCGTACCGTGGCCGGACGCGCCGCTGCGTTCGCGCGAGCGTGCCGAGGTCCGCGTGCGCGTCCGTGGTGAAGTCCGTGGTGCAAGCGGTGGTGACGGTGGCGGCTGGTCGGACTGGAGTGACGCCGGCGTGGCCGAAACCGGACTTCTCGATCCGGCCGACTGGACGGCGGTGCCGGTCGGCGCCGGCTGGCCCGAGGAGCCGGAGTCGGATCGCCGGCCCGCGCTGGTCCGGCACGCGTTCGAGCTCCGCGGCCCGGTGACGAGGGCGCGTCTGTACGCGAGCGCACACGGTCTCTACGAGGCGGAGATCAACGGCGTGCGGACGGGCGACGACAGCATGTCCCCGGGCTGGACCGTCTACGGCTCCCGGCTGCGTTATTACACCTACGATGTCACATCGCTGGTCCGGCCGGGCGCCAACGTCCTCGGTGCCTGGCTCGCCGACGGGTGGTACCGCGGCCGCATCGGCTGGAAGGGTGGATTCCGCAACCTGTACGGCAGCGACCAGTCCTTCATCGGTCAGCTCGAGGTGCAGTACGCCGACGGTTCGTCCGACATCGTTGCCACCGGCCCCGAGTGGCAGGCGGCGCCGAGCCCGATCGTGTTCACCGGCAACTACGACGGCGAGACGTACGACGCCCGCGAGGAGCAGCCGGGATGGTCGGCGCCCGGGTTCGACGCGAGCGGCTGGACCGCGGTCGCGGTGCACGAGCGCGACATGGCGACGCTGGTCGCGCCCGACGGCCCGCCGGTGCGCTGTACGCAGGAGGTCGTGCCGACAGCCGTACTGCGGACTCCGAGCGGCCGCCTCGTCCTGGACCTGGGCCAGAACCTCGTCGGCCGCCTGCGGATCCGGGTGCGGGGCGAGCGCGGGAACACGGTGACCATCCGGACGGCCGAGGTCCTTCAGGACGGCGAGATCTACCAGCGCCCGCTGCGTGGCGCGAAGTCGACGGACACCTACATCCTCAAGGGCGGCGACGTCGAGGAGTGGGAGCCGCGGTTCACGTTCCACGGCTTCCGGTACGCCGAGATCGACGGCTGGCCAGGTGATCTCGAACAGGCCGTGGCCGCCGGTGACCTGGTTGCGCGGGTGCTGCACACCGACCTCGAACGGACCGGCTGGTTCGCCTGCTCCGACCCGTTGGTGAACCAGCTGCACGAGAACGTCGTGTGGAGCATGCGGGGCAACTTCCTCGACATCCCGACCGACTGCCCGCAGCGGGACGAGCGGGTCGGCTGGACCGGCGACATCCAGGTGTTCGCGCCGACGGCGTCGTACCTGTTCGACGTGGCCGGGATGTTGTCGGGCTGGCTGCAGGACGTCGCGGTCGAGCAACTGCCGGACGGGTGCGTCCCGTGGTACGTCCCGGTGATTCCCGCGCACGACATGTGGACGCCGATCCGGCCCGGCGCGTTGTGGGGTGACGTCGCGGTGCTGACGCCGTGGGTGCTGTACCAGCGGTACGGCGACACTGGCGTACTGCGTGCGCAGTACGACAGTGCCAAGGCCTGGGTCGATCTCATGGACCGGCTCGCGGGGCCGGATCACCTGTGGAACAAGGGCTTCCAGCTGGGTGACTGGCTTGATCCGGCTGCTCCGCCGGACGATCCGGCCGACGCGCGCACCGACCGGTACCTTGTCGCCACCGCCTACTTCGCGTGGTCCGCGGAGCACCTGGCGAAGACCGCACAGGTTCTCGGGCACGCGGACGACGCGAAACGCTACGGCGAGCTGGCCGCGCTGGTGCGAGACGCGTTCTGCGCGGAGTACGTCGGCGCCGACGGCAGGATGACGAGCGACGCGCAGACGGCGTACGCGCTCGCTCTGGAGTTCGAGCTGATCGGCGACGCCGAGCAGCGGGCGGCCGCCGGACGACGTCTCGCCGAGCTCGTCGCCGAGGACGGGAACCTGATCGCCACCGGATTCGCGGGTACGCCGATCCTCTGCGACGCGCTGACCCGCGCAGGTGCGGTCGGCTCCGCGTACGACGTACTGCTGCAGAAGGAATGCCCGTCCTGGCTGTACGCCGTCACCCAGGGCGCGACGACCATCTGGGAGCGGTGGGACAGCCTGCGCCCGGACGGCACGGTGAACCCGGGCGGGATGACCTCGTTCAACCACTACGCGCTGGGCGCCGTCGCGGACTGGATGCACCGGTCGGTCGCGGGCCTCGCTCCGGCGGCGCCGGGCTACCGGTCGATCCTGTTCCAGCCGCGGCCCGGTGGCGGACTCACCTGGGCCCGGGCGGAGCACGACACGCCGTACGGGCGGGCCGCCATCGCCTGGTCGATCGAGGACGGCGAACTGCGTGCGGAGGTGACGGTGCCGACGGGCGCCGACGGCGTCGTCCGGCTGCCGGGTCGCGAGCCCGAGCAGGTCGGCAACGGCCGGCACACCTTCACCGTCCCGTTCGCCCACTGAGAGGTCTGCTGTGTCCGACTTCGTCACTGCCGTCTACGAGATCGAAACCGCCGGACCGCTCGAACGTGCCGCTGAGGTGATGGCGGGGGAGCAGTCCTGTGGCACGTTCCTGCGGGTCGCCCGGGAGACCGACGACCTGCGCGCGCGGCACGGCGCCTCGGTCGTGGCCGTCGAGGAGTTGCCGGCCGGCGGACGGCCGCCACTGCCCGGGATGGTGGGTGACCCCAACGACATTCGCCGCGGCCGGGTGACGATCCGGTTCCCGCTGGTGAACTTCGGGCCGTCGATCCCGAACCTGCTCGCGGCGGTCGCGGGCAACCTGTTCGAACTCCGTGACGTCGGTGCGTTGCGGCTGGTCGACCTCGACCTTCCGGCGGCGTTCGCCGAGCGCTACCGGGGCCCGCAGTTCGGCGTCGAGGGGACCCGGCGGCTGCTGGATCGGCCGGACGGGCCGATGATCGGCACGATCGTCAAGCCGAGCATCGGGCTGACCGGCGAGCAGCTCGCGCAGCTGGTCACCGAACTCGGTGAAGCCGGGATCGACTTCATCAAGGACGACGAGCTCCAGGGCAACCCGCCGGGGTTGCCGCTGCACGAGCGGGTGCACGTGGTGATGGACGCATTGAAGGCGGTCGCGGACCGGACCGGCCGGATGCCGATGTACGCCTTCAACATCACCGACGACATCGACCGGCTCGCCGAGAACCACGACGTGGTGCTCGCCGCGGGCGGGTCCTGCGTGATGGTGTGCGTGAACCTGGTCGGACTCGCCGGGCTCGAGTACGTGAGCAAACGGTCGCAGCTGCCCATCCACGGGCATCGCGCGATGTACGGCGCGTACGCCCGCTCGCCACAGCTCGGCATCGACTTCCGCGTCTGGCAGAAGCTCGCCCGGCTGGCCGGCGCGGACCACGTCCATACCAATGGGTTTGCCAACAAGTTCTACGAGACCGACGACGAGGTGCTCGCCTCGATCACCGCCGTCCGCGAACCGCTCCTCGGCGGCTATCAGGCCTTGCCGGTGCTGTCGTCCGCGCAGACGCCGGGGCTCGCTCCGATCACGTACGAGCGGACGCAGACCACCGACCTGCTGGTGCTCGCCGGCGGCGGCATCCACGGTCATCCGGACGGCTCCGCGAACGGCGTACTCGCGATGCGGCAGGCGTGGGACGCGACGCTGTCCGGCGAATCCCTCGACGACCGGGCGGCCGGGGTCCCGGCGCTGGCGACGGCGCTCGACACGTTCGGCCGCGGCTGATGGTGTTCGCCGGGTTCTACGGCGACGACTTCACCGGATCGGTCGACGCGCTGCTGCAGTTCCGGCGCGCCGGTCTGTCCGGGGTCCTCGTCACCGCGCCGGACCTCGCCGTCGACCACGAGGACACCGACGTGGTCGGCATCGCCGGTACGGCGCGATCGCTGGCGACCGAGCAGATGGAGGCCGAGATCCTGCCCGCGCTGCGGCGGCTACGCGAGCTCGATGCCCGGATCGTGCAGTACAAGGCCTGTTCGACCGCCGACTCCGCGCCGCATGTCGGCAGCATCGGGCGGGTCCTCGAGTTGGCTGTCGGCCTCTTTCCCGGCGCCCCGGTGCCGATCGTGTTCGCGCAGCCCGATGCCGGTCGCTACACGTTCTTCAGTCACCACTTCGCGCGCGACGCCGGGAGCGTCTTCCGCCTGGATCGGCAGCCCACGATGAGCGCGCATCCGGTGACCCCGGTGACCGAGTCGGACCTGCGCTTGCACCTCGGCGCGCAGACGAAGCTCGAGTTGGGCGCGGTGCATTGGCCGGCGTACGGCGAACTACCCGGACTGCTCGCGGATCAACGCGCGGCAGGTGTCGTCTGCGACGCCGTCAGCGACGAGGATCTGGACCGGCTGGCGACCGCGATCCTCGCCGGTGGAGGACAACGCTTCGTCATCGGTTCCGGGGGAATCAGCGGCGCGCTCGGTCGCCAGGCCTCCGTCCCGCGTCGACTGCCGCCACTCACCACGACGATCGCGCCCGCCGCCGGCCCGACCCTCGTGCTGAACGGCAGCCGTTCGCACCTGACGCGCCGCCAGATTGACGCCGCGACCGCCGCCGGCTGGGTCGTACTCGATCTGTTCGCCCCTGAGACCGCGGACCGTGTCCGGACCGCGCTCGGGACCGGGATGGGCGTTGTCGTGGACTCGGTGATCGGCGGGCGGAAGGTGCCGAGCGCAACCATCGAGGATGCGCTCGCAGCCATCGGCGACAGTTGTCTGTCTCGTGATATCCGACTGGTGTTGTCCGGCGGCGACACCTCCGGCAACGTGCTCCGTCGTCTCGGTGTCGAGCGCCTCCGGATCGCGGCCCGGCCCTGGGGCAACGTCGCCCTGTGCCACGCCGGCGGCTCGACGCACGTCGAGCAGTTCGAGGTCGTGCTGAAGGGCGGGCAGATGGGACACACAAACCTGTTCGACGACATCCGCACCGGTCGGGCACTCACGACTGACCCGACCGCAAACTCCCTGTCCGTCTGACCTTCCGCGCCCCCTGGAGGCTCACCTTGCTCACCGACACCACGTCCAGTCCGCACGCCCGGCTCTCCTCGTTGCCCGCGAACGCCGTCACGCTCGACGGCAACGGCCCGTTGGCGCGGCTGCACCGCCGTGCGCTGGACGTGACGATTCCGTCGATGGGCGCGATCATGTTCGACCCCGAGGTCGCTCACGCCTACGAGAACTTCCTCGTGGCGGCCGGCGACGCGGTCGGCGAGCACGACGGCCCGCCGTTCATGGACGGCGACCTCTACAAGTGGCTGGAGGCGGCGACGGTCACGATCGCCGAGACCGGCGACGCCGGGCTGCGCGGCATCATCGAGAAGTCCGCCGCGGCGATCGCCCGCGCGCAACGCGACGACGGGTACCTGCACACGAAGACACAGATTGCCCGCGGCAACGGGTCGGACGACGAACCGCTCGCGGTGGGAACCGACTTCGAGACCTACAACTTCGGTCACCTGATGACGCTGGCCTGCGTCCACTACCGGGTGACCGGCGAGGAAACACTGCTCGCGGTGGCGCGCCGGATCGCGGACTATCTCGCCGTACAGAGCAAGCAGGGTCCGGAGCGGCTGGCCGAGTGCAACGTCTGTCCATCGCACTACATGGGTGTGGTCGAGCTCTATCGCGTGACCGGCGACAAGGCCTACCTGGAGCTCGCCGGGACGCTGCTCGACCTGCACGGCGGCAAGGGCAGCGCCGGCACCGACGACAACCAGGACGTCCTGCCCGTCCGCGATCAACGCCGGGCCGTCGGTCATTCGGTCCGCGCCAACTACCTGTACGCCGGCATGGCCGACTACGCGATCGAAACCGGGGACGAAGCGGTCGCCTCGGCGCTGGACAGTATCTGGAACGACCTCGTCTCGAGCAAGCTGTACGTCACCGGCGGTTGCGGAGCGCTGTACGACGGCGCGTCGCCGGACGCGGACCAGGACTACTACTCGATCACGAAGGTGCACCAGTCGTACGGCCGCCCGTACCAGTTGCCGCAGACAACGGCGTACAACGAGTCGTGTGCTTCGCTGGGGCTGGTGTTCTGGGCCTGGCGGATGCTGGTGCGCACCGGCGACGCGCGGTACGCCGACGAGATCGAGCGGGTGCTCTTCAACGCGCTGCCCGCCATGGTCGGGGACGACGGCGCGACGTACTTCTATGTCAACCCGCTCCGCCAGGTCCGGGACCTGACCTATCCGCTGCGGCGGCCGGGGGACCCGAAGGACGTGGCGCCGCCGCCATCCGAGGAGCGGCTGCGGCAGGAGTACATGCAGGCCTGCTTCTGCTGCCCGCCGAACATCGCGCGGGTGTCCGCCGAGCTGCCGTACTACGTCTACGGGCACGGCCAGGACGAGCTCTGGGTCCATCAGTTCGCTGCGGGGGAGGTCAGGACGACCTTCGCCGGGGTGCCGGTAACGGTGCGCCAGGAGACCGACTTCCCGCTCTCCGGCGACGTCCGGCTGGAGGTCAGCGCGGAGCGACCGGTCCGTGGCCGGCTGCGGATCCGGGTGCCCGGTTGGGCCGACGGGATCGAGATCGACGGAAGCCCTGTCGCGCGGGACGAGCTGGACCGGGGATACGTCGTCCTCGACCGCGAATGGAGTAACGACACGGTCAGCGTGCGGCTTCCGCTCCGCCCTCGGGTCCTCACCGCCCACCACTTCGTCGAGGAGGCGACCAACCAGGTCTGCGTCACGCGCGGCCCGGTCGTGTACTGCTTGGAGAGCGCCGATCTCCCGGACGGCGTCGGTCTGGAGGATGTCGTCGTACCGCAGGACACGGTCATCACCGAAGTCCCCGGCACCGGGATGTTCGCCGGGCACGCCCTGCTCCGCGCATCGGCCGCCCTCGTCAGCGGGAGCACCCCACAAGGTCTCCTGTACGCCGAACTCGACCGAACACCGGCCCGTCCCCTCGACATCCAACTCGTCCCGTACGCCCTCTGGGCGAACCGCGGCCCCGGCGAGATGTCCGTCTGGCTACCCCTGACCCGAACCGTCTCACCCCGGTAGCCCGCTAGGATCGCGGTCATGTCCAAGGCCGAGATCGATCGTCTGACCACAGAGTTCTTCGGGGCCTTCGACAACCGGGGTGGCCAGGCCCCGGACGTGGACCGGATCCGGCGGTTGATGCTCGCCGACGGCGTGATCGTGTGCACTGCGCCACAGTTCAGTGTGTACGGCGTGGAGGGCTTCATCGAACCGCGCCGCGAACTGCTGTCCGACGGCCGGCTGACCGAGTTCACCGAGTGGGAGGTCTCCGAGCGGACCGAGATCGACGGCGACCTCGCGGTCCGGTTCAGCACCTACCAGAAGTCCGGCGTACGCGACGGGCAGCCGTTCGAGGGTGGCGGCAACAAAACCATCCAGTTCGTCAACTCCCCGGACGGCTGGCGCATCGCCTCCCTCGCCTGGTACGACCACCCCTGATCAGCTGGCGTAGTACGCGGTACCGCGGAGGTCCTCGAGCCAGCCGGCGTGCGTGGGCTTCCAGCCGACGAGCTCGTGGGTGAGGTGTGCGGAGGCCGGCCCGTCGGTCGCCCAGAAGCCGGCGAGGAATCCGAGATAGTCGCCGAGGCGAGACTCCTCGACGGAGATCGCCGGTACGCCCAGCCCGGTGGCGATCGCCTCCGCGACCTGACGGATCGGCACGCCTTCCTCGGCGATCGCGTGCAGGACCGATCCGGCGGGCGCGGATTCGGCGGCGAGGCGGAACAGCGTTGCCGCGTCGTCCCGGTGGACCGCGGGCCAGCGGTTCGACCCGTCGCCGACGTACGCCGACGCACCGGCACGTCGCGCAGCGGCCACTGCCGCCGCGGTCAGCCCGTTGTCGCCGGCTCCGTGGGTCGCCGGCGGGAGCCGGACGAGGCTCGCACGAATCCCGCGGTCGGCGAGTGTGAGGACATGGCGCGCGGTCGCAACCCGGTCTCCGCCGCCGCTCACCGGGCCGGTGCTGTCGTGGGCAGAGCGGCCGTC
>DASXXB010000067.1:0-5154 GCA_036503355.1 Kribbella sp. | reverse complement strand
TCGGGGCCGATGTGCGGGCCGCCGTACGACCAGCCGCTCCCGAGGGTCACGTCGAACCGCAAGCCGAGCGAGCGTGCGGTCCGCGCCGCGTGGCCGAGCAGTTCGAGGAACTCCGGCGATCCGAACGGCGCCGTCACCGGTCCCATCGGATAGACGAACGCGACCTCGGCACCGCCGAGTCCCGCCGCGGCCATCGCGTTCAGCTCGCGGCCGATTTCGTCTCGCTCGATGGACGGGCCGAACCACCACCAGCGCATCATCGGCCGGCCCTCGGGCGGCGGGTTCCGGAACTGTCGTCGTACGTCGTCGACGGTCGCCATACCGTCCACCCCATAGCGCCACCGGCCACGGGTCAACGCCGATGACCACTACCGGTCAGATCGTCCTGCGGTACGGGTGACGCCGTCGGTCAGCAGATACTGGCCCACGGCGTACGTCGCCATGGTCAGCGCACCCCGCCCCGGGAAGTCGCGGCCGGACATCCGCAGCGCGATCAGTGCATCGGAGACGAAGAAGAGCGCCCCACCGGCACCGCTCCGCGGATTGTGCCAGCGGGACGCGACTGCGGTTGCTGTCAGCAACAATGCGTAGACGGCGACCGGGACGCGCCGGCTGCCGAGCCCGGGGGAGAGGACGGTGATGAGGGCAGCCCACAGCGCTGCGTACGCCGCGAGCACCCGCCAGGACCGCTGCGCCGGATCCTTCAGGAACACTGCGAGATAACAGGCATGCGCCGCCGCGAACGCCGCCATCCCGGCGAGCTGAAGGTCCGCCTGCAGCAACAGATCACCAGCCGCCGACGCGAGCAGCGCCGCCTGCACCAGAGGCGGAGCGTCCTGCGTCCGCGCCCACTGCCACAGCAACGGCATCAATGCCACCTTGCTGACCTGCCTCAGAATCCCCGCATCAACCGCAACGGCCACAACCTGCACCACGGTCGCCCCCCAGAACCCCGCCAGCACCCGCCGCCCCCGCACCAACCCCCCAAGCCCCATACCCACCAGTCTGCCTCGCTCCGACCCCGAACTCCCCACCGTTCACGACAAGTTCAAGGTGGTTTTCAGGTGGGGGAGGTGGGTCAGGAGGGGGGTGGGTGGGGTGGGGGTGGTTACTGCGGAGAGGGTGAGGCGGTAGCGGAAGGGGGCGGGGGTGAGGTGTTCGCCGGGGCGTAGTTCGGTGGCGAGGGCGCTGCGGGGGATGAGGGCGAGGTGGGCGCGGCGGCGCGCCATCGCGATCGTGGTGCTGAGGGTGACGCCGCGCCGTGGGATCGCGCCGAGCGCGGCCAGGCGGGAGTGGATGTCCTCGATGCCGCGGTCGTACGTCGAGAACGCGATGTGCCGGTCCTTGAGAGGCTGACGTCCGCGGCCGGGTGGGCGCGCTCCGGGCGGTACGAACAGGACGAGTTCGTCGCGGCCGACGCGGCGGGCGACGGTGCCGCGGGGCAGCGTCATCTGCTCGGCGATCGCGATGAACGCAGCGTCCATGGTGCCCTCGGCGACGCGTTCCACGAGGATGTGGCCGTGGTCGACCTGCTGCTGGATCTCCAGGTCCGGGAGGTCGGCGTCGAGAACCGGGAACAGGATCGGCGCGAGGCTTGCGAACGTACCGATGACGAGCCGCTGCGTAACGGCGGCTGCGCGGGTGGCGTCGTACACCTCCTCGAGGTGGCCGAGGATGTGGTCGGCGCGTCGGCTCAGCTCGGCGCCGGCCGGAGTGGGTCGGGCGCCGCGGGTGTCGCGCTCGAAGAGCTTGGTGCCGCAGAGTCGTTCGAGGCGGGCGAGGCGCTGGGATGCGGACGGCTGCGAGATGCGGAGCTCACGGGCCGCGGTACCGACGGCGCCGGTGCGGGTGACGGCCTGGACCAGACGCAGGTCGTCGACCGAGGGTAATGAGGCCATAGGTTGAGCCTATGGCAAGCAGCCAACCCGCGGCAGCTACCGGCGGTGCGCCGGAAAGCCAACAATTCAAGGTGTGCGGGCACGAACCGAGGCGCTGGCGTTACTGGCGGGGAGCGGTACGGCGGACTTCGCGTTCCGGATCGCGCAGGTCGCGTTGCCGCTGGTGATCCTTCGGGAGACAGGATCCGTCGCGGCGACCGGCCTGGTCGGTGGTGCGGCCGGCGTACCGGTACTGCTCTCGCCGTGGTGGGCGAGGAAAGCGCGGCAATGGGTGGACTCGGGTCCACGCCTGGCGGTCGTGGCGCTGATCTCGGCGATCGCGCTGGCATCGGTGCCGGCGGCTGCGGGGCTTGGCGTCCTCTCGCCGGAGTTGCTCGTCGTCAGCGGGCTGCTTCTCGGCTGTGGAGATGCACTGGCGAACCCAGGGCGGTCGGCGCTGCTCGCGGACACCGGCGACCGTTGGGGTGCCGGCCGGGCGGTCCTGCTGCTGACGTGGCAGGACGGGCTCCGCCGGATCGGGATGCTGGTCGGTCCATCGGTCGGCGCACTAGCGGTCTCGGTCGGCATCACGAACCAACTCCTGTGGGTCGAGTCCGCGGCAGTCTCCGGCGCAGGCCTGCTTGCCTGCACAGTCCGCGCGGAGCGTTCGGCAGAAGATGGCGGCGAGGTGCCGTCGATCCGGGAGAGCCTGCGCGGCCGGACCGATGTCGTCTACGGCTGGATCGTGCGCGGGACGGGCTGTGCCACGTGGTTCGCGTTCACCCTCGGCCTGTCGGTCGTGGGGGAGCAGCGCGGTCACCCAGGCGTCTACCTGGCCGCAGGAATGACGGGGTACGGCGTGGGCTCGCTGATAGGTACCGCGATCTCGCTGGCCGTCGTACGTCGTACCAAGCCCGTACTGACCGCCGTCGCCGCCTGGGGCTGGTCCGGCCTGTGCTGGATCGGGATGGGCGTGTGGACGACACCGCCGATGGTCGCACTGATGGGCGCGCTGTCGGGCGTAGGCGTGGTGATCGGCATCGCGGCGATCTCCGTCCTCATCACCCGTACATCGGTAGGCGCCGACCGTCGCGCGTTGCTGTCCGGTCAGAGCGTGGTCGTCAACGCCAGCAGCGCGGTCGGCATGCTCGCCGGCGGACCGATCATCGGTGCCGTCGGCGCGGAGCACACCTTGATCGGCGCCGGACTGGTCACCACCGGGGTCGCCGTACTGATCCTGGCCCGGTGTCAGACTGCAGGACATGCCAGAGATCACCACCTTGGCCGAGCGGCCTGAGTACCTTGACCGGCTGTACGACTTCGCCGACGCCTGGCCCGAGTTCATCAAGAACGACCCGATCGGCAACGCGTTCATGGGCCAGGTCCCGGTGCACTTCGCGGACCAGTGCGTGATCGCCACCGAGGACGGCGAGCTCGTCGCACACGGCCGCAGCATCCCGTTCGTGTTCCCCGACGAGCACCGCACCGACCTCCCGTCCGGCGGCTGGGACCGCGTCCTGCACTGGGGCTTCCACGACCTGCGCAACCGCCGTACGCCGAATGTGTCGAGCGCCCTGGAGATCCTGATCCGCCCGAGCCATCTCGGCCGCGGCCTGTCCCACGACATGCTCGCCGCGATGCGCGAGGCCGTGAAGGCGAAAGGCCACACCGCGCTCTACGCCCCGGTCCGTCCGAACGGCAAGACCGACCCGCACCAGCCGATGACGCAGTACGTCGAGCAACGCAGGCCCGACGGCCTGCCCGAGGACCCCTGGCTCCGTGTTCACGTCAAGGCCGGCGGAACGATCCTCCAGGTGGCACACCGCTCGATGGTGATCGCCGGAACCCTCGACGAGTGGCGCTCCTGGACCGGCCTCCCGTTCGACCGGACAGGGGACGTCGTCGTACCGAACGCGCTCGTCCCGGTCCACGCCGACGTCACCCACAACCACGCCGTCTACGTGGAGCCCAACGTCTGGGTCCGCCACGATCTCTAACGCGCGAGGCGGCCGAGGAGCGCGGACGCGGCGCAGATGCCCGCGACGGCCGCGACGATCAGGACCGTGAAGTCGAGCCAGTACGTCGTCGGTTGGCCGATCAGGAGCCCTCGCAGGGCACTGACCTCGTACGTCAACGGGTTCACGTGCGACACCGCCCGCAACCATCCGGGCATCAGCGAGACCGGGTAGAGCGCGTTCGACGCGAAGAACAGCGGCATCGTGATCGCCTGCCCGATCCCCATCAGCCGGTCGCGGCGCAGTACCAGGCCGGCGATCGTCATCGACAGGCAGGAGAAGAACGCGGCGCCGAGCACGACGACGACCATGACAGCGAGCAGCTTGAGCGGGTTCCAGGTCAGGCTGACGCCGAGCAGCGCAGCGACGATCAGCACCACGATGGCCTGTGAGATCGTCCGTACGCCGGCCGCGAACGCCTTGCCCGCGACCAGCGCGGACCGCGGCGACGGCGTGACGAGGAGCTTGGTCAGGATGCCCGCGTCACGTTCCCAGATGATCTGGATGCCGTAGAAGATCGCGACGAACAGGCCCGACTGCGCGATGATCCCCGGGGCGAGGAAGTCGAGGTACGGAAGCTTGCCGGTCGGGATCGCGTGCAGCTTGTCAAACGTCTCGCCGAAGATCAGCAGCCACAGGATCGGCTGCACCGCGCGCGTGAAGAGCTCCTTGCGATCGTGCGAGAGCTTCTGCAGCTCGACGAGGCAGAACGTCCCGACGCGGCTCGGGTAGCGGTGCCAGAGCGGGACCTCAGCCGAGACGGCGGGCGGTGCGGCGAGAGCGCCGGACTTCACGCAGGCCTCCCTTCGTGTCCTCGTCGAGGCTGCCGCCGGTGTGGTGGCGGAAGACGTCCTCGAGCGTGGCGCCGTTCCCGATCTGCGCCTTCAGCTCGTCGGGAGCGCCCTCGGCGCGAATCGAGCCGAGGTGCATGAGCGCGACGCGGTCGCACAGCGCGTCGGCCTCCTCCATGTAGTGCGTCGTCAGCAGCACGGTCATGCCGGTCGCGCCGCGCAGCTCTTCGACGCGCCGCCAGACGCTGTCGCGCGCGACCGGGTCGAGACCGACGGTCGGTTCGTCGAGGATCAGGAGCGCCGGCCGGTTGACGAGCGCCTGCGCGAGCTCGAGCCGCCGCACCATGCCGCCGGAGTACGTCCCCGCAAGCCGGTCTGCGGAATCGGTGAGCGCCATCGTCTCGAGCGCGTGCGCGACGCGCTCCTTCCGCTCCGCGCGCGGGACGTCGAACAGGCGCGCGAACCAGGTGA
>DASXXB010000066.1:0-61509 GCA_036503355.1 Kribbella sp. | reverse complement strand
CAGGTTGTCCTCGGTGATGACGCCCTGCGGCGGGAACGCGACCACCTGCTCGCGCATGTCGATGGTGTAGCGGACCTTGTCGACGAACGGGGTCAGCAGGTTCAGGCCCGGCTGCAGGCCGGTCTTGAACTTACCGAACCGCTCGACGATGCCGACGGTCTGCTGCTGCACCACCCGGACGGACTTCACCAAGGTCACGATCACCACCAGGGCGACCAGTGCCAGGACTATGAGGAACGCGGTCACTCGACCCTCCACTCGACAGAACGCTCAGGACGGACAGTCTTTCCTATCGACGGGCCATCCGGCGTACCGGTTCCCGGCGCGTCGGGCACGTGCTGCCGCCTTACCTCCGACAGTACTGCGGGCAGCGGACCACTCAACGCTCAGGACTGCGGCGGATCGGTGGGTTTCGGCGGCTCGGAGCTCTCGACCTGGTGGTGCAGCGGATCGCTGACCGGGTACACGACCGCGGTCGCGCCGTCGATCGACATCACCTCGACGCGGGTACCGGGCGCGATCGTCGACACCTCGTCGTACGGACTGGCCGTCCAGAGCTCGCCGCCGAGCCGGATCGAGCCACCGCCGTCGGGATGGATCTCCTTGACCACGACACCGGTGCGCCCGATCACGTGCGCCGAACCGGTCTTGAGCTCCTGGCCGTGATGGATCTTGCGGACGATCATCGGCCGGATCGCGCCCAGCATCGCGGCCGCGGTGATCAGGCCGACGACGATCTGCAGCCAGAGCAGCCCCGGGAAGAACGCGGCCACGCCCGCCGCGGTGAGCGCGCCGGCGGCCAGCATCAGCAACGTGAAGTCGAGCGAGGCCAGCTCGGCCAGACCGAGGACGGCGGCGATCGTCAGCCACGCCGCCCACATGTTGTCCCGCAGCCAATCCATCATTTCCCAAGCCTATCCACGTTCGGAGGTCTGAGTCAGATGTTTGACGCGCGGGCGCGCGTCCGGGCTCCGGTCAGAGGGCGCGGGCGGTGTAGCGGCCTTCTTCCTGTTTGAGGGTGAGGGCCAGGTCGAAGGTGTCGCTGAGGTTCTCTGCCGTGAGAGCCTCGTCCATCGGGCCGGCGGCGACGATCCGGCCCTGCTTGAGCAGCAGGGCGTGGGTGAAGCCGGGCGGGATCTCCTCGACGTGGTGGGTGACCAGCACCATCGCGGGCGCACCGGCGGCGGTCGCGATCGAGCTGAGCGAGCGGACCAACTGTTCGCGACCCGTAAGGTCCAGACCCGCTGCGGGCTCGTCCATCAGCATCAGCTCGGGGTCGGTCATCAGCGCGCGGGCGATCTGCACCCGCTTCCGCTCCCCTTCCGACAGTGTGCCGAAGGTCCGGTCGGCCAGGTGCGCGATGCCCAGCTCCGCCAGCAGCGCGGTGGCCCGCTCGTGGTCCAGCTCGTCGTACTGCTCGATCCAGCGGCCGAGCACGGCGTACGACGCCGACACGACGACGTCGGACACCCGTTCACTCTTGGGCAACCGGTCGGCGAGTGCCGCGCTGGTGAGCCCGATCCGCGGCCGCAGCTCGAACACGTCGACCGCGCCGAGCACGTCGCCGAGCAGTCCGGCCACACCGGCCGTCGGATGCACCTGGGCGGCGAGGATCTGCAGCAGCGTGGTCTTGCCGGCACCGTTCGGCCCGATCACCACCCAGCGATCGGCCTCGTCGATGGTCCAGTCGATCCCGTCGAGCAGACGCGCGTCCCCACGAACGACCGTCACGCCGGCCAGCTCCACCACTGCAGTCATGATCAAAACCTAAGGGGTCGGCGTCCGAGCGGTTCTGCCGGGTGCGCAGGTGGTGTGGGCGGACTCCCGCGAGTCCGCGTCCGGGCGGTTCTGCTGGGTGGGCGGGTGGTGTGAGCGGACTCCCGCGAGTCCGCGTCCGGGCGGTTCTGCCGGGTGCGCGGGTCGTGCAGGCGGACTCCCGGCACTGACCAAACGCACGTACTGGCGCCTGGGCGGCGCACTCCGGGCGGACCGGCCGACCTGGCGCCGCGGTTGGTCGGTGAGGCGGGTCCGGCCGGCCCTCTGACAGACTTGCGGTCGTGCTGACCACCTCCGCCTCGGTCCGGTTCACGGTCTGGACGAACGCGATGCTGACCGGTGCCTGCGATCCCGACACCGCCGCGCAGAAGATCCTCGGTGACGACGTCGGTCACCACGTCGCGGGTCTGGCCGGCCATCCCGCACCGGCCACGCTCCCGGTCGCGCTCAACCTGCTCCGCGCCGCGGGGACGAAGCAGGCTCATCTCGCGCTGCCCGTTCCCGGCGACCCGATCGGGCTGGGCGGTCCGCCCGCGTTCAACGAGGCGGCGCTGGAGATCGGCGAGGCCGTCGTCCTCACGGGCCCGGAGATCGGGCTCGTTCCGTCGTACGTCGGCCCGTCGGTGCAGTGGACCGTACTGCCGGCAGCACCGCCGATCGCTGCCGACTTCGGCG
Organism: Kribbella sp.; assembly: GCA_036503355.1. Classification (GTDB taxonomy): domain Bacteria; phylum Actinomycetota; class Actinomycetes; order Propionibacteriales; family Kribbellaceae; genus Kribbella. Next base: position 59,058 of record DASXXB010000066.1, on the reverse strand, counting down.
AGGCGGACCGCGGACTGCGGCTGGCGCTGATCGACGCGGCGGAGTCGCTGGCCGCGCTCGACGTCGCCCGGTGGAAGCCGGAGGTCGCGGACGCGCTGATCGACATCCGCAAGATCGGGCGAGGCTCGGGCGACGAACTCGCGCCCGGGTACGAACCGCGTGCCGTGAAGGCCGCAGCGACCGCGCGCCGCTGCCTGGCGATCGCGGACGCCGCACTCGAGGACGACGGCGCCGCCGTGACCAGCACCGAGGCCGACGCCCGCCGCCGCGTACTCCTCGACCTGGCCGCAGCCGCCCGAAGAGCCCTCGTCGCCGCGTGCGCGCCGCCACTCCTCCTCGACTGACCCCGCCCGCCCCACCCCGACGACCACCGTCCGCGAGCGGCGCCTTCGGGCGCCGAGTCGTGGAAATCGGTCGCCTCCAGGGACCCCAATCCACGACTGGGCGATCATGCCCGGAACCAATCGCCACGACTCGGCGGACCGCTCCTCCAGTGGCCGCCGAATCGGTGGGCGCTTGTGGTGCGGATCTTGTGCGCACGGTGGCCGAATGTTGGGCGGGACGGAGGCGGGGGTGATGGGGTTGGGTAGCGTTCGGTGCGAGATGACTGAGCTCAGTGAGGTTGAGACGGCCGGACGGCCGACGCTGCTGGTGACGTTGACCGGGACCGACCGGCCGGGCCTGACGTCTGCGGTGCTGTCGACGCTCGCGACGCGCGGGCTCGAGGTGATCGACGCCGAGCAGGTCGTACTGCGGGGGCGACTGGTGCTCGGCGTACTGCTGTCCGCGCCGCGTGACCACAAGAGCCTGAAGGAAGAGCTGAAGGCGCTCGCGAGTGTCCTGGACGTCGAGATCTCCGTGAAGAAAGGTGTCGGCGACAACGAGCCGCGGCGCAAGGGCCGCAGCCAGGTGACCGTGATCGGGCATCCGCTGTCCGCGTCCGGGCTCGCGGCGATCGCCGGCCGGATCGCCGACACCGGCGCGAACATCGACCGGATCAGCCGGATGGCCCGCTACCCGGTGACCGCGATGGAGATCGCCGTGTCCGGCGTCGAGCCCGAGGCGCTGCGAACCGTGCTGGCCCAGGAAGGTGTCCGGCAGGGCCTCGACATCGCCGTTCAGGACGGCGGGCTGTACCGGCGGGCCAAGCGGCTGATCGTGATGGATGTCGACTCGACGCTCATCCAGGGCGAGGTCATCGAGATGCTCGCCGCGCACGCGGGCCGGCTCGAAGAGGTTGCCGCCGTCACCGAACAGGCGATGCGCGGCGAGCTGGACTTCGCCGAATCGCTGCGGCACCGGGTCGCGGCGCTCGAAGGGCTGCCTGTCTCGGCGCTGGACGAGGTGTACGCCGCGATCGAGCTGGCGCCCGGTGCGCGCACACTGGTCCGGACGCTCAAACGGCTCGGGTATCAGTTCGCGATCGTCAGCGGCGGATTCAGCCAGATCACCGGCAAGCTCGCGGCCGAGCTCGGCATCGACTACGCGAAGGCCAACGAGCTCGAGATCGCCGACGGCCGGCTCACCGGCAAGGTGGTGGGCGAGATCGTCGACCGGCCCGGCAAGGCGACCGCGCTGCGCCAGTTCGCCGCGCAGTCCGGGACGCCGCTGACTCAGACAGTCGCGATCGGCGACGGCGCCAACGATCTCGACATGCTGGCGGCCGCCGGCCTCGGGGTCGCGTTCAACGCCAAGCCGGTCGTCCGCGCGGCCGCCGACACCCACCTCAGCGTGCCGTACCTGGACACGATCCTGTACCTGCTCGGCATCACCCGCGAGGAAGTCGAGAACGCGGACGCCGACAACCCGGCCTGATCTCGACAGGCCGCCGTGATGCGGCAGGATCGGGGCCATGGAGTTCCAGACCCGCCCCGCGACGCTCGACGACGCACCGGCGATCCACGAGATCATCGCCGCCAACGAACGCAGTTGGCACGGACAGGTCCAGTCGGTCGCGGATGCGGTGTCGGCAGACCTGCAGCGCCCGTTGATCACGCTCGACCTCGACACCCGGGTCGTCGTGGCGCCGAACGGCGAGCTCGCCGCGTGGGCCTGGGTGCACGGTGGACGGCGCGCCCAGATCGACGTCCATCCGTCGTACGTCGGTCAAGGGCTCGGGACCGAGCTGCTCGACTGGGCCGAGGCGCGGGCTCGTGAGCACGACAGCGACTGGCTCGCGCAGACGGTCGACGACGCGGACGTGGCCGGGACCCAATTGCTCCAGGCCCGCGGGTACGACGTACTCGCGACCAACTGGTTGCTCGAGCGGCCTGTCGACGGTGACGCTCCGGTGCTGCCCGACGGTGTGACGCTGCGACCGTTCGAGGCGCGTGACGCGCGGGTGGCGCACCAGGTCGTCCAGGACGCGTTCGACGAGTGGCAGCCGCGGCGGCACGAGTACGAGGAGTGGGCCGGGACGAGCATCGAGCGCTCCAGCTTCGACCCCGGGCAGTCGCCGGTCGCGGTCGCGGGCGACGAGATCGTCGGCGTCGTGATCAGCCTGGACATTCCCGATTCGCCCGACGGGTACGTCGACCAGGTCGCCGTACGGCGTGACTTCCGCGGCCGCGGACTGGCCCGCGCGCTGCTGACCTACGCGGCGCTGGAAGCGGGCCGCCGCGGCAAGCAGACCCTGACGCTCTGGACCCACTCGGGGACCGGCGCGCTGGCGATGTACGAGCGCCTCGGGATGTCGGTCCGCCGCAGTACGACGGTGTACCGCACCGCGCTCTGATTCCAGCGCGTCGCGAGCTGTTGACACGACGCCGTGAGAGCGCTCCCATTGACCTCATCCCGCCCCTGGAGGTCGACATGCGTATCCGTCCCATCGCACTCGCCCTGGTCGTCCCGCTGCTCGCCGTCGTCTCGCTCGGCGTCGCCGCGGAGGCCAACGTCCCACCACCGCCGACCGGCTGGACGGTCGCGTGGAGCGACGACTTCGACGGACCCAGCGGCAGCCTGCCGTCGGGTTCCAACTGGATCATCGACACCGGCCACGCCTACCCGGGCGGCCCCGGCAACTGGGGTACCGGCGAGATCCAGAACTACACCAACAGCACCCAGAACCTGTCCCTCGACGGCGCCGGGAACCTCCGGATCACGCCGCGCCGGGACGCGGCCGGCAACTGGACGTCGGGCCGGATCGAGTCCCAGCGCGCCAACTTCAAACCGCCGGTCGGAGGGGTGCTGGCGATCGAGAGCCGGATCCAGATGCCGAACGTCACCGGCGACGCCGCGCTCGGCTACTGGCCCGCTTTCTGGGCGCTCGGTTCGCCGTACCGCGGGAACTACTGGAACTGGCCCGGCATCGGCGAGTTCGACATCATGGAGAACGTCAACGGGATCAACTCGGTCTGGGGCGTGCTGCACTGCGGCGTCAACCCCGGCGGCCCGTGCAACGAGACCACCGGCCTCGGCGCCAACCGCGCATGCCCGGGCTCGACGTGCCAGTCCGCGTTCCACACGTACCGCTTCGAGTGGGACACCTCGGTCTCCCCGAACCAGTTGCGCTGGTACGTCGACGGGCAGCAGTTCCACTCGCTCAGCCAGAGCCAGTTCCCGGCCGACACCTGGTCGAACATGACCTCGCACGCCGGGTACTTCGTGCTGCTGAACCTCGCGATCGGCGGCGCCTTCCCGGATGCCCTGAACGGGCCGACGCCCCGCGCGTCGACGGTCCCGGACAAGCCGATGGTCGTCGACTACGTGGCCGTGTCGACGAAGGGCGGCGGCGGTACGACGACTCCCCCGCCAGGCGGCTCGTCGGCGTACAGCACCCTGCAGGCGGAGGCGTACAACCAGCAGTCGGGCATGGGCCTGGAGACCACGACCGACACCGGCGGCGGCCAGAACCTGATGCAGATCGGCAACGGCGACTGGGCGCAGTACCGCGGGATCGACTTCGGCAGTACTCCTGCGACGCAGTTCGTGGCGCGGGTGGCTTCCGGTGCCGCGGGCGGGGTCAGCGGGCTGGTCGAAGTGCGCCTGGACAGTCGCTCAAACGCCCCGATCGGCAGCTTCGCCATCGCCAACACCGGCGGCTGGCAGTCGTGGCGAACCGTGCCCGCCAACATGTCGTCGGTCACCGGCACCCACGACGTCTACCTCACCTTCACCAGCGGCCAACCGGCCGACTTCGTCAACGTCAACTGGTTCACCTTCGGCCACTGACCGACGTACCGTCGAAAGATGCTGGCGCTCACCCGGAGCGGATCGTCGGTTGTACTGCGGGAGGTCCCCGACCCCGTCCCGCTGTCACATGAGGCGATCATCCGGGTGAACACCATCGCCGTCACCCATCGCGATCTCCTGGATCTCGAAGGTGCCTGGCCGACCGCCTCCGCCGGCCTGGGGGACCTTCCGAACGTGCCCGAGGGCACGGTCCCCGGCCGGGACTTCGCCGGCGCAATGGTGGAGTATCCGGCAGTCATCAGTCCGACGGCCAAGCTCGGAATCGTCCAGACCGGCCGGGTGGTCGGGACGGTCCCGCGCGGCGCGTGGGCGGAGCTCGTCGCCGTCCCGTACACCCGGCTCGCCGGGCTGCCGGACAACGTGGGCGACGTCTTCGGCTCGACCCTGCCGACGCCGGGCCTGGCCGCGCTCCGTGCGCTCGAACTCGGCGGATTCCTGGTGGGCAAGGAGGTCCTCGTGACCGGTGCACGTGGTGCGGTCGGCCGTCTCGCGTGCCAGCTTGCCAACCTCGCGGGTGCGCACGTGCGAGCGTTCGTACGTGCCGGCGAACGCGAGCCACACAGCCATCGCCCGCTGAGGCCGATTCCCGGCGCGGAGTTCGTCACGGAGCATCTGCTGTGCCGGCCGGATCTCATCATCGACACCGTCGGTGGGGAGATCCTCGGCGAGGCGATCGAGTCGCTCGAGCCGGGCGGGCTGCTCGTCACGGTCGCGACACCGACGCGGGACGAGCCGATCAGTTTCCGGACCTGGCGGCGTGACCGCTCCGCGGGTGCACGGATCGTGTTCCTCGACGACCTCGACGAAGTGACCGCGCACGACACGCTGCACGCGGACCTGGTCCGGCTCGTGCGGCTGGTGGCGGAGGTCAAGCTGGACCTCGGCGTCGAGGTGGAGCGGCCGTGGCAGGAGGCGGCGGCGGTGCTCGACGCGGTGCGCGAGCGGCGGATCCGCGGGCGCGCGGTGCTGTGGGTCCAAATGCGGTCCGAGCGGGGCTGAGCACCTACCATTCCGCTTATGTCAGAACTGCAGGGTGGGCCGGGGGCCCTGTTTGCCATCGGTGGCGCCGAGGACAAGTTGAAGAAGCGCACGGTGCTGCAGGAGTTCGTCGAGGCCGCCGGTGGCCCGAAGGCGCGGATCGTGGTGGTGCCCACCGCGTCCGCGCTCGGTCCTGACGTCGTCGACGTCTACCGGGCCCTCTTCGCCGCGCTCGGCGCCGAGAGTGTGGTCGGCGTCCGCCCGGAGAACCGCGAGGACGCCGACGACCCGGCCTTCATCGCCCCGCTGAACGACGCCACCGGGATCTTCATGACCGGCGGCAACCAGCTCAAGCTCGCCGGCGTCGTCACCGGTACGGCATTCGGCCGCGCGGTGACGGCCGCCCACGCGCGCGGGGCCACCGTCGGCGGTACGTCGGCCGGCGCGAGCATCCTCGCGGAACACATGATCGCGTTCGGACGCTCCGGCGCCACCCCGCGACAGCGGATGAGCCAGCTGTCCGGCGGTCTCGGGCTGGTGCAGGGCGCGATCGTCGACCAGCACTTCGCCCAGCGGAACCGGTACGGGCGGCTGCTGTCCCTGGTTGCGCAGTCCCCCGGCCTGCTCGGGATCGGGGTCGACGAGGACACCGCGGCGGTCGTCCGCGGCAGCCACCTCGAGGTCGTCGGCCGCGGCGCCGTGACGATCTTCGACGGCACCCGGATCACGTCGAACGCGCACAACGCCAAGCGTTCGGAGCCGATTCTCGCGTCCGGCGTCGTACTGCACGTGCTGCCGGCGACGGCGACGTTCGACCTGCAGGACCGCGTGCTGTTGTCGTACGGTCCGCAGCCGCCGGCCGAGGAGATCGCCGAGATGGCGGCGGCCGAGGCCGACCTGCGCAAGCTCGCGAAGGAGATCGCGGCCGAGGGCGTGTCACCGAGGTACTACGCGGAGCGGAAGCGGCGCGCGGGCCGGCGCAGTACGAAGGCCGCGGCTGCCGGGGAGTCCAGACCGGAGGCGACCGAGCCCCTGACCAGAACGACGCAGGTGGCCGGCGCCGAACCCGAACTCCCCGACCACATGCAACCAGAACAGTGAACCCCACGAATGACCGCTGGCACCCCCTCCCCTGACCTCAAGATCATCGAGACCCGCGTCTACCGCGGCCCGAACGTCTGGAGCTACGACCCCGCGATCCACCTGGTCGTCGACCTCGGCTCGCTGGAGCAGTTCCCCTCGAACACCATCCCCGGCTTCACCGAGCGGCTGCTCGCCGACCTCCCCCGCCTCGACCAGCATCACTGCTCACGCGGACGCAAGGGCGGGTTCATCGAGCGACTGCACGAGGGCACCTGGCTCGGCCACATCGCCGAGCACGTCTCGCTCCAGCTCCAGCAGGAGGCCGGCCACGACATGCGCCGCGGCAAGACGCGGCAGGTGAAGGGGTCGCCGGGCGTCTACAACATCACCTACGCGTACGCCGACGAAGCGGTCGGACTGGCCGCGGGCGAACTCGCCGTACGGTTCGTGAACAACCTGGTCGAGCCCCAAATGAAAGATGGACAGCCGGCGTTCGACTTCACCACCGAGCTGGAGAAGTTCATCAAGCAGGCCGAGCGGACCGCGTTCGGCCCGTCGACACAGGCGATCGTGGACGAGGCGGTGTCCCGGGACATCCCGTGGATCCGGCTGAACAAGGCAAGCCTGGTGCAGCTCGGGCAGGGCGTGTACGCGAAGCGGATCCGGGCCACGATGACGTCCGAGACCGGGTCGATCGCGGTCGACGTTGCCGGCGACAAGGATCTGACGACGCGGCTGCTCGCCTCGGCCGGTCTGCCGGTGCCGCGCTCGGAGTCGGTCCGTACGGTCGAGGACGCGGTCTCCGTCGCGCACAAGATCGGGTACCCGGTCGTCTGCAAGCCACTGGACGGCAACCACGGGCGTGGTGTCTGCCTGAACCTGCAGGACGCCGACGCGCTGCGGGAGGCGTTCCCGATCGCCGCCGAACAGTCCCGCCGCGGCTTCGTGATCGTGGAGAACTTCGTCACCGGCAAGGACTACCGGTGCCTGATCATCAACGGCCGGATGGAGGCGATCGCCGAGCGCGTCCCGGCGCACGTCGTCGGCGACGGCGTGCACACCGTCGCCGAACTCGTTGACATCACCAACGCCGACCCGCGCCGCGGCGTCGGGCACGAGAAGATCCTCACCCGGATCACGATCAACAATGCGGCACGAGCTCTGGTCCGCGACCAGGGTTTCGAGCTGGACGACGTACCGCCCGAGGACGTGATGGTGAAGCTGACGCTCACCGGGAACATGTCCACCGGCGGGATCTCGATCGACCGGACCTGGGAGGCGCACCCGGAGAACGTCGAGATCGCCGAGGAAGCCGCCCGGATGATCGGTCTCGACATCGCCGGCATCGACTTCATCTGCCCGGACATCACCCAGCCGGTGCGCGAGACCGGCGGCGCGATCTGCGAGGTGAACGCGGCGCCCGGGTTCCGGATGCACACCAACCCGACGATCGGCGAACCGCAGTACATCGCGAAACCCGTGGTGGACATGCTGTTCCCGCCCGGCGCGACCAGCCGGATCCCGATCGTCGCGGTCACCGGCACGAACGGCAAGACCACGACCGCGCGGATGATCAGCCACGTGTTCAAGGGGCTCGGGCGCAAGGTCGGGATGACCTCGACCGACGGCATCGTGATCGACGAACGGCTGGTGATCCGCCAGGACGCGTCCGGTCCGAAGTCCGCGCGGATGGTGCTGCAGAACCCGCGCGTCGACTTCGCGGTCTTCGAGGTGGCGCGCGGCGGGATCCTGCGGGAAGGGCTCGGGTACGAGCGCAACGACGTGGCCGTCGTCCTGAACGTCCAGCCGGATCACCTGGGCCTGCGCGGGATCGAGACCCTCGAGCAGCTCGCCGACGTGAAGTCCGTGCTCGTCGAGGCGGTCCCGCGGACGGGGTACGCCGTACTCAACGCCGACGACCCGCTGGTCCGCAAGATGCGCCGGAAGTGCTCGGGGCAGGTCGTGTGGTTCAGCATGGCCGAGCCGGGCAGCGAGGTCCGCGACTACATCGAGGGGCACTGCCGGCGCGGCGGGCGGGCCGTGGTGCTGGAGCGGTCGGACCTCGGCGACATGATCGTGGTCAAGCACGGCCGGCGGGCGATGCAGCTGGCCTGGACACACTTGCTCCCGGCAACGTTCGGCGGGCGGGCGATGATGAACGTGCAGAACGCGATGGCGGCGGCCGCGGCGGCGTTCGCGGCCGGTGCGTCGCTGCACGACATCCGGCAGGGCCTGCGGACCTTCAGTACGTCGTACTACCTGTCGCCGGGCCGGCTGAACGAGATCGACGTCGACGGGCGGTCGGTGATCGTCGACTACTGCCACAACGCGCCGGCGATGCGGATGCTCGGCGACTTCGTCGACCGGCTGGGCGAGAGCCTGAGCGCGTCGTCGGAGGTCGGGCGGCCGTCGCGGATCGGTGTGGTCGCGACCGCGGGCGACCGCCGCGACGACGACATCCGCGAGCTCGGCGAGGTCGCGGCGCAGCACTTCGACGTGGTCGTCGTCCGCGAGGACGCCCGGCTGCGCGGACGCAAGCGCGGCGAGTCGGCGGCGCTGGTCGAGGCCGGCGTACGGCGGGCGATGGACGCCGGCGCCCGATGCCGGCAGGTCGACATCGTGCTCGACGAACTGGACGCCGTACGGCACGCGCTGAACCGGTCGAATCCCGGCGATCTCGTGGTTCTGTGCGTCGACCAGCATCAGACCGTGCTGGCCGAGCTGGAGTCCGTCTCCCATCTCGCCCAGGCCGGCGCACGCTCCGGCGACGAGGGCGGCGACCCCGACTTCGTCCAGCCGGACGAGGAGGTCGTGGAGGAGACGATCAGCTGACCGGGTCGCGGCGCGGCAGCAGGCGGCGGCGCGGCTCGTCGCGGTCGATCCAGTCGAGGTCGTCGGACAGTACGGCGTCGTTCGACTTGCCGGCGTACGGGTCCGGAGGTGGCGGTGGCGGCGGCAATGCGCGGAGCTTGAGAGCGACCATCGGGATCGCGAGTAGTACGCCGACCACCATCCACGGCCAGTACTCGCGCAGCAGCGGCTCGAAGGACTCGAAGAACGCCTGGGTGGACGCGTCGCCGACCGCGTCCATCGGCTTCCCCGTCGACTGGCTGACCAGCCGCACGGACTCGACGGCGGCGAAGCAGACCAGGTAGAACCCGGTCAGCGGGATCCAGGACCCCACCGACCGCCACCCGCGCTTCCAGCACGCGACGTACAGCAGTAAAGCGAGACCGGCCCCGACGAGCAGACCGTTCAGCTGCCACAGCCAGCGCCAGTCGGTCAGCTGCTCGGCCGGCCGGAGCGCGGTCCAGGCGACCGGCAACGCCAGCGCGAAGGCCGCAACCACCGAACTCCTGGCGCCGAGGGCACCGAAGAACGCGCCGAGAGCGCTTGCCACCAGCAACGTGATCAGCAGGTCCCGCTCGGAGAACGACGTCCCGGTCGCCCACCACATGCCCGCGGCAACGACCAGGACCACCGGCACGGCGATCCGGATCCGCCCGATCAGCAGGCCGGCGAGGACACCGCCCGCAAACCCGCCGAGCACCAGCAGGTCGACCCGCGGCGGCACGAACGACGTCGCACCCTCCGGCAGCCCCTTCAGGTACGTCGCGGAGAAGCCGCCCACGAACCAGGCGACCACCGCGGCCGGGATCGACCACAGGTAGCGCATCACAACCCCGTTCCAGCCCCACCTGGGCGGAAGGGGCTCAGTGCTGGGCTTTCTCGACCTTGGCCTTCAAGGTCTCCGGTGTGTCGACAGTAGCTCCCTCGGACCGTAACCAGCGGTCAAGACTCGCCCGATCCTGCAGAGACATGACCGCGACCACATCGCCCGCCCGGGCCTCCGCGACCAGCGCCTGCGCCGCCTCCAGCTCGGTCGGGAACGCCGGTACGTCGTCGACGCCGACCGATGCGGCGCCTTCCCGGAACACCGCCTCGAGCTCCGCCGGCGGCCTGCCGCGCAGGTAGTCGCTCTTGTGACCGATCGCCACCCGGTCGGTGGCCCGAGCGCCCATCGCGCCGAGGGTCGCGACCATGTCGTCGGCCCGGTCCCCCGGCGAACCCAGGGCGAGCATCAGTCGCCCGCCCTCGGGCCGGACGCCGTTCATGATCTCGATCAGCGCCTCCAGGCCGGCCTCGTTGTGCGCGAGGTCGATGATCACGGTGAAGTCGCGCAGCGAGTACATGTTCATCCGGCCGGGGTTGTTCTCGTTCGGCGCGAACGTGCTCAGGCCCTCGATCACCGCCGCCCGCGGCAGCCCGAGCCCGAGCGCGGCCGATGCGGCGGCCAGCGTGTTCTCCACGTTGTAGTGCGACAGCCCGGACAGCGTCATCGGTACGTCGACCACCTTCAGCAACGGCTCCGGGTCGCGGGCGTTGTCGAGCACTGTGACGAAGCCGTCGAGCACGGTCGTCGCCCGGCCGCCCTCGTCGAGCACGCTCCGGATCGACGGCGAGTCCGGGTCCCGCGAGAACACCCAGCACTTGGCCGGCGAACCGAGCCGCATCGCGAACGTGCGCGGGTCGTCGCCGTTCACCACGCACCAGCCGCGCGGCCGGGTGATCTGCGTGATGACCGCCTTCACCTCGGCGAGCTGGTCGACGGTGTCGATCCCGCCCAGGCCGAGGTGGTCCGCGGTGACGTTGGTGACCACCGACACGTCGTTGTACGCGACCCCGATGCCGCGGCGCAGGATCCCGCCCCGGGCGGTCTCGGTGACCGCGAGCTGGATGCCCGGCTGCGACAGCACCTGGCCCGCACCGCTCGGCCCGGAGAAGTCGCCGTACTTCACCAGCTCACCGTCGAAGTACACGCCGTCGGTGCTCGACCAGCCGACGTGCAGCCCGGCGGCACGGCCGATGTGCGCGATCATCCGCGACGTCGTGGTCTTGCCGTTGGTGCCGGTCACCGCGACCACCGGCACCTTCGGCCGCAGCGTCGGCGGCGGGTTGCCCGGCGGTTCGTCGCGTACGCGCTCGCCGACCGTCCTGATGAGTTCGGTCAGGTCCTCGGCGCCGAACGCGTCCAGCACCTCGACGATCGCCGCAGCGAGCGCCCGCGCGCGACCCTCGTGCGCCCACGGGAACGCCACCACGAGCCGCCGTACGTCGGACTCCGGGCGCACGCGGACGCCGATCCGCCCGATCCCGGCCTCGCGCGCGATCCGCCGTACGACGTGACCGACCACCCGGATCGCGAACCGCTGCCGGAACCCGGACCCGATCCGGCCGGGGCGGGTGGCGCCGAGGCCGATCGCCTGTGCGTACGTCTTCGCCGCCGGAGCGGGCGCGTCCGCGAGGGCCGACACGTCGAGCGTCAGCTTCACCGCGGCGCGGCTGAAGTAGAGGTTGGCGCCGTCGAGGACGCGAAGCTCAACCAGGGAAGTAGACACCTATCACGCACCCATCGCGTGGTAGCCGCCGTCGACGTGCACGATCTCGCCGGTGGTCGCCGGGAAGAAGTCACTGAGCAGCGCGACGATGGTGCGGCCGGTCGGCTCCAGGTCGGACGGGTCCCAGCCCAGCGGGGCCTTGTCCAGCCACGGCTCCTCGAACTTCTCGAAGCCCGGGATCGCCTTCGCGGCCAGGGTCTTCAGCGGGCCGGCCGACACCAGGTTGCAGCGGATGCCCTGCGCACCGAGGTCACGGGCCAGGTACCGGTTGGTGGACTCGAGCGCCGCCTTCGCGACCCCCATCCAGTCGTACCCGGGCCAGGCCACGGTCGCGTCGAAGGTCATCCCGACCACGCTGCCGCCGCGGCTCATCAGCGGGGCGCACGTCACCGCGAGCGCCTTCAGGCTGTACGCCGACACGTGCACGGCCTGCGCCACGTCGTCCCACGGGCCGTCGAGGAACTTGCCGCCGAGGATCGTCTCCGGGTTCCCGTACGCGATCGAGTGCACCACCCCGTCGAGCCCGTCGACGTGCTCGCGGACGGCGTCGGGCAGCGCGGCCAGGTGCTCGGCGTTCGTGACGTCGAGCTCGAGCACCGGAGGCTCGACCGGGAGCCGCTTGGCGATCCGCTTGGTGATGCTCAGCGCGCGGCCGAAGTTCGAGATCAGCACGGTGGCGCCCTGTTCCTGCGCCACCTTGGCCGTGGCGAAGCCGATCGACGAGTCGAGGGTGACTCCGGCGACCAGGATCCGCTTGCCGTCGAGGATGCCCACCGGCATGCCCTTTCTGGTGAAGAGTTGTCAGTTGCCCATACCGATGCCGCCGTCGACCGGGATCACCGCGCCGGTGATGTAGCCGGCCTCCTCCGACGACAGCCAGCGGACCGCGTTCGCGATCTCCTCGACCAGACCGAAGCGGCCGAGCGGGATCTGGCTCAGGTACTGCTTCTGGGTCTCCTCGGGCAGTACGGCGGTCATGTCGGTCTCGACGAACCCGGGTGCGACGACGTTCGCGGTGATGCCGCGGCTGCCGAGTTCGCGGGCGATCGACCGGGCCATCCCGATCAGGCCGGACTTGCTGGCCGCGTAGTTCACCTGGCCCGGCGAGCCGAGGAGGCCGACCACCGAGGAGATGAACACGATCCGGCCCTTGCGCAGCCGCAGCATGCCCTTCGCGGCCCGCCGGGCGACCCGGAACGAGCCGGTCAGGTTGGTCTGCAGTACGGCGTCCCAGTCGTCGTCGGACATCCGCAGCAGCAGCGTGTCGCGGGTGATACCGGCGTTCGCCACCAGAACCTCGACCGGGCCGTGCTGCTCCGCGATCGTGTCGAACGCCGCGTCGACCTGCTCCTGGTCGGTGATGTCGCACTTCACGCCGAGGAAACCGTCCGGCGGAGGGCTGGAGTTGTAGGTCACGGCGACCTTGTCACCGCCGTCCTTGAACGCGGTGGCGATCGCCAACCCGATGCCCCGGTTGCCTCCGGTCACCAGCACAGACCTGCTCACAAGCCCTCCTCACGTCGTCGGTCGGAGGAACGCTATCCCACTCGGTCGGGTGCTCAGGCCTCAGGAGTCTTCGAGGCGGAAACCGACCTTCATCGTCACCTGGTAGTGGTCGATCTGGTTGTCGGACAGATGGCCGCGGATATCGGTGACCTCGAACCAGTCGAGATGCCGCAGCGTCTCCCCGGCGCGGGTGATCCCGTTGGTGATCGCCTGGTTCAGCCCCTCCTTGGAGGTGCCCACGATCTCTGTCACCCGGTACGTGCGATCGGTCATGACATACCTCTCCTAGCCTGGCTGCGCCTGGGCGGGCGGCGCGGCGTACCGTTGTTCCTGGTGAGGAGGATAGATGTCGAAGCACCATGAGCGGAGCGGCGCGACGGTCATCTCGGTGACCAGTGCGCAGCCGGGCCACTCGCAGGACCTGGACAGCCGGATCGCGCGCTACGCCTGGATGATGTCGATCCGTGTCGTCTGCTTCGTCCTCGCCGTGATCACGCCGTCGCCGTGGCGCTGGGCGTTCGTGGTCGGCGCGATCGTGCTGCCGTACTTCGCGGTGGTGCTGGCGAACGCTCATCGGTCCGCGACCCAGGACGGTGCGACCGCGTTCATCGCGCCCGCGCGGCCCGCGATCGGGGACCGCCCGGTGGTCGTCGTACCGCCTGACGACAAGCCGATTCAGGACCGTCGCACCGACACCGAAAAGTGATCTCGGCCGGGACTGGAAAACTTGGACTGATTCGTGTCAGAATCTCCCGCGTGCTCTGAAGTTCAGGAGTGGAATTCAGGGACTTGATGCGGCGTCGGACGGCTCCCCCCGTGGCTGTCCGACGTCGCTTCATTTGTGCCCGGTTATTGATTGTTGAGACATCAGGAATCACCAGGAATCACCAGGAATGCAGAGGAATGGCACCCGCGGATGACCGATGAAGGCGCCCCCACACTGCCGGCCACCTGCTCCGCCAAGGGATGCGGCAATCCCGCGACCTGGGCGGTGCGCTGGAACAACCCGAAGATCCACACCCCGGACCGGCGCAAGACCTGGCTGGCCTGCGACGAACACAAGGCGAGCTTGTCCGACTTCCTGGAGCGCCGGTCATTCCTGCGCGAGGTCGAACCATTCACCGGGTGAATGTCGAGCACGGCACGCGGTGGCTTACCGAAAAAGTACATTTCCGGATTAGGCCGGAGTACTGCGTGATGCTCCGGATCAACCGCCGATGGCGGACATCGGGCGGGACGGTTGCAGGAAGCTCGGATCGTTGATGCCGTGCCCCGGGAGTTTGCGCAGCATCGCGCGCCGCCAGCGGTCCGCCAGGTCCTCGTCGTCCGCGCCGGACCGCAGCGCGGTCCGCAGATCGGACTCGGTGCGCGCGAACAGGCAGTCCCGGACCTGGCCGTCGGCGGTCAGCCGGACCCGGTCGCAGTCCCCGCAGAACGGCCGGGTGACCGAGGCGATGATGCCGACCGTCTGCGGCCCGCCGCCGACCAGGAACGACTCGGCCGGCGCGCTCCCGCGCTTCGACGCGTCGTCCGGCGTCAGCTCGAACCGATCGCTGAGCCGCTCCAGGATCTCGTCGGCGGTGATCATCGTCGCCCGGTCCCAGCCGTGCTGGGCGTCCAGCGGCATCTGCTCGATGAACCGCAGTTCGTAGCCGCGTTCGAGGCAGAACGCCAGCAGTTGCGGCGCCTGGGCGTCGTTCACGCCGCGCATGAGGACGGCATTCACCTTCACCGGCGTCAGCCCGGCGTCGTGCGCGGCCTCCAGCCCCGCGATCACGTCCTTCAGCCGGTCGCGCCGGGTCAGTGTCTTGAACGTCTCCGCGTCGACGGTGTCGAGGCTCACATTCACCCGGTCCAGACCGGCGTCCTTGAGCGCCTTCGCCTGCCGGGCGAGGCCGATCCCGTTGGTGGTCAGCGACACCTCGGGCCGCGGCGCGAGTTGCGTCGTACGGGCGACGATGTCGACCAGGCCGCGGCGCAGCAGCGGTTCGCCGCCGGTGAAGCGGATCTCGTGCACGCCGAGGTGCGTGACGGCCACCGAGACCAGGCGCACCACCTCGTCGTCGGTGAGCAGTTCCGGCTTCGCCAGCCAGTCCAGGCCCTCCTCGGGCATGCAGTACGTGCAGCGCAGGTTGCAGCGGTCCGTGAGCGAGACCCGCAGGTCTGTGGCGACCCGGCCGTAGCGGTCCGCCAGGCCTGTTCGTGTCGCTTCCTGGATCGCCGTCATCCCCCCAGCGTACGTGCCGGGCGCCGACGGTTTCAGGGGATGGCTTAAGTTCGAGACGTGGGTCGTCTGATGAACATCCGCTGGATCGCCGCCGCGCTGGGGGTCCTGCTCCTCGCCGGCGTGTGCGTGCAGCTCGGTCGCTGGCAGCTGCACCGGCTCGACGAGCGCAAGGCGCGCAACGAGGTGACCCGGACCAACCTGGCCGCCCAGCCGGCCCCGCTCGACCGGATCCTCGGCCCGGCCGGCGTCGTCGGGGACCAGCACGCCTGGCGGACCGCGGTCGTCACCGGCCGGTACGACGCCTCGAAGCAGATCGTCCTGAAGTACCGCAACGTCCAGGACAAGCCCGGCTTCGAGATCGTCACACCGCTGGTCCTCGCCGACGGGAGGGCGGTGCTGGTCGACCGGGGATTCCTCGCCCGCCAGAACTCGGAGCTGATGCCGCTGCACGTCCCCGCCGTACCCACCGGACAGGTGACGGTCACCGGCCGGCTCCAGCGCAGCGAACGCGGCGGCCACACGAGCGGCGGCGTCCCGGACGACGGTACGGCGCGACTCATCAACGGACCCGACTTCGCGAAGGTCCTCGGGCTGAACCTGTACGACGGCTACCTGCAGGTGACCAAGCAGGAGCCGGCCAACGATCCGGCCTTCGGCGGGTTCCCGGGCCCGGAGATCGACGACGGTCCACACTTCTTCTACGCGCTGCAGTGGTTCTTCTTCGCGCTGCTGGCGCTCGGTGGACTCGTCTACTTCACGAAACAGGGAGGGCGCGGTGACAGCTCGGGGGACAGCTCGGGGGACAGATCCGACGACGACTCGGGAGACGCGGACGCCGGGACCGTCGAGCGGCCCAAGGCCCGTGCCGGCGCGCCGGATCGAGGACTACGCGCTGATCGGTGACCTGCAGACCGCCGCGCTGGTGTCGAAGCAGGGCTCGATCGACTGGCTGTGCCTGCCGCGGTTCGACTCCCCCGCGTGCTTCGCCGCGTTGCTCGGGTCCGACGACAACGGTCACTGGCGGATCGCGCCCCGGGACGCGGACGCGGTCAGCAGCCGGCACTACCGCGGAGACACGCTGGTCCTGGAGACCGAGTGGTCGACGCCGACCGGATCGGTGCGGGTCATCGACTTCATGCCGCCCCGGGACGCGGCGCCGGACGTCGTACGGATCATCGAAGGCGTCAGCGGGTCCGTCGAGATGCGGTCCGAGCTGAGGCTGCGGTTCGACTACGGTCACGTCGTCCCGTGGGTACGCCGCTCCGACGGGCAGATCGACGCGATCGCCGGGCCGGACGCGGTCTCGCTGCGGTCCGACGTCCACCAGTACGGTCGCGATCTCACGACGTACGGCGACTTCCGGATCTCCACCGGCGACCGGGCCTGGTTCGTGCTGACCTGGCACCCGTCGCACCACCCGGTGCCCCGGGCGACCGACGCGATCGGGTCGCTCAAGCCCACCGAGGACTTCTGGACCGAATGGATCGGTCACAGCACGAGCACCACCGAGCTGAACGAAGAGGTCACCCGCTCGATCCTGACGCTGAAGGCGCTGACCTACGCGCCGTCCGGCGGCATCGTCGCGGCCCCGACCACCTCACTGCCGGAGTCGCTCGGCGGCGCACGGAACTGGGACTACCGGTACTGCTGGTTGCGCGACGCAACGATGACGCTGTCGGCGATGCTGCGCGCCGGGTACACCGGGGAGGCCGAGGCCTGGCGGGACTGGCTGCTGCGTGCGATCGCGGGATCCCCGCAGGACCTGCAGATCATGTACGGCGTGACCGGCGAGCGGCGGCTCACCGAGTTCGAGGCGGGCTGGCTGCCCGGGTTCGCCGGATCGGCACCGGTGCGGATCGGGAACGCGGCCGCCGAACAGCTGCAGATCGACGTGTTCGGCGAGGTGATGGACGTCCTCGCGCTCGCCCGCGAGCACCAGATCGGCGCGATCGAGGAGGCCTGGCAGGTGCAGCGCGGGCTGATGCGGCACCTGGAGGAGGTGTGGGACCAGCCCGACGAAGGGATCTGGGAGGTCCGCGGCGGACGGCAGCACTTCACGTACTCGAAGGTGATGGCGTGGGTCGCGTTCGACCGGGCCGCGCGGGCGGTCGAACGGTTCGGGCTCAGTGGGCCGGCCAAGCAGTGGCGGGCGCGCGCGGACGAGATCCACCGGGCTGTGTGCGAGCAGGCGTACGACGCCGGGCGGAACACGTTCACCCAGGCGTACGGGAGCAAGGCGCTCGATGCGTCGGTTCTGCTGATCCCGCAGGTCGGGTTCCTGCCGGCCGACGATCCGCGGGTGATCGGGACCGTGGACGCGGTGCAGCGGGAGCTGGCGTCGGACGGGTTCGTCCGCCGGTACCTGACCGAGCACACCGACGACGGGTTGACCGACGACGAGGGTACGTTCCTGATCTGCTCGTTCTGGCTGGCCGACGCGCTGGCGATGATCGGGCGGGTCGGCGAGGCCCGCGACCTGTACGAGAAGCTCGTTGCTCTGCGCAACGACGTCGGGCTGCTCGCCGAGGAGTACGACGTGGCCTCCGGGCGGATGCTCGGCAACTTCCCGCAGGCGTTCTCCCATCTCGGCCTGGTCAACACCGCCTGGCACCTGACCACGGCCGAGTCCCCTTTGCGCAAGTCGGCGTACTAGCTGGTTCTTGCCGTCGGCCACTGTCGAGGTGCGCGGCGGGAGGTGGTGCGGCAGGATGGTGGTGTGGACCTAGGACTTCGCGATCGCACCTACATCGTCACCGGCGCCAGCGCCGGGCTCGGCTTCGCCACCGCGAAGGCCCTCGCCGCCGAAGGCGCGCGGCTGGTGATCTCCAGCCGCAAGGAGGAGTCGATCACACGGGCCGCCGCCGAGCTCTCGGAGCTGGGCGGGAGCGTCGTCGGGATCCCGGTCGACAACGCCGACCCGGACAGTGCGGAGCGGCTGGCCGCGACTGCGATCGCGAAGTGGGGTGCACTGCACGGCGCCCTGATCAGCGTCGGCGGCCCGCGCGCCGGGACCGCGCTGGACACCGACGAGGAGGACTGGCGGGCCGCGTTCGACAGCGTGTTCCTCGGCGGGCTGCGGATCGCGCGGGCGGTCGCGCGGGCCGGGGCGGAGGACACCTCGATCGCCTTCGTGCTGTCGTCGTCGGTGAAGTCCCCGATCAACGGGCTGGCGATCTCGAACGGTCTCCGCCCAGGGCTGGCGATGGTCGCAAAGACGCTCGCCGACGAACTCGGCCCGAACGGCACCCGGGTGAACGGCCTGATGCCGGGCCGGATCTCCACCGACCGGCTGAAGGAGCTCGACGGCAAGTCCGGCGACCCCGAGGCCGCCCGCCGCGCCTCGGAGAAGACCATCCCGCTGCGCCGCTACGGCACCCCCGACGAGTTCGGCCGGGTCGCCGCCTTCGTCCTCTCCCCCGCCGCCTCCTACCTGACCGGAGCCATCATCCCCATCGACGGCGGCGCCCTCCGCACCCTCTGACGCGGTGTAACGCGGCTCACACATCCACGATGTGCCAGACATCGGAGGAGTGAGCGATGGGGGGATACCAATGCAGGTCGCAGCGAAGGTCGAGTTGGTCTTCTACGGGTTCGACAACCCGGCAGAAGAAGCAGGTTTGCTCGCGCAGCGCACCGTCAACCGGGGGTGGAATCTCGGTGTCAACACTGGTGACGAGCAAGGGCCTTGGGTACGCGTCACGCTTCCGCAGGAGCAGCTGATCGTGAACCTCGGCCATCTGGTGGGGGTGCTCGCGCTCGCCGAGGACACCACCCCGGACAAGGTTCTGAGCAGCATCCGCAGGCAGGTCGACGACCTGGGCTACGACTTGAGACGCCGACCACGCAGGTGATTGGTCCGTCTCAGTTCACCAGGCCGAGGGCTGGCCGGCTGAGTCCCCTCTACCTCCTCCGCCCAAGGGCAGCTGAGGTAGAGGGGCGGTGATCGCTCGTGCCGTCAGCCCCACTGGCCTGGGACGTAGTTGCCGGCGGGTTGCTGGGTCATGACGTTGATGCGGTTCCAGGTGTTGATGCCGGCGATCGCCGCGACCAGTGCGGCGAGCTGGTCCTCGTCGTAGTACTTCGAAGCTTCCAGCCAGATCTCGTCGGAGACGCCGCCGGCGGCGTCGGCGATGCGGGTGCCGGCCTCGGTCAGCGCCAGCGCGGCCCGTTCGGCGTCGGTGTAGACGGTGGCTTCACGCCACGTCGCGACCAGGTTGATCCGTACCGCGGTCTCGCCGTGGTGGGCGGCGTCCTTCGAGTGCATGTCGACGCAGACCGCACAGCCGTTGATCTGGCTGGCCCGCAGCTCCACCAGCTCGAGCGTCGACAGCGGTACGCCGGCGTCCAGCGCGACCCGGGCCGCCGAGTTGAGGTGCTTGATGAACTTGCCGAGCACCGGGTTGGTGAACAGATCCAGACGAGCATCCATAACAGGTGTCTCCTAGCGAATGAGCATCCTTACACCCATCCGACGAGACAGTCCTACGGAATGTCAGGGATCCGGTTGCCCTGCTCGTCCCAGTGCCCGGCGACCTTCTTGCTCGGCTGCACGCGCGGCGGCTCACCCGGCATCTTCGGGTAGTCGGGTGGGAAGTTCAGCTCGCCGCCGGGCAGCTCCTCCCACAGGCGGAGCAGTGGATCGAGCGCGTACGCCGTACCGTCCATGTCGGCCCACGGGTCACCGTCGGCCAGGTACTCCGGCACCGTGTGCAGGTTGAACGCCCGCGGGTCGTCGACCTCGGCGAGCCGCTCCCACGTCATCGGCGTACTCACCGGGGCGCCGGGCCGCGGCCGCAAGGACCAGGCGCCGGCCACCGTGCGGTCGCGGAGGTTCTGGTTGAAGTCGAGGAAGATCGAGGCCTCGCCGCGCTCCTCCTTCCACCAGGCGGTGGTGACGCCGTCGTCGCGGCGCTCGAGCTCGCGGCCGAGGCCGATCGCGGCGTGCCGGACCTCGTCGAACGACCACTCCGGGCGGATCCGGACGTAGATGTGGATGCCCCGGTTGCCGCTGGTCTTCGGATAGCCCCGCAGGCCCAGCTCCTCCAGGAGCTCCCGCGCGACACCGGCCACCCGGCGGGCGTCGGCGAAGGTCGCGCCGGGCTGCGGATCCAGATCGAGTCGCAGCTCATCCGGCCGGTCGAGATCGCCGCTGCGGACCGCCCACGGGTGGAACGTCAACGTGCCCATCTGCGCAGCCCACACCGCGGCGGCCGGCTCGGACAGGCAGAGCTCGTCGATCGGACGCCCGTTCGGCGTCAGCACCCGGCAGGTCTCGAGCCAGTCGGGCGCACCCTTCGGGAGCCGCTTGGAGTAGAACCCGTCCCCCGTCTGGCGACCGACCGCGTCCACGGACAGCGTCATCCCCTCGCGCCACCCGCCGGGCCAGCGCTCCAGGGCCACCGGGCGGTCGCCGGACGCGTGCATGAACGCCGGCGCCACGGCCACGAAGTACTCACAGACCTGCAGCTTCGTGACCTCCGGAGCCCAGTCGGTCGCCTCGTACACAACGCGCTCGGGACTGGAGACCCGGACCTCGCGGTCCCCCACGGTGAGCATCACCGGTGTGCTCTTCGCCATGCCGAGACGCTATCGCCCCGCACCGACCAAAACCCGTCACGCGCTGTGCCGATCGGCCGGAAAGGCAACTTTTCTCGACCTCTGGCCACCGAAGGTGACTGGGCGGTAACGTTCCAGCACCTCGTTCCTGGGGCGTGAGGCCCCCGGGACACCTGACAAGGAGCGCGAGGATGAACAGATCCGCCCTGTTCGCCGCTGCGACTGCAGTGGCGACCACCACCGCCCTCGGACTGGCCAGCGCATCTACCGCCACCGGTGCACCGACGGCGTCTCCTGCCCCCACGCCCGCCGCGGCCGTCGCGAAGGCCAAGGAAGCGATCACGAGCCACCTGACGACGCTCCGGGCCACGTCGGCCGACGCGTTCGTCGTGAAGGACGTGATCGTCGACAAGGACGGCTCAAGCCACGTCCGGATGGACCGCACGATCGGCGGCCTCCCGGTGCTCGGCGGCGACGTCGTCGTACACCAGGCCAAGGACGGCGCCTTCGAGGGCGCCAGCCTGACGCTGAGCAGGAGCGCGAACGTCAGCCGGACGCCGAAGCTCGGCGCCGCGGCCGCGACCGCGAAGGCGCTCACGAAGGGCCTGAAGGCCGAGGGCAGGCCCAGCCTGGTGATCGAGGCTCGCAAGGGCGCTCCGCGGCTGGCCTACCTCGTCACCACGGCCGGCACCCAGAAGGACGGTACGCCGAGCCGCATCACGACGACGGTCGACGCCCTGACCGGCGCGAAGCTGATCAGCGAGCAGCACATCGAGACGGCCACCGGTGACGGCAAGAGCCTGTACTCCGGGACGGTGCCGCTGCAGACGAGCACGGCGACCGGTGGCTACACGCTGACCGACGCCACCCGGGGCAACGGCTTCACCGCCGACGCGAACAACAAGACCGACTCGATCCTGTGTCAGCTCTTCCAGCTGGGCTGCCCGACGCCGACGAGGTTCACCGACGCCGACAACCACTGGGGCACCGGTACGACCGCCGACCGCGCCACCGCGGCCGTCGACGCGCACTACGGCGCCGCGACGACGTACGACTACTACAAGAACGTGCACGGGCGGAACGGGATCTTCGGCGACGGCAAGGGCGTGCCGAGCCGGGTGCACTACGGCACGAACTACGTGAACGCGTTCTGGGACGGCAAGCAGATGACGTACGGCGACGGTGACAACGTCGCCGCCGGTCCGCTGGTCTCGCTCGACGTGGCCGGCCACGAGATGTCGCACGGCGTCACCGAGCACACCGCGAACCTCACGTACTCGGGTGAGTCCGGCGGCCTGAACGAGGCCACCAGCGACATCCTCGGCACCATGGTCGAGTTCTACGCGAACAACGCGGCGGACCCGGGCGACTACTACATCGGCGAGAAGATCATGAAGGACCGGCCGGCGCTGCGCTACATGGACAAGCCGAGCAGGGACGGTACGTCGCCGGACTGCTACACCTCCGACGTCGGAAACCTGGACGTGCACTACTCGTCCGCGATCGCCAACCACTTCGCGTACCTGCTCGCCGAGGGCACCGGCGCGAAGACCATCGGCGGCCTGCCGCACAACTCGCCGACCTGCAACGGCTCGACGCTCACCGGTATCGGCCATGACAAGCTCGGCAAGATCTGGTTCCGCGCGCTGACGACGTACATGACCAGCGGTACGACGTACGCGCAGGCCCGGACCGCGACGCTGAACGCGGCCACCGACCTGTACGGCGCGAGCAGCCCGGAGAAGGCCGCGGTCGCCGCCGCCTGGTCCGCAGTTGCCGTGAACTGAACGAAGAATTGATGGAACTTCGCCGGTCCTGTCCCACTGGGGCGGGCAGGACCGGCGAATGATCACCCGTGATTCACGTGTTGAACCTTGGAAGGTCCACGTGCCGGTGTGAGAATCCGGCCATGTCTGCCCTGATCCGATCACGGCGCCGCCTGGGCGCACTCGTGGTCACCTCAAGTCTCGTCTTCGCCGGCGCCGCCACCCTGGTCGCCAGGCCCGCCGACGCGGCGTCCACCGACGTCGTCATCACCGAGGTATTCGGCGGAGGCGGTAACAGCGGTGCGCCGTACACCAACGACTTCGTCGAGCTGACCAACAACAGCTCGGCCCCGGTCGACGTGAGCGGCTGGTCGGTCCAGTACGCGTCGGCGGCCGGTACGTCGTGGCAGGTCACGAAGCTGACCGGCAGCATCGCGCCAGGCGCGGCGTACCTGGTCCAGGAGGGTGCCGGCGCCGGGAACGGCCAGCCGATGCCGACGCCGAACGCGACCGGGACGATCTCGATGTCCGCGACCGCGGGCAAGGTGGCCCTGGTCACCAACCAGACCGCACTGGCCTGTGGCTCCGCCTGCCACGCCGATGCCGCGGTCCGCGACTACGTCGGATTCGGGACGGCGAACGACTCCGAGACCGCGCCCGCGCCGGGCCTGTCGAACACCACCTCGGCGGCGCGCACGGACCCGGCCAAGGACACCGACAACAACAGTGCGGACTTCGCCGCGGGCAACCCGTCGCCGGGCACGCTGACCGGCGGCCCGGCCGAACCGCCCGTGGACGCGAAGATCCACGACATCCAGGGCGCCGCGCACCGCTCGCCGCTGGAGGGCAAGCGGGTCGGCAACGTCACCGGAGTGGTGACCGCGAAGAGCAGCAACGGATTCTGGTTCCAGGACCCGCAGCCGGACAGCGACCCGGCCACCAGCGAGGGCCTGTTCGTGTTCACCAGCTCCGCACCGACCGTTGCCGTCGGCGACGCGGTGACGGTCGAGGGATCGGTCGCCGAGTTCCGCCCGGGCGGCTCGGGCGGTACGACGAACCTCACGACCACCGAGCTGACCAACCCGAAGATCACGGTGACCGGAACGGCCGCCGTACCTGCGCCGACCATCGTCGGACCGGGTGGACGGGTGCCACCGTCGACCGTGATCGAGGACGACTCCAACGGTGACGTCGAGAAGACGAGTACCGCGTTCGACCCGGCGAGCGACGGGCTGGACTTCTGGGAGTCGCTGGAAGGCATGTGGCTGGGCATCGACAAGCCCGAGGTGACCGGTCCGACGAGCTCGTTCCGTGAGCTGTCCGTCGTACCGGCCGGCTCGAGCGTCCGGACCGTACGCGGCGGGATCCTGCTGCAGAAGACCGACAGCAATCCGGAGCGGGTGCTGCTGGACGACGTACTGACCGCGATCCCGGACGCGAAGACCGGCGACACCCTGGCCGGTGTGGTGACAGGAGTCCTCGACTACTCGTTCGGCAACTTCAAGTTCCTGCCGACCACGACACCGACCGTGGTCGACGGCGGGGTCCAGCGGGAGACGACCAAGGCCTCGTCGCCGGCGCAGTTGTCGGTGGCGACGTTCAACGTGGAGAACCTGGACCCGTCCGACGGTGACGCCAAGTTCGACGGGCTGGCGCAGGCCGTCGTCCACAACCTCGCGGCGCCGGACATCCTCGGGCTGGAGGAGGTCCAGGACAACGACGGCGCGATCAACTCGGGTACGACGGCCGCGGACAAGACGCTCGACCTGCTGGCCGCGGCGATCGTGAAGGCCGGCGGACCGCAGTACGCGTGGCGGGAGATCGACCCGGTGAACAACGCCGAGGGTGGCGAGCCGGGCGGCAACATCCGGGTCGCGTTCCTCTACCGGACCGACAAGCCGCTGAAGTTCGTCGACACCCCGGGCGGCGGCTCCACGACGGCGACCACGATCGTCACCGACCACGCCGGCCGTCCGCACCTGAGCTCGTCGCCGGGCCGGGTCGACCCGGCGAACCCGGCGTGGGCCGCGACCCGCGTGCCGCTGGCGGGCGAGTTCACGTGGCACGGACAGACCGTGTTCGTGGTGGTGAACCACTTCAGCTCCAAGGGCGGCGACGACCCGCTGTGGGGCCGGTTCCAGCCGCCGGTGCAGTCGAGCGCCCCGAAGCGGCACGAGCAGGCCGCGGCGGTGCGCGGGTTCGTGGACCAGATCCTGGCCAAGGACAGGGGCGCGAACATCGTCGTACTGGGTGACCTGAACGACTTCGACTGGTCCCAGACCGCCGACATCCTGGTCGGATCGGGCAAGACCGCGCTCGTCGACCTGCCGCGGACGCTGCCGCTGAAGGAGCGGTACAGCTACGTGTTCGAGGGCAACAGCCAGATCCTCGACCAGATCCTGGTGTCGCAGAACCTGCGGCCGGCCGCGGCGTACGACGTCGTGCACATGAACGCCGAGTTCCCGGACCAGATCTCCGACCACGACCCACAGGTGGTGAAACTGGTCCCGCTGCCCTCCTGGGTGCGCTGACGGGGTGCTTACGTCGACGGTCCGGGCGAGATTTTCTTGCCCGGACCGCGATAATTGAGGTGTGAATGATTCCACCAAGCAGTACGCCGTAGCGAAGTCCGACGCGGAGTGGAAGGCGCAGCTGTCCCCCGCCGAGTTCCACGTGCTGCGTCAGGCCGGGACCGAGCGGCCGTTCGTCGGTGAGTACACCGACACCAAGACCGTCGGGGTGTACAAGTGCCGGGCGTGTGACGCGGAGCTGTTCCGCAGCGAGACCAAGTTCGACTCGCACTGCGGCTGGCCGTCGTTCTTCGCCCCGCTGGCCGAGGACCGGGTCGAGTACATCGAGGACAGCACCCTCGGGATGAAGCGCGTCGAGGTCCGCTGCGCCAACTGCGGCTCGCACCTCGGTCACGTCTTCGAAGGCGAGGGCTACGAAACCCCCACCGACCTGCGCTACTGCATCAACAGCATCAGCCTCACCCTCCAGCCCGAGTGATCAACCACTGGTGGTCCGCCTGACTCAGGGCTACCTTGAGCCCAAGGTCTCTCGGGGGCAGTGATGGCCGTGTTACGGCATCTTTGCAGGAGGCACCAAGTGGCGGACATCAGGTCACGTGCGACAGCCGTCGCCGCAGCAGCAGTACTGGTAGCCGGAGGGTTGGTGTGGGCGCAGTCCGCATCGGCCGCCCCGTCGGGGCGACATGGCCTGGCCGGGAGTGTCCCGCCCTGGGCCACCGCCGCCGCCAAGGTCGGTGAGGCGTCCGGTGCGGACAATGTCGGGTTCCGGGTCTATCTGGGCTGGCGCGATGCCGGCGGCGCGGAGGCGCTGGCCACCGCGGTGTCCACGCCCGGATCCGCGAGCTACGGGAAGTATGTGAGCGCGGCGAAGTTCCGCAGCCAGTTCGCGCCGTCGGCCTCCGACGTGTCCGCAGTCCAGCAGTGGCTGCGCAAGGCGGGCTTCGACGTCGGCGTCACGCCGGGCAACAACCGCTATGTGCAGGCCGAAGGGACGGTGGCGCGGGCCGCCGCCGCGTTCGGCGCGAAGTTCGGCGTCTACAAGGTCGCCGGCCAGACCCTGCGGGCACCGGAGTCGGAGCTGTCGGTCCCGTCGACGCTGCCGTCCTCGATCACCGCGGTCGTCGGCCTGGACGAGTCGTCGGCGCTGGTCAAGCCGTACGCGCAGTCCCCTGACGCGACGCCTTCGCCGGCGTTCGTGAACGCACCACCCTGCTCGGCGTACTGGAACGAGAAGAACACCGCCACCACGCTGACCCCGGACGGCACCAAGGTTCCGGACGCGTACGGCCACCCGAACCCGTGGGCCGTCTGCGGCCACACCCCGGCACAACTCCGCAGCGCGTACGGCGTGGCGGGTGCCGTGGCCACCGGCAACGACGGCACCGGCCAGACGGTCGCGATCATCGACGCGTACGCCTCGCCGACGATCGTTGCAGACGTCAACGAGTACTCCCGCCGGCACGGCCTGCCGCAGCTGACCGGCTCCACCTTCAGCCAGGTCACCCCGCCGGGCGTGTTCAGGCGGCCGCAGAACCCGCGCCAGGACCCGCAGGGCTGGTACGGCGAGGAGACGCTCGACGTCGAGGCCGTCCACGGTGTCGCCCCCGGCGCCAAGATCGTGTACGTCGGCGCACCGAACAACTACCAGGACCTCGACGCCGCGATGAACCATGTCGTCGACCAGCACCTGGCGTCGATCGTCACGAACTCGTACGGCTTCCCGACAGAGCTGCTGCCGACCGGCTACGTCAAGCCGATGAACGACACCCTGATCGAGGCGGCCGCGACCGGCATCGGCGTGTACTTCTCCTCCGGTGACGACGGCGACCACACCAGTGGCAACCCGGCGAACGCGAGCCGCGCGACCCCTGACTGGCCCGCTGTCAGCCCGTGGGTGACCGCGGTCGGCGGGACCGCGCTGGCCGTCGGGGCCGCTGGCAACTACCTGTTCGAGACCGGTTGGGAGACCGGCCGCTCCGACCTGTCCGGTGGCGTCTGGTCACCGACCCCGCCCGGAAATTACACCGGTGGCTCCGGCGGCGGCACCAGCCGGCTGTTCACCCAGCCGGCGTACCAGAAGGGCGTCGTACCGACCGCCATCGCGACCGCCAACGGCACGCGGCCGCAGCCGATGCGTGCGGTACCGGACGTGGCCGCCATCGGTGACCCGAACACCGGGTACCTGATCGGCCAGACCCAGGCGTTCCCGGACGGCACCTCGCGGTACAGCGAGTACCGGATCGGCGGCACCAGCCTGTCCTCGCCGGTCTACGCGGGCCTGATGGCGATCGCGCAGCAGAAGGCCGGGCACGACATCGGCTTCGCCAACCCGCTGCTGTACTCGAAGGCCGGCAGCTCGGCGTACCACGACATCGTCCCGCCGGCGGCACCGGTCGCGGTGGTCCGCAACAACTACACCAACAGCGTCGACGCCTCCGGCGGCACCTTCGTCAGCCTCCGCACCCTGGACTTCGACTCCGGGCTGACGATCCACGTGCGCCCCGGCTACGACGACGTGACCGGCGTCGGCTCACCGAACGGAGCAGCCTGGCTGAACGCCTTGTCCCAGTAGACTGGACCGCCCCGAGCCAACCCGGACGGGGCGGAAAGGATCCATGGCTGACGACACCCGCAGACCGCGCCTTCTCGACGTCCTGTCTGCCGATCAAGCCTGGGAGGTCCCGGACGCCTGGGTGGCGGGCGTCCGGGCCCAGCTCAAGGCCTGGGCGGACGATCCGGAGGCGCTGCGCCCGCTGCGGCCGGAGGCCTTTCCGGACTTCGTGAAGGGCACGCCGGCCGCAGTCTGGTTCACCCACCAGGTGGCACCGCTGCTGACCGGCTGGATCCCGGTGCTGCACGGCGAGTACGCCGACCTCTCGACCGAGCTGACGCACGAGTTCTACCGGCCGTCGTCCCGGCTCGGCGGCAACGGGCACGTGATCTACGCGGCGCCCACCGACTGGCATCTGCAGGCGATCGCCGGGTCCCGTGGGTTCCGTGAGCACGGCCGCAAGCAGGCGCTGCAGCTGTCCCGCGACGTCGTCCGGCTGTTCGTCGACGCTCCCCCGATGGCCGCCCGCGCCGAGGCACTGACCGCCGCGTTCGAGCGGGTCCTGCACGACCGCGAGGCAACGCACCTGCACGTCACGGGCGAGTACGACGAGATCGCGAAGTACTGGCGTACCGACGCCCTCAAGCCCACCGAGCGCACCGTGCTGCCGGAGCTCGCCGGCCCCACGGCCGCGCTGCGCTACTCGATCAACTCGATCCGCGACACGCACGCCCGGCTGCTGATGGTGAGCCCGGACGAGTACGCCGGTGACTTCGCGCAGGTGCTGGCCGAGCTGATCCTGGCGGCCGGCCTGCGCGGCATCCCGCAGTCCGTGGCGAACATCCTCGGCGACGCGGCGATCGACGTACACAAGGCGCTCGAGGACCTCCGCCCGACCTTCAACCTGCAGACCTGGCACGGCCACGTCAACCAGTGGATGTCGCGCGCGATCCGCAACGGGCAGTCGCCACTCGCCCGCTCCTGGGGCGCGGCCGCGGCGCGGGTCGGCGTACACCTGTCCGGCGTACTCACGAAGGCGCCGTGGCCGGAGCCGGAGATCCCCGACCTGACGACGCTGTTCCGGATGCTCGACCGGGAGCGCTGGAGCGCCCTCGAGACGGCGGCCGCGGCGGAGCAGGACAACTCGCTGTCGGCCGCCTGGAACAGCGTCCGGAAGGACGCCGAGGACGAGACCCCCGCGTCCACCGGCAGCAGCAGCAGCCTCGACGACGAGCCGTTGCCGCCGAAGCCCGTCGACTTCAGCAACGATCCGCTCGCCGAGCTGGACTCGCTGATCGGCCTGGAGTCGGTGAAGGACGCGGTCCGCCGGATGGTCGCCGAGGTGAAGACGAACCTGCGGCGCACCGAGCTCGGGCTGCCCAGCCACGAGCGGGCGCGGCACATGGTGTTCGTCGGCAAGCCCGGTACGGCGAAGACGACGATCGCCCGGCTGCTCAGCCGGATCTACCACCAGCTCGGCGTCCTGGAGAAGGGCCACGTGGTCGAGGTCGACCGCTCGGACCTGGTCGGCGCGGCCGTCGGCTCGACGGCACCGATGACCGCCGCCAAGTTCCGCGAGGCGCTCGGCGGCGTGCTGTTCATCGACGAGGCGTACAGCCTGACGCCGGAGAACACCCCGGGCGACTACGGCCTGGAGGCGGTCGCGACGATCCTGAAGCTGATGGAGGACCACCGCAACGACTGCATCGTGATTGTCGCCGGGTACCACCGCGAGATGCAGCGCTTCATGGAGTCCAACACGGGTCTGGCGTCGCGGTTCCCGAAACTGCTGTCGTTCAGCGAGTACGACACCGACCAGCTGGTGGCGATCTTCGAGCTGCAGGCCCGGCAGAAGGGCATGATCTACGGCGAGGAAGTGCTGGACAAGGTCCGCACCGTGATCCCGCCGGCGCCGCGCGGCCACAGCTTCGGCAACGGCCGTTTCATCCGGAACGTGCTCGAGGAAGCCGTCTCGAACCAGGCCACCCGCCTGTCGGCCAGCGACCCCGACAAACTCACCGAACGCGACCTGCGCGAGCTGATCCCCTCCGACGTCCGCCCACCCACGTCCATGCGCGCCGAGGACTACCTGCTGCAGAAACCGGGGACCTAGCTAGACCGGGGTTGCGAGGGCCACTGGGTTGCCTTCGGGGTCGGCTAGGTAGGCCTGGCGTTCGCCCCAGGGCATGGTGGCGGGCTCCTGGAGGACGGGGTGGCCGGCGGTGCGGAAGCGTTCCACCTCGGCGTCGACGTCGTCGACGTACACGAACAGCTCGAAGCGTGGCGCCGTACCGACGGTGATGCCCAGCTGCGCCTCCGGCCAGCCGGCGTCGGACAGGCCGAGCGACGACTCGCCGCGCTCGAGCCCGACGTAGTGCGGGTCGCCCTCCAGCGGGAACTGGTACGTCGGTTCGTACCCGAGCAGCGTGTAGAAGTCGACAGCCCGGCGTACGTCGGTCACGTAGAGGACCGGGAACGCCTTAGACAAGGTTCGCGATCAGGTCGGCCACCTCGGTCCGCTTGCCGGTGTAGAACGGCACTTCCTCGCGGGTGTGCCGGCGCGCCGTCGCCGCGCGCAGCTCGCGCATCAGGTCGACGATCCGGTGCAGCTCGTCGGCCTCGAACGCCAGCATCCACTCGTAGTCGCCGAGCGCGAACGCCGCCACGGTGTTCGCCCGGACGTCGGGGAAGCCGCGCGCCATCTTGCCGTGCTCGGCGAGCATCGCGCGACGCTCCTCGTCCGGCAGCAGGTACCACTCGTACGACCGGACGAACGGGTACACGCAGGCGTAGGCCCGCGGCTCCTCGTCGGCCAGGAACGCCGGGATGTGGCTCTTGTTGAACTCGGCCGGCCGGTGCAGCGCGAACTGCGACCAGACCGGGACCAGGTGCCGGCCGAGCCGCGAGCGGCGCAGCGCGTGGTACGCCGCCTGTAGCGCGTCCGACGACGGCGCGTGCCACCAGATCATGAAGTCGGCGTCCGCGCGGAAGCCCTCGACGTCGTAGATCCCGCGGATCACCACGTCGTCGGCGGCGAGCTTGCCGACCAGGTCGTTCAGCTCGGCGGTCAGCTCGTCGCGGTCCGCGTCCCCGAGCGGCGTCTCCACCTTGAACACCGACCACAGCGTGTAGCGGATGACGTTGTTGAGCTCACGGGCCTTCGGCTTACCAGTCACGACTTCATTGTCTCCCTTGCGTTCAGGTGCTCCCGCACCCGGGTGGCCGCCTTGCCACCCGATGCCACACACGCGGCGATCCCGACACCCCGGTACGCCGCCCCGCACACGGCCAGCCCCGGTACGCCGGCCACCGCCGCCTCCACCCGGTCGATGCGGTCGAGGTGCCCGACGGCGTACTGCGGGAGTCCGCCGCCCCAGCGCTGCACCAGCGACCCGACGATCTCGCCCCGCAGACCGATCGCCTCGTGCAGGTCGGACACCGCGAGCTTCACCAGCTCCTCGTCGGAGCGTTGCAGCACGTGCTCCTCACCGAGCCGGCCGACCGAGGCCCGCAATACCGCGAGGTCTCCCCCGGCCTCCCCGGACCAGGCCCACTTGGCGTGCGAGTACGTCGCCGCCTTGATCGTCCGGTCCTCCACCGACGGCACCAGGAATCCCGAGCCGGCCGCGTCCGCCGGCCAGTCCCGTTTCCGGACGGCGAGCGTGACGATCGCCATGCTCGCGTACTCGATTGCCGCCAGTTCGGTCGATGCCGCGGGCACCAGTCCGGCGAGCATCCGGGACGCGGCCGTCGCGGGTACGGCGACCACGATCGCGTCGGCGGTCAGGTACGTCGGCGCGGGCACGGGACCGGCCTCGAGCTCGAAGCCGTCGGCCTTGCGCGTGATCCGGCGTACGGCGAGCTTGGTCCGGAACTGCACACCGCGCGCGGTCAGGTCCTGTTCGAGAGCGGTGACGAGTCGGTTGATACCGCCGGGGATGCCCGCGAACACCGGCTGCCCGGCGCGCTTCTGACCGAGTTCGCGCAGCTCGGCGGTGGCGGCGAGCAGGCTTGGAGCGGTCCGCAGCTTCGCGTACAGGTCGGGCACCGCGGCGGCCAGCGAGATCTCCTCGGCCTTCCCGGCGTACACCCCGCCGAGCAGCGGGTCGACCAGCTTGTCGGTGACCGCGGATCCCATCCGCTCGGCGACGAAGCGCCCGATCGCGACGTCCTCGGTCAGCGCCGGCGCAGGCAGCTCGGACTCGTGGGCGACCTGCTCGGCTGCGGCCGTTCCGAGGACGTCGGTCGTGGCGGACGGATCCACCGGGACACCCATCACGGTCGGCGGGATCGCACGGATCCGGTCACCGACCCACAGGCCGGCCGAGGTCGTTGCCGGGTGCACTGTGTCGAGCCCCACTGCCCTGATCAGGTCGACGGCCTCCGGACGGCGGGCCAGCACCGACTCGGCACCGAGGTCGACCGGCACCCCTTCGATGTCGGCGCCGGCCACCTTCCCACCGAGCCGCGGCGAGCCTTCGAGCACCGTGACCTGCGGCGGGTTCGGCCCGGTCACCAGAGCGTGCGCCGCTGCCAGTCCACTGATACCGCCGCCGACGACGACAACCCGGCTCACACGTCCTCCAGGCTCAGCTCGTACTTCTTCCCCGGCCCGAGGTCGGTGCTCGACGTGCCGACCGGCCGGAAACCGGTCCGCGTCAGCACCGTCTGCGACGCGACGTTGTGATCCGAGGCGCCCGCCCACAGCGCGGTCAGCCCGTACGTCGGCGCGAGCTCGATCACCGCTCGCACCGCAGCCGTCGCGAGGCCCTTGCCCGCCCACTTCTCCGCGATCCGGTAGCCGAGCTCGGCCCGGCCGTCCTCGAGATCGACCAGGTTCACCCGGCCGACGACCGCGCCCGCGTCGTCGACGAGCACGTGGAACCGGCAGATCCCGGCCTCCTGCTCGGCCAGCAGCGCGTCCAGGCGGACCGCGAAGTTCGCGAAGAACTCGTCGCCGCGGTCCCAGATCCACGAGGCGAAGTACGCCCGGTTCTCGAGCTCGAAGGCGAGGACGGCGTCCGCGTGGTCCGCCCGCAGCGGCTCCAGCGTCACCTGGTGGTCAGGCAGGTACATGGGCGGACTGCACATACTTGGCGACCCGCTGCAGCACGTCCGGGTCGGCGTTCGGCGGGACCCCGTGTCCGAGGTTGAAGATGTGGCCGGGCGCGGCACGGCCTTCGGCGAGGATCCGGTCGAGCTCGGGCTCGATCGCCTCCCAGCCGGCGAAGAGCAGTGCCGGGTCGAGGTTGCCCTGCACCGGCTTCGGAGTACCGATCCGCCGTACCGCCTCGTCTAGCGGGACGCGCCAGTCGACGCCGATGACGTCCGCGCCGGCCGCACTCATCAGGCCGAGCAGCTCACCGGTGTTCACGCCGAAGTGCACCCGCGGTACGTCGTACGCCTCGAGCGCGTCGAAGACCTTCGCCGAGTGCGGCAGCACGAACCGCTCGTAGTCCCGCGGCGACAGTCCGCCCGCCCAGGAGTCGAACAGCTGGATCGCCGACGCGCCGGCCTCCACCTGCACCGCGAGGTACGCGATCGCGACGTCGGCCAGCCGGTCGGCCAGGGCGTGCCACAACGACGGATTGCCGTGCATCATCGCCTTGGTCCGGGCGAAGTCCTTGCTCGGCCCACCCTCGATCAGGTACGACGCGAGCGTGAACGGAGCGCCGGCGAACCCGATCAGGGGCGTACCGCCGAGCTCGGTCACCAAATGCTGCACTGCCTCGATCGTGTACGGCACGTCCGCCGGGGTGACCGGCCGGACCCGTCCGATCCCCTCCGCGTCCCGGATCGCCTCCCCGACCACCGGGCCGACACCGGGCACGATGTCGATGTCGAAACCGGCCGCCTTCAGCGGGGCCACGATGTCGGAGTAGAAGACCGCCGCGTCGACGCCGTAACGGCGGACTGGCTGCAGCGTTATCTCGACGACGAGGTCGGGCCGGGTGAAGGACTCGAGCATCGGGATGCCCTCCCGCACCTTGCGGTACTCGGGGAGCGCGCGCCCGGCCTGGCGCTGGAACCACACCGGCGTGTGCGACGGCCGCTCCCCCCGGGCAGCGAGCAGATAGGCAGAACGGTCCAGGGCCGGAGATCGCGTCACACAGCGATGATCCCACGCGGCCCCCGTAGCCCAGCGGCCTGGTCGCGCCCGGGCGTGGGGCCTCCCGTCCTGGACTGAGGAGCGGAGGGAGCGAAGCGACCGGAGCGACGAGGGAAGGACGGGAGTTCCAGCCCCACGACCCGCTGCGCCGGGGGCGCGGCCATACGCAGAGCTACCGGCGCGTCTTGACGGGCGGCGGTGAGTAATCAGTCGTAGGCTGCCGATATGGGTGCCCGCAAGCAGGTCGACGCGCCACCCGCGGAGTTCGCCGAGGCAGTCTCGCAGTTACGGGGTGCCCGGTTCCGGCCCGAGGTTTTCGTCGAGGAGATGCCCGCACCGCAGCGGATCGCACCGCACGCGGCCGCGGTCAGCGCCGACGTGACGGTCGACGGTGACGATGTCGCCACCGGCCGGCTGGTCGTCCTCTACGATCCCGCGGGGAACGACGCCTGGCAGTCGACCTTCCGTTGTGTCGCGTACGTGCGTGCCGCCGTCGAACCGGAGATGGTGACCGACGCGCTGCTCGGCGGCGTGGGCTGGACCTGGCTGATGGAGGCGCTCGCGGACCGCGGCGCCGACTTCCTGGCACCGAGCGGTACCGTGACCAGGGTGGTATCGGAGAGCTTCGGCGGGATGGCCGACGACGACGCGACGGCGGAGATCGAGATCCGCGCGTCCTGGAGCCCGGTGCCCGGACCCGGAGGTCTGGTGGACGTGACCCAGCACGCGGAGGCGTGGGGCGAGGTGCTGTGTACGGCGGCCGGCCTGCCGCCCGTTCCGCCGGGGGTGGTCGCGATGCCGACCCGGCGCGGACAGCGGGGCCGATGAGCCCAGCCGACCAGAAGCCGTCCGCAGTACCGCACGACCCGGCTGCGGAGAACCAAGAAGGCAACCTGCCCCTGCTCGAGCTCAGGGACGGGCTGTCCGACGTCATCGACACCGATCCCGCACTGACCGAGACCGTCGAGGCGTTCCGCGCCGGCAGCGGCCCGGTCGCCGTCGACGCCGAGCGCGCGTCCGGCTACCGCTACTCCCACCGTGCGTACCTGGTCCAGCTGCGCCGCGAAGGCTCCGGCTCCGCACTCGTCGACCCGATCCCGTTCGGTGACCTGTCCGCGCTCGGTGACGCGATCGTCGACACCGAGTGGATCATCCACGCCGCCAACCAGGACCTGGCCTGCCTGGCCGAGGTCGGGATGGTGCCGCGCCAGGTCTTCGACACCGAGCTGGCCGGCCGCCTGCTCGGGTACCCGAAGGTCGGCCTCGCCTCGCTCGTGAGCGAAGTACTGGGCTACCGGATGCGCAAGGAGCACTCCGCCGCCGACTGGTCGACCCGCCCGCTGCCCGCGCCCTGGCTGGTGTACGCCGCCCTGGACGTCGAGATGCTGATCGAGCTGCGGAACGCGATCGAGCAGGAGCTGCGCCGCGAGGGCAAGTGGGAGTGGGCCGTGCAGGAGTTCGCCGCGATCCTGGACGCTCCGCCCCGGGAGCCGAAGCCGGACCCGTGGCGCCGTACGTCGGGGATGCACCGCGTCCGGAACCGCCGCAGCCTGGCCGTCGTCCGGGCCCTGTGGGAGGCCCGCGACCAGATCGCGGAGTCCGCGGACATCTCCCCCGGCCGGGTGCTGCCGGACGCGGCGATCGTCGAGGCGGCGTCCGCGATGCCGGTCGACCGCGACACCCTCCAGCGCCTGACCGCCTTCAAGGGCCGGGGCGCGCACCGGCACATGCGGACCTGGTGGGAGGCGATCGATCACGCCCGCCGACTGCCCGAATCCGAGTTGCCGAAGCAGGGACCGCGGTACGACGGCCCGCCGCCGGCCCGCGCCTGGGCCGACCGCGACCCCGACGCGGCAGCCCGGCTCTCCACTGCTCGCGCCGCGGTCGCCGAGATCGCCGAGGCCCACCGCCTCCCAACCGAGAACCTGCTGGCCCCGGACACGATCCGCCGCCTGGCCTGGTCGCCTCCGAGCGAGGTGAACGTCGAGGTGGTCACGACCTTCCTCCGCGACCACCACGCCCGCCCCTGGCAAATAGCCCTCACCGCCGAAGTCCTCACCGACGCAATGACCTCAGAGGCCCCCGCCAAACCCCTCGACTAAAACCCGCTAGGACACCAGTCCGCGGCGGCAGTCCTTTGACCGCCTTCGGCGCGCTGCGGTCGCCCCGTGTCGCCCATGCCGCCGAGTCGTGAGAACAGGCGCCAGAAACCAGCTAGACCTCGGGGCGGAAGATTGCGCTCTGGACGTACGCCATCGCCTTCACGAACTTTTCGTCGGTGAGGCGGCGGGTCATTTCGTCCGGGGTGACCTCTTCGATGCGGGACTGGAGCCAGTAGAGATTGCCGTACGGGTCGTGGACGCGGGCGACGATGTCGCCCCAGAACAGGTGGGTGGGCTCGGTGACGACCGTGCCGCCGGCGGCGACCGCTCGCTTCAGGGTCGCGTGTACGTCGGGGACGTACAGGCGGAGGAACGCCGGTGTCGCCGGCCACTCCGGCTGATCCGTGGGCTCGGGGCGGTCGAACATCATCACGACCGAGTCGCCGATCCGCATCTCCGCGTGGCCGATCTTCCCGTGTTCGTCGACCACCCGCCCGCCGAGATCCTCCGCGTCGAACGCCGCGGCGAGGAACTCCATCAGCCCGGCGGTGTCACGGCCGATGATCCACGGCGTCACCGCGTGATACCCGTCCGGCATCCAGTGCACTGTCATCTCCTGCTCCTTGGCTTCGGTTGTCTTCGACCCTAGGAGCAGAACCGGACAGCTTCTGACCGCTACCACGGAAGATCTCCCCGCGCAGCGTGAGCACCGTCTGCAAGGCACCGAGCAGGATCACCGTCGATCGGGCGGGGCCCGTCGGCGGGCGGTTTCGGTGGGTCAGGCTGGGAGTTGGGCCTCGATCGCGCGGACGACCTCGTCGGACTCGGGCTCGGTGCGGGGGCGGAAGCGGGCCGCTACGGTGCCTTCGGGGCTGATCAGGAACTTCTCGAAGTTCCACTGGATGTCGCCGGCCTCGCCGTCGGCGTCCGGGGTCAGGGTGAGCTCGGAGTACAGCGGGTGCCGGCCGTCGCCGTTCACCTCGAGCTTGTCCAGCATCGGGAACGTCACGCCGTACGTCGTGGAGCAGAAGGTCTCGATCTCCTCGGCCGACCCGGGCTCCTGGCCGCCGAACTGGTTGCACGGCGCCCCGAGCACGGTGAAGCCGCGCGACTCGTACTTCTTCTGCAGGTTCTCCAGGCCCTCGTACTGCGGTGTCAGGCCACACTTCGACGCCACGTTCACGACCAGGACGGCCTTGCCCTTGTAGTCACCGAGGGAGGTCGGCGCACCGGACAGGGTGGTCAGCGGAATGTCGTACAGGCTCATGCTTGTCCTTGGGAGGTTGGGAGGTTACGGGCAAGAAAGTCTTCGGTACGGCGCCACGCCAGCGCGGACGCGTCGGCGTCGTGGAACATCGGCAGCGGGTTGTCGAACGCGTGACCGGCACCGTCGTAGCGATGCACCTCGGCGCCGGTCAGCGCGGGCACGATCGCGTCGACGTCCAGGAAGGTGTCGGCGTTGCCGAAGTGATGCAGACAGGCCGCGGTGACCTTCGGCGCGAGGTCGAGCAGCCCGGGCAGAGCGGAGCCGTAGTAGCTCACCAGGACGTCCGGTGACGACAGCGCAGCCACGTTGAAGCCCAGCCCGCCACCGAAGCAGAAGCCGACCACTCCGGTCGCCTGGCCGCGCGCCTTCAGGGCCTCCAGCACGCCGACCGCGTCCGTGACCGCCTGGTCCCAGTCGAGACGGCCGACGATGCCCATCGCCTTCGGGAGCAGGTCCGGGGCGGACTCGTCCAGCTCGGTGTCGTCGAGGCGCCAGTAGATTTCCGGCGCGACCACGTAGTACCCGAGCGCATGCAGGTCCGCCCCGCGCTGCTTGATGTAGTCGGAGACCCCGAAGATCTCCTGCAACAGCAGGACTCCGGGCGCATCACTGCTTGCGGATCCCCACTCGTGGACTGGTATCTGCGAGGTCACACCGTGAAGCGTACGACCTCCGGCGTAACCGGCTTGGGCGCGGGTGCCGGCATCCAGGCCTTGGTCTCCGAGATCGCGTCGAGGAGCAGCTTGTACAGCCGGTCGTCCGGGTCCGGAACGCACGCCTGCGAGATGCCCTCGACCGCACACGAGACCGCGCGTGGCGCCGTACGGCGGGCGAAGTCCGGCGTCGACCTGCGCGCGCGGGCGGTGAAGGACCGCGCCCACTTGGTCGCCGACGGCACCGCCTGCAGGACGGCGAGCGAGTCCGGCTCGATGTCGTCCGGCGGCCGCCTGTCGAGCGCCGCGAGCTGCCGCTCCCCCACCAGCAGCGCGACGGCCAGGATGTACTGGCGTTCCTGCGAGACGACCGGCAGCGCGTGCTGGATGCAGCGCGCGGTGACCCGCGGCACGACGTGTGGGTCGTCCGGCGTCAGGCCGATCACGGACGGGATCAGCGGAGCCAGGCGGGAGCGCCCGGAGTCCGTGGTGCAGTCGTTGACGTCGCGTGCGACGCCCGCCAGCAACGGATGCGTGCAGGACGGATGGTCCGACCACGGCTCACCGGCCAGGTAGGACGCGAACTCCATGAAGCAGGCACCTTTACGCGGGCTGCGATGTTTCCCCCGGCTGAGGACCGGTACGGCCAGATCAAGATTGTTCATGGAACAACTCCAGTAACGCGGACCTTGACCACCAGCATGCGCTCATTCGCGCCGCATTGCCACGGGTTGCTGTGAGCTGATGCACAGGCGTGGGTGCTTTGGGAGTTCTGTTACCGACGGGTAGCATCGGGTTAGCTTTCCCGACCCCCAGAGGAGGGCCCCTCGTGCCCCGTGAGATCCGCGATGTCGTGTTCGTCGACGGCGTTCGCACCCCGTTCGGCAAGGCCAAGGGCCAGTACGCCGAGACCCGCGCCGACGACCTGGTGATCAAGTGCATCCGGGAGCTGCTGCGGCGGAACCCGGGGCTGCCGCCGGAGCGGGTGGACGAGGTCGCGATCGCGGCCACCACCCAGATCGGCGACCAGGGCCTGACCATCGGCCGGACCGCGGCCCTGCTGGCCGGCCTGCCGAACACCACGCCCGGCTACGCCATCGACCGGATGTGCGCCGGCGCGATGACCGCCGTCACCACCACCGCGGCCGGTGTCGCGTTCGGGGCGTACGACGTGGTGATCGCGGGCGGCGTCGAGCACATGGGCCGGCACCCGATGGGCGAGGGCGTCGACCCGAACCCGCGGATCATCGCCGAGAAGCTCGTCGACACGTCAGCCCTGGTGATGGGCTCCACCGCGGAGAACCTGCACGACCGGTTCCCGGGTATCACCAAGGAGCGCTCCGACGCGTACGCCGTGGCGTCGCAGGAGAAGGCCGCGAAGGCCTACGCCAACGACCTGATCCAGCCGGACCTGGTGCCGGTCGCGACCCGCTCCGCCGAGCAGGGCTGGGGCTACGCGACCACCGACGAGCCGATGCGTCCGGGGACGACGGCCGAGGACCTGGCCGGGCTCAAGACCCCGTTCCGGCCGCACGGCCGGGTGACCGCAGGCAACTCGGCCGGTATCAACGACGGCGCGACTGCCTGTGTGCTGACCTCCGCGGAGACCGCCGAGGAGCTGGGCCTGACCCCGAAGATGAAGTTGGTCTCCTACGGCTTCGCCGGCGTCGAGCCCGAGGTGATGGGTGTCGGCCCGATCCCGGCGACCGAGAAGGCGCTGAAGCTGGCCGGGCTGACCATCGACGACATCCAGGCCTTCGAGGTCAACGAGGCGTTCGCCGTGCAGGTGCTGGCCTTCCTGGAGCACTACGGCATCGCCGACGACGACCCGCGGGTCAATCCGTACGGCGGCGCGATCGCCTACGGCCACCCGCTGGCGTCGTCCGGGGTCCGGCTGATGAACCAGCTGGCCATGCAGTTCGAGCAGCGCCCCGAGGTTCGCTACGGCCTCACCACCATGTGCGTCGGCCTCGGCATGGGCGGGACCGTCATCTGGGAGAACCCGAACTGGGAAGGTGCCAAGTGAACGACTTGCAGCAGCTGATCGACGACGCGTCGGCGCTGTCGACCGACGAGGTCGTCACCCTCGCCCACTCACGGGACGTCAAACTCCCTGGGGACGCAGGCCTGATGGCCCTCATCACGCTGGACAACGGGCACGACCACACCAAGCCGAACACGTTCGGGCCGAAGGGCCTGGGCTCGCTGAACGCGGCGATCGACGCCGCGCTGGCCCGCGACGAGATCGTCGCGATCGGCGTCACTGGCAAGCCGTTCATCCTGGCCGCGGGCGCGGACCTGACCGGCGTACCGAAGCTGACCGACCGGGAGCAGGCGCTGGCGCTCGGCAGGATCGGGCACGGCGTGATGCGCAAGCTGGTCGACGGCGGGAAGCCGTCGTTCGCCTTCGTGAACGGCGTCGCGCTCGGCGGCGGGCTCGAGGTCGCGCTGCATGCCACTTACCGGACCGTGTCGGTGGCCGCGGGCATGCTGTCGACGCCGGAGGTCTTCCTCGGCCTGCTGCCGGGCTGGGGGGGCAACTTCCTGCTGCCGAACCTGATCGGCGCGGACAACGCCGTGAAGGTCGTCGTCGAGAACGCGCTGAACCAGAACAAGATGCTCAGCGGGCCGGAGGCGGTGAAGCTCGGCATCGGCGACGTACTGCTGGAATCGGCCGACTTCCTGGAGCAGTCGCTGCTCTGGGCTTCCAAGGTGTTGACGGGTGCTGTTGTGGTCGAGCGCCCTGCGATCGACCGCGGTGACGCGTGGGACGCCGCCGTTGCCCGGGGCAAGGGTTTTGCGGACGTCAAGGTCAGTGGCGCTGCGCCGGCGCCGTACCGGGCTCTCGAGCTGATCGCGGCTGCCAAGGACAACGACCGCGACCGTGGGTTCGCGGCGGAGGACGAGGCGCTCGCGGACCTGATCATGAGCGAGGAGCTGCGCAGCGGTCTCTACGCCTTCGACCTGGTGAACAAGCGCGCCAAGCGGCCGGCCGGTGCGCCGGACAAGTCCCTGGCGCGGCCGGTGAACAAGGTCGGTGTCGTCGGTGCGGGCTTGATGGCGGGTCAGCTGGCGCTGCTGTTCGCGCGGCGGCTCGAGGTTCCCGTCGTACTGACCGACCTCGACCAGGAGCGGGTCGACCGGGGCGTCGGGTACGTGCACGGTGAGATCGACAAGCTGCTCGGCAAGGGCCGGATCCGTCCGGACAAGGCGAACCAGCTGAAGGCGCTCGTCTCCGGGTCGGTGGACAAGGGTGCGTTCGCGGACGCGGACTTCCTGATCGAGGCCGTGTTCGAGGAACTGCAGCTGAAGAAGACGATCTTCGCCGACTTGGAGAAGATCGTCGCGCCGGACGCGATCCTGGCGACCAACACGTCGTCGTTGCCGGTGACCGAGATGGCCGCGGACCTCGAGCACCCGGAGCGGGTCGTCGGGTTCCACTTCTTCAACCCGGTCGCGGTCCTGCCGCTGCTGGAGATCATCCGCGCGGACCAGACCGACGACGCCTCGCTGGCGACGGCGTTCGCGGTCGGCAAGAAGCTGAAGAAGTCGTGCGTGCTGGTGAAGGACGCACCGGCGTTCGTCGTGAACCGGCTGCTCACCCGCTTCCTCGGCGAGGTCAGCGCGGCGGTGGACGAGGGTACGCCGATCCTCGAAGCCGACCGCGCGCTGTCGGCCCTCGGCCTGCCGATGCCGCCGTTCGTCCTGCTGCAGCTCGTCGGCCTGCCAGTCGCACTGCACGTCGCGGAGACCATGAACCGGGCGTACCCGGACCGGTTCGCCGTGTCGGAGAACCTCGCGAAGGTCGTTGCCGCGGGCAAGAGCTCGTTCTACGTCTGGCCCGAGGGCAAGCCGGTCGTGGACCCGGAGGTCGAGGCGCTGGTGACGGTCGGCGACAAGCCGTCCACCGCGGACGAGCTGCGCACCCGGGTACTAACCGCACTCGCCGAGGAGATCCGGATCATGCTCGACGAGGGCGTGGTCGCCGAGGCGCAGGACATCGACCTGTGCCTG
The DNA here is from genome assembly GCA_036503355.1 of Kribbella sp. GTDB lineage: Bacteria > Actinomycetota > Actinomycetes > Propionibacteriales > Kribbellaceae > Kribbella. The sequence goes on along the minus strand of DASXXB010000066.1, from coordinate 17,125 downwards.
CTGCTCGGCGCCGGCTGGCCGTTCCACCTCGGCGGCATCACGCCGTACCTGGACCGCTCCGGCATCGCCGAGAAGGTCAACGGCAAGCGCTTCCTCCCCCAGGGCGGCGCAAGCCTCGCCTGACAGACCGCTGGGGGTCGGTGCGGAGCCGGAAGCCCGCTCCGGCCCCCAGCAACCAGGTCTAGCCTTTGAACTTCTTGACGCCGGCGACGATCTGGGCGGCGGTCATGCCGGTGTCCTTCTTCAGGACCGCTTCACCGTGCTGGGACAGGTCGGTGTAGAGGGTCGCCAGCTTCTTCTCGCCGAGCTTGTCCGCGAGGAACTCCATGGTCCACCAGCTGGTGCCGTAGGCAAGGTCGGCGTTCGTGTCGAACGTGCTCGAGTCCGGCAGGGTCTTCAGCTTCGGCAGGTACTTCGTTCTGACCTGCTTGCGATACGGATCGACCGTCCAGTGCGGATCGTCCTCGATCGACCGGCAGCGCACGTACTCCGCCAGCCCCTCGACCGCCCAGATCGGCGCCTTCAGACCGAGCGTCGCGGTCGCCACGTGCGTCATCTCGTGCACGAGCAGGTCCTTGTCGAGCTTCTTGCGCAGCGCCGGGTTCACGACGATCCGGCTGCCGATCGGACGCCCGAGCGGCTTGCCCACCTGCTCGCGCTCGAACAGCGTGACCGCCTTCGCCGCGATCGTCCAGCCGTCCCCGGTCCCGGTCGTCCAGAGCGTCGACATCACGTCGCCCTGGGGCATCGCGACCACCATCACGGCGCCGTTCCACGGCCGCTTCCAGTGCTTGCGGACCGACTTCACGGCCTTCTCCGCGACCTGCGCGACCTTCGTTCCGAGGCTCGCTTCCTGCTGGTCCACGACCACCACGACCGCACCCCGCCGTACGACGGACACGTCGGTGAAGTCCCACGGCTGGTGATGGCCGTCCGCGCTCAGGTAGTCGTCGGCCGCGCTGTCGTCGATCAGCACCCAGGCACCGGACCGGTGGATGAACGAGTAGCCGAGGTCGGTCTGCACGGGCCGCGGATCGAGCCCGGAGATCTGGTAGCTCATCATCACGCGCGTCGAGAACGTCGTCGGGCCGAACTTGTCGGCCAGCGACGGCACCGGCCGGAACGCGTCGGCGGTGAAGTACTTCAGCGACGTGAACCCGAACTTCCGCAGGTTCGTGAACAGGCGCCGCTGGCGGGCGACGAGCGCGGCCTGTTTCGGGTCGACCGCGGCCAGGAACCCCTTCAGATCGCCCTTGAGCACCGCCGTGGACCGCTGCGCGAGCAGTACGTCAATGGCCTTCTTGCGGGCAGCGTCCTGCGCACTGGTGAGCTGTCCCGGCGTGGTGGTGGGCGCCGCCTCGGCGGCGACCGCGCTGCTGCCGGGGCCGGCGTCGCCGTGCCAGGTCCGGACGGCGACAACCGCGCCGGACGCAGCCAGCGCCAGCGCGGCAACGCCCGCGTACAGGCGTTTCGGGTGATTCATGGGTGGTCCCCTCGAACGGTCGGCCGATCCTACCCCGGCCGACCGTCGAGGTGACCCTCTGTGACCTGATCAGGCCTTCTGGACCTCGCCGGTGGCCTGCTCCAGCCCCACGCGGCTCTTGCGGTACCCGTAGAGCGCGTAGATGACGAAGCCGAGCACCATCCAGATCGCGAACCGCAGCCAGGTCTCCAGCGACAGGTTCAGCATCAGGTACAGGCAGATGAGCGCGGCCAGTATCGGGATCACCGGGCTCAGCGGCACCCGGAACGACCGCTGGATGTCGGGCCGGCTCTTGCGCAGCAGCGGCACCGCGATCGAGACCAGCGTGAACGCGGCCAGCGTGCCGATGTTCACCATCTCCTCGAGCTTCCCGATCGGGGTGACCCCGGCGATGAGCGCGACGACCACGCCGATCCCGATGGTCAGGCGGTACGGCGTACCCCACTTCGGGTGCGTCTTGCCCAGCTGGCGCGGCATCAGGTGGTCGCGGCTCATCGCGAACACGACGCGGGCCGCGCCGATCATCAGCGTCAGCACCACGGTGGTCAGACCGGCGACCGCACCCGCGGAGATCAGCGTCGCGAAACCGCCGCGGCCGACCGACCGGAACGCCTCGGCGAGCGCGGCCTCACCGTTGATGTCGGAGTACTTCACCATGCCGGTGATCACGATGCAGACCAGCACGTACAGCACGGTGCAGATCGCCAGCGAGCCGATGATGCCGCGCGGCAGGTCGCGCTGCGGGTTCTTGGCTTCCTCGGCCGTGGTCGCGACCACGTCGAACCCGATGAACGCGAAGAACACCAGCGACGCGCCGGACACCAGACCCATGATCCCGAACGTCGACGGCGTGAACCCGAACAGCGCCTGGAACAGCGGCGTGGTGATCGTGACGTCGCCGTTGGGCGCCGGCACGCTCGGCGGGACGAACGGCGTCAGGTTCGAGCCCTTGATGTAGAACAGGCCGGCGACGATCACGAACAGCACCACGAAGAGCTTGATCGCGACCAGCACCAGGTTGACCCGCAGCGACTCCTTGATCCCGATCGTCGCGAGCGTCGCCAGCACCAGCACGAGCAGCATCGCCAGCACGTTCACATGACTGTCGGGCCCGATCGAGGCGGGCCAGCCGAGTCCGATCTGATCCAGGAACAGGGCGGCGTACGTCGACCAGCCCTGCGCGACGACACTTGCCCCGAGCATCAACTCGAGCAGCAGGTCCCAGCCGATGATCCAGGCGAAGATCTCGCCGAGGGAGAAGTACGAGAAGGTGTACGCCGATCCCGACACCGGCACGGTGGACGAGAACTCGGCGTAGCACAGCGCGGCCAGCGCACAGCAGATGGCGGCGAGGACGAAGGACAGTGCGATGCCGGGACCGGCGTACAGCTTGGCCGCGCGGCCGGTCAGCGTGAAGATGCCGGCGCCGATGATGACACCGATGCCGAAGACGGTCAGGTCGACGGCGGTGAGGCGTTTCTTGAGCTGGTACTCCGGCTCGTCCGTGTCGGCGATCGACTGCTCGATCGTCTTCTTCCGCACAAGACTCATCTGCGCCTCCTCGACGGTGTCTTACCCAAAAGACAGGACGGAACCCTTCGAGACTGCCTGTCTGACCCGGTGAGGTCAAACTGCCACTCAGCGTTGTGGTGTGTATGTTGCCAGCGACGTCCACAGCGTCGCCTCGGTCAGTCCGGTCCGGCTCAGCAGGATCCGGTCACGGGCCGCCTGGTCGGTTCCGTTCATCGCCATGTCTTCGTAGAGCTCCTCGACCTTGGTGAGCCCGATCCGTTGCACGAGGTACCGCACAGCCAGCCAGCTCACGCCGTACACGTCCGCGGAGTTCTCGTAGAAGCCTGCGTCGGTGGGCAGCGAGGTCAGTTGCGGCAGGGCGTCGTCGATGACCTCCTGCTCCCACTTGACGACCTCGCCCGGTCCGCTGATCGCCTCGATGCCGCTCCAGGACACGTATTCCGCGGCGCCTTCGGCCAGCCAGAGCGGTTCGTACCCACCGAGGGCCGCGGTCGCGACGTGCGTGATCTCGTGCGACAACAGGATCTCGTCGACCCGGTCGCGCTCGTTCGGGTTGATCACGACGTACCCGCCGGCGACCGTGCCGTCGGCGGTGTCCTGACCGGGCAGCGACGAGAACGTCGAACCGGTGCTGGCGGCGGACTCGATGTCCTCGTCGGCGAACCGCGCGTCCCGGACGTCGGTCTCGTCGAGCGCGATCACCAGCACCGCGCCGGACCACTTCAGCGGCCAGTAGTCGGTGACCTCGGCGAGCCCTTCGGTCGCCGCGCGCACGATCGACCGGCCGCGTTTCGTGTCGCCCTTCTCGACGATCACCATGACCCGCGGCCCGCGCTGCACCTCGATCCGGCCGAGGTCCCACGCCTCGCGATGCGCACCCGGGCCGAGGTCGCCGTCCAGTTCGTCGTCCGCGGTCAGCAGCCAGTGCCCGCCGCGGGCGATGAACGTGTAGCCGAGCTCGGTGGTGACCGGCGTGAAGTCGACCTTGGGAATCTGGTACCGCATCAGCACCCGGACGAGGTACGTCGTACTCCCGTGGGCCTTGAGCACCGCCGGGTTGAAGCGCTCCTCCGCCTGGCTGTAGCCGAGCTCGCCGAAGCCGATCTCGACCAGGTTCGCGAACAGGATCTTCTGCGCGGCGACGAGCTTCTTGTTGACCGGATCGACGTCGGCCAGGAACAACTGCTCGTTGCCCTCCTGCACGGCTTGGGCGCGACGCAACAGGATCGTCTCGACCGCGACCCGGCGAGCCGCCACGGCTGCAGCGACCTTCGACGGCCGGGTGGCCTTCGGGGGCGGCGGGGTGGCCTGGGTGCTGGCGACGCGTTCGCGGGCGTCCTGCTCGCGTTGTTCAACGGTGTAGGCGACGCCGCCCGACACGAGGGCCACCGCCAGCAGCAGTCCCAGCCAGCGGCGGGGGCCGGTGTGGGGCGTCGTTGCACTCACTTCGGGTCGTTCCCTCCGAGTACCCGATGGGTCGCAGCTGGGTCACCCTACTCGACGCCCGCGGGTTTACGCTGCCGCGGCAGCTCTCAGCGCACTGAAAAGTCCCGCCTCGGTCATCCCGAGATGCTCGAGCATGATGCGGTCACGGTCCTTCTGGGTCACGCCGAGCGACGCCAGCTCGCGATACAGCGTGCCGACCTCGGTCCCGCCGAAGCGGGTGAACAGGTAGTCGAGCGCCAGCCAGGACAGCGGGTACGAGCTGTCGGCCTGGTCGAAGAACGTGGCGTCCGCGGGCAGGCTCTTCGCCTTGGCCAGGTACTTCGTCCGCACGTCCAGCCGGTACTGCGAGATCGCCAGGTCCTTCTGCCCGTCCATCGGCAGGAACTCGACGTACGTCGCGGCGCCCTCGACCAGCCAGCGTGGCGCGTACGGCCCGTACGGCGCGGTCGCGACGTGGGTGAACTCGTGGGCGAGCGTGCGGGCGTCGACCCGGTTCCGGTTGTGCGGGTTGATCACGACGTACGAATCGGCCCGCTGTCCCTCCCCGGTAGCCTCGCCGGGCAGTGTGCGGTACACCCAGGTCGCCATCGCGAGCGCGTCCTCGGCGTTCTTCGGCTGGCTGTAGTCGGCGCCGCGGACGACCTTGTCGTCGAGGGCAATCACCACGCCGGAGCCGTTCCAGCCTCCGGGCCAGCGATTCGAGACCGCCTTCACCGCGCTCCGCGACATCGTGACGAGCCGGTCCGCCAGCGCGTCCTGACCTTGCTCGACGACCACGAGGACCCGCGGCGCACGCTTCACCAGGACCGGGCCCATGTCCCAGGCCTCCTCGTGGGAGCCGCGCGGCAACCGCTTGTCGAGGTCGGAGTCGGACACGAGCATCCAGCTCCCGTTCGGGCGCCGGCTGAAGGTGTAGCCGAGCATCGCGCGGACCGGCACCAGGTCGATGCCGCGGAGCTGGTACTGCATCGCGACCGCGACCAGGTACGTCGACGGGCCGTACTTCTGCGCGATCGTGTCGTCGTACTGCTGGGCCAGCTGCTGGTAGGCGAGCTTGGCGAAACCGAACTGGCGCAGGTTCGCGAACAGGGTCCGCTGCCGGGCGACCAGCCGGGTGTCGGCGGGGTCGACGTCGGCGATGAACTCCTGCTCGTTGCCGGTGAGGACAGCCTGCGAACGCCGCTTCAGCACCTGGTCGACGGCGGCGGACCGGGCCGCCAGGTCGACCGCCGGCGTACTGCTGCCACCATCCGCGGCGGCGTCGTCGTGCTGGCTCGACCGGTGGAGGGCGAGGCCGCCCGCCACCGCGGCCGCGACCAGCGCGAGCGACAGCAGGACCGGCCAGACCCTCGAGCGCCGGCGTCCGGCCGCATGCCGGCTGTGTCTCCCGGGCCGCGCGGGCCCTCCGGCCTCGGTCACGGCCCGGACCTAGGGGTTGCGGCCACCGGCCGGGTCCGGCTCGGTGAGGGCGGCACCGTCGTGCCTGGTGAGCTGCTCGGTGATCTCCCGGGCCACCTCCTGGCCGGTCAGCCCGATCTCCTGCAGTACGGCGGCCCGCTTGGCGTGCTCCAGGAACACCTGCGGTACGCCGAAGTCGCGGAACGGCGTCCGCACTCCCCCGTCACGCAGCGCCTGCGCGATCATCTCGCCGCAGCCACCGGCGCGACCGTTGTCCTCGATCGTGACGACCAGCTTGAAGTCCGCGGCCAGCTCGACGAGCTCCGGCGGAACCGGCTTCACCCAGCGCGGATCGACCACGGTGACGCCGAAGCCGTGCGCCTCGAGCCGCTGCGCGACGTCCATCGCGGTCGCCGCCATCGCGCCGATCCCGACCAGCAGGACGTCCTGCCCGGAACGGTTCAGTACGTCGAGCTGCCCGACGCGATCGATCTGCTCGATGTCCGCGAACACCTCGCCCTTCGCGAACCGCAGCGCGGTCGGGGCGTCGTCCACGTCGATCGCCTCGTTCAGCAGCTCCTGAAGGCGCTTGCCGTCCCGCGGCGCGGCAAGCCGAAGCCCCGGGACGAGCTGCAGCAGCGACATGTCGTACACGCCGTTGTGGGTCGGGCCGTCGTCACCGGTGACGCCCGCGCGGTCGAGGACGAACGTGACGCCGCACTTGTGCAGCGCGACGTCCATCAGGGTCTGGTCGAAGGCCCGGTTGAGGAACGTCGAGTACAGGCAGACGACCGGGTGCAGTCCGCCCAGCGCGAGACCGGCAGCGCTGGTCACCGCGTGCTGCTCGGCGATCCCGACGTCGAAGGCCCGGCCCGGGAACTCGTCGGCGAACGGCGCCAGGCCGGTCGGGTGCAGCATCGCCGCGGTGATCGCGACCACGTCCGGGCGCCGGTGGCCGATCTTCACCAGCTCGTCGGAGAACACGTCGGTCCAGCCACGCGGCTTGTTCGCCGGGCGGACCTGGTGCAGGTTGTCCTCCTCGTCCTGCTCGGCCGCGGGGTAGCCGAAGCCCTTCTTGGTGACCGCATGCACGATCACGGGGCCGCCGAAGGACTTCGCGTTCTTCAGCGCGTCCTCGAGCGCGTTCCGGTCGTGACCGTCCACCGGGCCGACGTACTTCAGGCCGAGGTCCTCGAACATGCCCTGCGGGGCGAGCATGTCCTTGAGGCCCTTCTTCACCCCGTGCAGCACCTCGTACATCGGCGGGCCGACGTACGGCGTCCGGCCGAGGTTCTTCTTGATCAGGTCGAGGACCTTCTCGTACCGCGGGTTGGTGCGCAGACTCGTCAGGTGCGTCGCGAGGCCGCCGACGGTCGGGCTGTACGACCGGCCGTTGTCGTTCACGATGATGACCAGGTTCAGATCCTTGGCGGCGGCGATGTTGTTCAGCGCCTCCCAGGCCATGCCGCCGGTCAGCGCGCCGTCGCCGATCACCGCGACGACGTGCCGGTTCTCGCCGCGCAGCCGGTACGCCTTCGCGAGGCCGTCGGCGTACGACAGCGCGGTCGAGGCGTGGCAGTTCTCGACGATGTCGTGCTCGGACTCGGACCGGCTCGGGTACCCGGACAGGCCGCCTTCCTGACGGAGCGTGCCGAAGTCCTTCGCCCGGCCGGTGACCAGCTTGTGCACGTACGCCTGGTGGCCGATGTCGAACACCAGCCGGTCCCGCGGGGAGTCGAAGACCCGGTGCATCGCCAGCGTGATCTCGACCATGCCGAGGTTCGGCCCGAGGTGGCCGCCGGTGCGGGTCACGGTCTCGACCAGCACGTCCCGGATCTCCGAGGCCAGATCGGACAGCTGCTGATCGGTCAGCTTCTTGAGGTCCTCGGGACCTTCCACCCTCTCCAGCACGCGCATCGAGCTCCTCCCGCGGATCTTTCTCGAATGCTTGAGTCTATGCACACTCCCAGACGCTACCCGGGTGTGGCTGGTTCGAAGGTGTGGCAGGTCTCACTTAGGGTGACGTTGTGGAGATGGTGAGGACGTTGTTCCGCAAGTACGACGGGCAGCCGCATCGCCTGGTCGAAGCGATCCGCCTGGGCGAGGACGAGTACGGGCTCTGGGTCGGATCGCTCCCCGGCAGCCGGGGGCAGCGCGCCGACGGGGTCTGGAAGACGATCGACCATCACCGGGTGCGGCTGTTCCCGCGCGGGCAGTGGTGGAGCGCGCTGTTCAACGACACCCCGCACCAGACCGCGATCTACTGCGACATCACGATGCCGGCCGAGTTCGGCGTGGACTCGGTCACCGCGGTCGACCTGGACCTCGACATCCGGCTGCTCCGCGACGGCACCGTGCACGTGATGGACGAGGACGAGTTCCGCGAGCACCAGGTCCGCTACAACTACCCACCCCAGATCGTGGCCACCGCCAGGGCGGTCTGCGACCAGCTCGCCGCCACCATCGCCACCACAGAGCCCTTCACCACGGCGTACAAGCCCTACCTGGAACAGATCCGCGCGCTGGGCACCGACGGACCTGGTGCGGGATAGGTTGAGCGCTATGCGTGATGTCCGGGTGGTTTACCGCAAGTACGACGAGAAGCTGCACTGGCACCAGTGGATGCGCTATCTCGGCGAGGACGAGTACGGCGTGTGGCTCGGGGCGCCGGCCGGATCGGTGTCCCAGCGCGGTGACGAGCTGAAGGTGACACAGGAGCAGGCGCACGTGCAGCTGTTCCCGCGGGACAAGTGGTTCACCGCGATCTTCAACGACGCGCCGCGGTACACCGAGATCTACGCCGACATCACCACGCCGGTCGAGTTCTCCGACGACGTGGTGACGATGATCGACCTCGACCTGGACGTCATCAAGCGCCGCGACGGGACCGTGTTCGTCGACGACGAGGACGAGTTCGCCGAGCACCAGGTCAAGTACTCGTACCCGCCGGACGTGATCGCGACGGCCCAGCAGACCTGCGACTGGCTGGTGCAGGCCGTGTCGACGGACGAGCCGTTCCTGACCGTCTACAAGACCCATCTGGACAAGATCAGGTAGTCCTGACGCGCAGGGTTCCGTTCTTGAGCATCATGACGCCGGGGATCGGTCCGCGCTGGCCGGCGTACATGTCGGCGATCGGAGCGACCGTCAGGTAGAGGTTCTGCCCGGCCGGAACGTCTACGGCGATCGCCGGCAGCTCGAAAGTACGTCGTACGCCGCGTGCCGTGTGCTTCTCGCGCAGCGGCATCGTGTTGTTCTGCACGACCTTCGCGGTGAGTGCGGTCTTGCCGACGCTGAGCGCGAAGTACGCCGCCGACTGCGGGACGACCGTGTACACGTCCGCGGTGATCGTCGGCGTACCGGCGACGGTCAGCGGGCCTTTGGCGAGCGGCAGGTTGACCGGCAGGCCGACGCCCGTCGGGGCGACGATCTTGCCGAGCCGGAAGCGCCTGTTCGGCGTCAGGCTCCGTTGCGTGAGGCAACGACCGTCGGCGGTCGACAGGTGGTACGTGCCGAAGCCGGTCAAGCCGGTCTCCTGGTGCAGCAGCCGCAACTGCATGAACCGGATGGACAGGCTGGAGAACGTCGGCGAGCCGAGTGCGATCGAGCACGGGTCGCCGGCGGTCGCATAGCCGGGCGGTACGACGCTGGGCAGCGTGTGACCGCCGTTGTACCCGACGAAGATCGACCGCGCCCGGGCCTTCGCCGTGAGCGCGTGATCGAAGTTCGCGAGACCCTGGTTGAGGTTGAACAGGTTGTCCGAGATGCCCTGACCGAACAGCACCGGGATGTCGAGCTTGCGGCCCTGCTGCACGTGCCACGCCGGCCCGTTGTGCGCGAAGAAGGCATCCAGATCGCGCCCGGCCTTACCGGTCGGCCAGGCACCGGTCGCGATGAGTGTCACGAACGCCTTCGCCACGAACGGTGGCAGGTGGGTGCCGCCGCCCGCGAACAGGATCGACAGCCACATCGTCCGGGCCGCCTCCTGCGGCGCGAGGCTCTGCTTCAGATCCCACCAGGTGATCTCCGGCGCGAGCGCGTCGAACCTTGTCGCGCCACGGTCGCGCAGTTCGGTGAAGGCGCCGGCGAACTGGTACCCACCGCCGTACGACCCACCGATCGCGCCGATCAACGGATCGCCGGCGCGCTGCTTGGTCACCCAGTCCAGGCCTGCGACCAGGTCGACGAGCTTCACCACGTCGCGACCTTCGTAGTCGGGGTTCATCACGTGCGCGACGCCGGTGCTCTGGCCGAAACTGCGCTGGTCGAAGCTCAGTACGCCGAAGCCTGCGTCGAGCCACGCCTTGAACGCGGCCGGATCCGTGGTGCGGCTGCCGCCCCATCCGTGGCTGTGGAAGATCAGCGGCACGGTGTGCTGCGCCGAGGCCGCCGCCGGCTTGAAGAGCGAGTAGCAGATCTTCACCGGCGTCGACGTCCCCGGCTCCGGCACCGACTCCACGCACCCGTTGGTGACAGTGTTGGTGACGGTGTTGGTGACGGCGTTGGCAGCGGCGGCGGGAACCACCGGCGACAGCAGCAGGGCGACCACACCGGCCAGGGCAAGCACACGACGACGCATCAAGTCACTCCAGGTGATCGACGGATCCCGCTGCGCACACGGTAGAGGACGGGCCGGGCCGTGACCAGACCTGGCTCAACGTTGGGCTCAGCCTTGGCGCTCAGCCGTGGGCGAAGTGTTTGGGTGGAAACGCTCGCGCGCTGCGACACTGTGCGCGTGCATATCGCGATCGAGGTCGTGGCCCTCGTCGCCGTCGTCGCGGCCGGCGCCGCGCTGGCGCGACGGATCGGCCTGTCGGCTCCCCTGTTGCTGGTGGTGATCGGGGTCGCGGCGTCGTACCTGCCGTTCATCCCGCGCGTCGAACTCCAGCCCGAGGTCGTGCTGGTCGGCTTCCTGCCGCCGCTGTTGTACTCGGCTGCGATCAAGACCAGCCTGGTCGACTTCTCCAAGCACCGGCGGTCGATCGGGCTGCTGTCCGTCGGCCTGGTCGCGTTCACCGCGCTCGGCGTCGGGGTCGTCACGTGGTGGCTGCTCGGTGCGGTCGCCGACTCGATCGGCCAGAAGCCGCTGCCGTTCTGGGCCGCGTTCGCGATCGGTGCCGTCGTCGCGCCGCCCGACGCGGTCGCCGCGACGGCGATCGCGAAGCGGGTGGGCCTTCCCCGGCGCATCGTCACGATCCTCGAGGGCGAGAGCCTGATGAACGACGCGACCGCGCTGGTCTGCCTGCGTACGGCGACCGGTGCGGCTGTGGTCGCGCCGACCGTGCTGGACGTCAGCCTCGACTTCCTGCGCGCGGCCGGCGGCGGCCTGGTGATCGGCGTCGTCGTCACGTTCGTGCTGGCGAAGATCCGCCGCCGCTTCACCGACCCGGTCCTGGACACCACGCTCAGCCTGACCGCGCCGTTCGTGGCCTACCTCGCGGCCGAGAACGTCCACGCGTCCGGCGTACTGGCGGTCGTCGTCACCGGTCTGCTGCTCGGTCACAAGGCACCGATCATCCAGTCGGCCAAGTCGCGGATGTCGGAGCGCACCAACTGGAAGACGTTCCAGTTCCTGCTCGAGAACACGGTCTTCCTGCTGATCGGCCTGCAGACGCGGTGGATCCTCGACGACCTCAGCGCCAGCCCGCTGCCGGCCTGGCTGATCGCGACCACCACGATCGCGGTCTTCGTCGCGGTCGTGCTGCTGCGCCCGATCTGGGTCATCCCGACGACGCTCCTCTCTCGGCGCTTCCTGGGACCGTCGCGGCCCGGTCCGGTGTCGCGGCGGGCGCTGATCGTGGTGTCGTGGGCCGGGATGCGCGGCGTGGTCACGCTCGCGGCGGTCTTCACGCTGCCCGAGAACACCCCGCACCGTGAGGTACTCGTGTTCATCGCGCTCGCCGTCACCGCGGGCACGCTGCTCGTCCAGGGCTCGACGCTGCCCTGGCTCGTACGCCGTTTGCGCCTGCCCGGCCCCGATCCGGCCGAGGACGCGCTGCAGGAGGCCGCCGTACTGCAGGGGGCTCACCGGGCCGCGATCGAGAAGCTCGACGAGATCTCGGCGCCGACCGATCCGCCGGCCGTTCTCGACGTACTGCGGCAGCGTGGTGAGGCGCGGGCGCAGGCGGCCTGGGAGCGGCTCGGGCGGCCGGAGAGCGAGTACGAGACGCCGAGCGAGGCGTACCGGCGGTTGCGGATCGCGATGCTCGAGGCCGAACGCAGCCACATCCTGAAGGTCCGCGACGCCGGGCTGGTCGCGGACGAGGTCCTGCAGCGGGCCCAGAACGCGCTCGACATCGAGGAGTCGATCCTGGACCGCGACGAGGACGACGACGTCGGCGGGCGCTCGGAGGACCTGCGGCCGAAGGTGCCACCGGGCGGAGCGTGCTCGCACCTCGAGGAGGCGCCGGTGGTGGTCACGCCGAACACGCCGGACGGTTGCGAGGAGTGCCTGGCCGAGGGCGGGACGTGGGTCCACCTGCGGCTGTGTCTCGGGTGCGGTCATGTCGGGTGCTGCGACTCTTCGGTGATGAAGCACGCCAGCAAGCACCACGACCAGACCGGGCACCCGGTGATGCGCAGCTTCGAGCCGGGCGAAACTTGGCGTTGGTGCTTCGTGGACGAGAAGCTGGGCTAATGGCGGATTGCTTGTTCTGTTCCATCATCGCCGGTACGACGCCGGCGCAGATCGTGCTGGACACAGCGGAGGTCGTCGGGTTTCTCGACGTCCGGCCGGTGTTCAAGGGCCACACGCTGATCGTGCCGCGGACCCACGTGCCGACGCTCGTCGAACTGCCCGGCGAGCTGACGGTGCCGCTGTTCGGCGCGGCCCGGTCGGTCGCGGACGCGGTCCGGACGGCGTTCGACGCGCAAGGATCGTTCGTTGCCGTGAACAACGTCGTGTCGCAGTCGGTGCCGCACCTGCACGTCCACGTCGTACCGCGCACCAAGGGCGACGGCCTCCGCGGCTTCTTCTGGCCCCGCACCAAGTACGCCGACACCGCCGAAGCCGAAGAGTACGCCGGCAAACTACGCGCCGCCCTGGCTAGCTGAAGCTGCCGGCCGTGCGGTGCGGGACCGTCGGGGATCAGGCGGTCCGGCGTTCGTACTCCACTTGCGGGATCAGGCGGTCCGGCGTTCGTACTCCACCTGCGGGATCGGGTTGCCGTCGCCGAAGTCGCGGGTCTGGGTTGCGCCGGTCTCGACGAAGCCGCACTTGGTGTAGAAGCGGCGGGACTGCGGCGTGTCACGGAGCGTCCAGAGGTGCACGCCGGCGTACCTGCTGAGCTCCCGGAGGGTCGCCTCCATCAGCGCAGCCGACACGCCGCTGCCCCAGCCGTCGGGGTGCGTGTAGAAGCTGTGGATCTCCGCGAACCCGGGTCGCGCCTCGGACGGGCCCGACCAGGACATCGCCAGCGCCCGCTCGCCGACGTACCCGAGCATGACCAGACCGTCACCCGCCTCGAGCCGCTCATGCCACCTGGTCAGCCTGCTCGCGATCCCTTCCCGTGCGAACTCCTCGCTGAACAACGGCGCATACGCCGCACCCCACGACGCCGCATGAATCCCACCCACCAACTCCCCATCCCCCACCCCCGCCCGCCGAGCAAACACAACCCCCGCCACCCCAACCCCACGCCGCCCCGCAGCCCCTGGGCGGTCGGTGGAGTTGAGGTGGTCGGTGGAGTCGGGGTGGTTGGGGTGGTTGGGGTGGTTGGGGTTAGTGGAGGGGGCGGTCAAGGCGGGTCTCCAGGGTTGTCAGGGCGCGTTCGACGGTGGCGCGGACGGTGCGGTCGGGGTCGTTGGTGAGTGGGCGGATCGCCTCGGCGTGCTCGTACTCCCCCGCGGCACCGACCGCGCGGACGGCCGCGGCGCGGACCCGCGGCAGGTCGTGGTCGAGCATCGGGAGCAGCGCATCCACGAGCTGGCCGAGCTCACGCTGCGCGGTGATCTTCGCGACGTGCTCCCGCACCCGCCAGGCCGGGTCGTTCGCCGCGCCCCGCAGTACGTCGACGAGATCGTCGCGCCACACGTACAGGAACACGCGGGCGGCCCAGACCCGGATCCAGTAGTAGTTCACCGGATCGACAGGCGCCTTCCACCCGCCCGGATTGTCCGACCCCGTGATCGCCACGAGCTTCGGCAGCGCAGCGCCGTACGCCTCCTCACCGGAGATCTCCCCGGTCAGGAACGCGACACACCAGTCGATCACGACGTCCTCGCCGTACTCCGCACAAGCAGCCCGCACAACCTCCCGCGGCGCATCCCGCTCTTCCCTCACATCCCCATCAAACCCCACCCCACCGACAATCCCGCGCCCCGCATCCATCGACTCGTGGATTCCGGCTGACGACACGCCGACGCGGACAACCCGGATCCACGACTCGCGTCCCTGGGCCCGAGCCGTTCGCCACGACTCGGCGAAGCGGGGCGGGTGGTGCGAGGAGGGCCGGGGCAGTCGATTCGAACTGCCCCGGCCCTCCTCGTGTACGAGACGTACGACGCCGGCGTCGTCGCTCGGGGTCAGCCGGCGATGAGCGAGCGGAGTACGTACTGCAGGATGCCGCCGTTGCGGTAGTAGTCGGCCTCGCCGGGGGTGTCGATGCGGACGACCGCGTCGAACTCCTTGACGCCGCCGTCGGGCGAGGTCGCCTTCACGTGCACGGTGCGCGGGATGTCGCCGTCGTTCAGCGCCGTCACGCCGGTGATGTCGAAGGTCTCCTCGCCGGTCAGGCCGAGCGACTCCGCGGTCTCGCCCTCCGGGTACTGCAGCGGCAGCACGCCCATGCCGATCAGGTTCGACCGGTGGATGCGCTCGAAGGACTCGGTGATGACGGCCTTCGCGCCGAGCAGCGCCGTACCCTTGGCGGCCCAGTCCCGCGACGATCCGGAGCCGTACTCCTTGCCGGCAAGGATCACCAGCGGCGTCCCGGCCTCGGCGTACGCCTGCGCCGCGTCGTAGATCGTGGTGACCGGCGCGTCGTCCTTGGTGAAGTCCCGGGTGAAGCCACCCTCGGTGCCGGGCGCGATCTGGTTGCGCAGGCGGATGTTCGCGAACGTACCGCGGATCATCACCTCGTGGTTGCCGCGGCGGGAACCGTACGAGTTGAAGTCCTTGCGGTCCACCCCGTGCTCTGCGAGGTACTTGCCGGCCGGACTGTCGGCCTTGATCGAACCGGCCGGCGAGATGTGGTCGGTGGTGACCGAGTCGCCGAGCTTCGCCAGCACGCGAGCACCGGCGATGTCGGTGACCGGCGACGGCTCCTTCGCCATCCCGTCGAAGTACGGCGGCTTCCGGACGTACGTCGACTCGCTGTCCCAGGCGAACGTCTTGCCCTCGGGCGTCGGCAGCGACTGCCAGCGCTCGTCACCGGCGAACACGTCTGCGTAATCCTTGGCGAACATCTCCTTGTTGATCGAGTTCGCGATGGTCGCCTCGACCTCGTCCGCGCTCGGCCAGATGTCGCGCAGGAACACGTCGTTCCCGTCCGAGTCCTTGCCCAGGGCATCGGTCTCGAAATCGAAGTCCATCGTCCCGGCGAGCGCGTACGCGATCACCAGCGGCGGCGAGGCAAGGTAGTTCATCTTCACGTCCGGGTTGATCCGGCCCTCGAAGTTCCGGTTGCCGGACAGCACACTCACGACCGCGAGATCCGCTTCCTGCACACCGGCGGAGATCGGCTCGGGCAGCGGGCCGGAGTTGCCGATGCACGTCGTACAGCCGTAGCCGACCAGGTGGAAGCCGAGCTTCTCCAGGTACGGCGTGACGCCGGCCTTCTCGTAGTAGTCGGTGACGACCTTCGACCCCGGCGCGAGCGACGTCTTCACCCACGGCTTCGACGCCAGGCCCTTGTCGACCGCGTTCTTCGCGAGCAGCGCGGCGGCCAGCATCACCGACGGGTTCGAGGTGTTGGTGCAGGAGGTGATGCTGGCGATCACGACGTGGCCGTGGTCGAGCTCGATCTCCTGGCCGTCCAGGCTGACCTTGGTCTTCTTCGACGGACGGTCCTTGCTGGTGGCAACGTCGTGCGGGTTGTCGTCCGGGTGGCCGTGGCCGTTCGGCGCGTCGCTGGCCGGGAAGCTCCCGGTCTCCGACGGGTCGACCTCGGTCTCCTCGTCCGCGTAGTCCGGCAGCACGCCCCGGAACGACTCCTTGGCCTTGCTCAGCTCGATCCGGTCCTGCGGACGCTTCGGGCCGGCGATCGACGGGACGACCGTCGACAGGTCGAGCTCGAGGTACTCGGAGTACCGCGGCTCGACGGCCGGGTTGTGCCAGAGGCCCTGCTCCTTCGCGTACGCCTCGACCAGCGCGACGTCCTCGTCGGAGCGACCGGTCAGCCGCAGGTAGTCGAGCGTCACGTCGTCGATCGGGAAGATCGCGCAGGTCGAGCCGAACTCCGGGCTCATGTTGCCGATCGTGGCGCGGTTCGCCAGCGGTACGGCGGCCACGCCGTCGCCGTAGAACTCGACGAACTTGCCGACCACACCGTGCTTGCGCAGCATCTGCGTGATCGTCAGCACGACGTCGGTCGCGGTCGCGCCGGCCGGGACCGCCCCGGTCAGCTTGAAGCCGACCACCTTCGGGATCAGCATGCTGACCGGCTGACCGAGCATCGCGGCCTCGGCCTCGATACCGCCGACGCCCCAGCCGAGCACGCCGAGACCGTTGACCATCGTGGTGTGCGAGTCGGTGCCGACGCAGGTGTCCGGGTACGCCTGGCCGTTGCGGACCATCACGGTGCGGGCCAGGTGCTCGATGTTCACCTGGTGCACGATGCCGGTGCCGGGCGGGACGACCTTGAACTCGTCGAACGCGGTCTGGCCCCAGCGCAGGAACTGGTACCGCTCGCGGTTGCGCCCGTACTCGAACTCGACGTTGCGCTCGAACGCGTCCGGCGTACCGAACACGTCGATGATCACCGAGTGGTCGATGACCAGCTCGGCCGGCGCCAGCGGGTTGATCTTGGTCGGGTCGCCACCCAGCTCACCGACCGCCTCGCGCATCGTGGCCAGGTCGACCACGCACGGGACGCCGGTGAAGTCCTGCATGATCACCCGGGCCGGGGTGAACTGGATCTCGGTGTCCGGGGCCGCGTTCTGGTCCCAGTTGCCGAGCTTGCCGATGTGCTCGGCGGTGATGTTCGCGCCGTCCTCGGTGCGCAGCAGGTTCTCCAGCAGGACCTTCAGCGAGTACGGCAGCGTGTCCGCACCCTCGATGCCCGCCAACCTGAAGATCTCGTACGACTGCCCGTTGACCTCGAGTGC
>DASXXB010000065.1:0-3801 GCA_036503355.1 Kribbella sp. | reverse complement strand
AGTTCGACGGAGTAGTCGGCGAGGAGCGTTGGCAGGCACTCGAACGGCGTGCGGTGGTGGTGCAGGTTGATCAGGTCCTCCTGTACGTCGTCGTCCAGCACCACGACGATCTCCGACAACTCCACCGGCTCCGGCCAGGTGAGCTCCAGCCACGGGTTCGGGTCCCAGGCCAGGTCCTCGGACGACCACAGGTTCGGGCCGCCGTACGGGCGCGCGTATCCGCCGACAACCTGACCCGGTGCGTACGCCGACGTGTCGCCGAGGCGGATGCACACGCCGGCGCGCGGCAGGATCTGTTTCCAGGCCCGGAACTGTTCGGTCCACTGCTCGTCCGGCGTGGGATCGCGACGGGCGAAGTGCACCGTGCCCGGGAGAGCCGCTGCCGCTGTGTGGACGGCGACGTCCGGCGACTTCCGCAGTACGACGAAAACGTTTGACGGATGTTCCGGGCGCCACGTCAGCGGGACGCGGATCCAGCGCTTCTCGCCGGCCGGCACCTCGACGGTGCAGGAGTCGATGAGCTGTGCGGGCAGGTAGTTCTGCGGCTTGACCGGGTCGTGGAGCTCGACGGTCAGCGCACCGCCGGTCGAGTCGACGAGCAGCTCGAAGCCGTCCAGTGCAGGGTTGACCGGGAGCACCATGCCGATGTCGGTCGACAGCGGGAGGGTCCCGGACGAGACCTCGAGAGCGGGCCGCGTCATCGTGGAGGAAGCGGTCGCCGTCGCCGACAGCGCGAGGTTCGCCGGGTCGTCGTCCACGACGCCGAGGACCGAGGAATCGGCGCGGGTCAGCGCCGTCCGCATCAGGCCGAAGTTGTCCAGCGCCAGCTCGCGCGGCGTCAACCCGTTGCGCAGGGCAACAGCTGCCCCGATCCCGGCCGCCTCGCCGAGCAGCGCACAGGTCGCCATCACCCGCGTGGTCCCGAACGCGACGTGACTCGCACTGATGTTCCGCCCGGCCATCCACAGGTTCCGCACGTTCCGCGAGTACAGGGAACGCAACGGGATGTGGTAGTTCCCGTCCGGATGCCAGTGCTTCGACCCGCGCTCGGACGCGTACACACCGCCCGGCGGGTGCAGATCGATCGACCAGCCGCCGAACGCCACCCGGTCGTCGAACTCGGTCTGCTCGAGCACGTCGTGCTGGGTCAGCACGTGATCGCCGAGGAAACGCCGGTACTCACGTTTTCCGGGCACCGACCCGATCCACTCCAGCGTCAGGTTGTCCGCGTCGAACTTCCCGCTGTTCTTGATGTAGTCCCAGATCCCGTAGACGACGGCCTGCAACTCGTCGCGGATCGCCTCGTTGTCGTCGACGACGTCCAGCTCGCCGCCCCACTCGATCCACCAGAACGCGCAGCCGTTCAGGTCGGTCCGGATCACACGGCGTTCCGGAATCGCCGTTTCCGCGATGTTCCGCGCGAACGCGGGCGGCACGAACCGCACCGGCTCCCCGGCATCCTTGCTGTAGAAGAGGATCGTGCTGCCGAGCGTGTTCGAGTCCGGTACGTCGGGCGCCCACGACTCGTCGTACTGCGATCGCGGCTCCCGCCCGGTGCGGAACTCCGCCCCGGCCATCATCCCGACGAACCCGTCGCCCGAGCAGTCCACGAACACCGGGCTGACGAACCGGATCTGTTTCTCCGACCCCATCTGCCAGCCGGTCACCGCGCGGATCTCGCCGTCGTCCGCCTCCACCGATCGGACGTCGGTGTTCAGGTACACCGTGATCCGCGACTCGGCACGGACCGCCTCGAGCAGCACCAGATCCCAGTAGTACGGGTTTCCGAGCGGATTCCGGAACTGGTTCTCGACGAACAGCTCACCCATGATCCCGGTCTCGCGCGCGAAGCTCTGGACGCCATGGGCGGTCGCGCCGCACACCCAGACCCGCACCTCGCTGGACGAGTTGCCGCCGAGCACCGGCCGGTTCTGCACCAGCGCCACGGTGCTCCCCTGCCGCGCGGCGCCGATCGCCGCACAGATCCCGGCGAGCCCACCACCGACGACGGTCAGATCGGACTGGACCTCGAGCTGCTGCATTCGCGAACCTTTCAGAGATCTCGTTGGACGACGGGTTGGCCCGGGCCGTTCGGGTGGTGGGCCGTCAGATGGTCGGGAACCCGCTGGGCGACCAGGACGAACAACAGACCGGCGGTGAGGACGTCGCTCGCGCGGCCGGCGAAGAACTCGGTCCAGTTCGCGCCGTTCGGCGTACCCGTGTCGAGGGTGACGTCCGCGATCCGGCTGACCGGGGCACCGGGCATGCCGGTGATCGCGACGGTCAGCGCGCCCTCCGCGCGGGCGCGGGTGAGGTAGTCGAGCGTGGTCGGATCGGTCCCGGACCGCGAGACGGTGAGCGCGACATCGCCCTCGCCGAGCAGGCCGGCGCCGATCTGCGACGACTGCGGACCGTCGAAGAACCACACCGGGATCCCGATCCGCAGCAGCCGGATGTACAGCTCGCGGGCCGGGATCGCGTCGCCCCACTCGCCGTAGATGTGGGTCCGCCGGGCGCCGGCGATCGCGTCGGCGATTCGCGTCGCCGCGGTCAGGTCGATCGCGGACAACGCGTTCCGCAACGCGTTCGCCTGCGTCGACGCGAGCACGTTCAGCACCTGCTCGGGCGGATCCGCCGGGCCGATCGCCGACCCGATGTCGCTGGTCCAGCCGGCCTCCAGCCCGCGCCCGACCTCCATCGCGAGCGCGGCCCGCAGCGCGGGATACCCGGCGTACCCGAGATGGGTCGACAGCCGGGTCACGGTCGCGGCCGAGGTCTGCGCGGTCCCGGCGAGCTTGGTGATCGACCCGCGCGCGACCTCGTCCGGGTTCGCCAGGATGTGTTCGGCGACGCGTTGCATCGCGCCGTTCAGCTCGGGCAGCGCGCGCTTGACCTGCTGCAACGGACTCGGACTGTCTGCTCGTTCCATCTCACTTGATCCCGGTGTGTGTCATGGCGGCGATGAAGCGGCGCTGCAGGACGACGAACACGATCAGCACCGGCACGATCGAGATTACCGACGCCGCCATCGTCAGGCCGGGCGCTATCTGGCCCTGCTCGTCGACGAAGTTCGTCAGGCTGAGCGGGAGCGTGTACCGGTCCGGGTTGCTGATCAGCACCAGCGGCGTCTCGTAGTCGTTCCAGGACCAGACGAACGCGAGGATGCCGAGCGCGCTCATCACCGGTGTTGCCAACGGCAAATAGATCCGGGTGAACACCCGCCACTCGTTCGCGCCGTCCATCCGGGCCGCCTCGGCGAACTCGGCCGGCTGGCTGATGAAGAACTGCCGCATCAGGAAAGTGCCGAGCACGGTGAACATTCCGGGCAGGATCAGCGCCCACAGGGTGTCGTACAGCCCGAGCTTCTGGAAGTAGATGAACCGCGGCACCAGCAGCAACTGCGCCGGGATGATCGCCGTCGCCAGGTACAGCAGGAACAGTTTGTCCCGGCCCCTGAACGACATCCGCGCGAACGCGTATCCGGCCATCGTCGCGGTGATCAGTTCACCCGCAACCCGCAGTACGGCGACGAACACCGAGCGGCCGAACGCGGGCAGGACCGAGGTGGCACCGCTCAGCACCGTGCTGAAGTTGTCCCACTGGAACGGGTGCGGGATCCACTGCATCGGGATCTTGTACGCGTCCACGTCCGGCTTCAGTGCCGTCGAGATCATCCACGCGAACGGCGCCAGGAAAGCGATGGCGAGAATCCACAACGGGATCCCCCACGCCCATTTCCGGTATTTCCTAGTCATTGAGGGCCCTCCCGCGCTGTGCCCGCCAGGTGAGCAGGGTCAGGAC
>DASXXB010000064.1:0-7738 GCA_036503355.1 Kribbella sp. | reverse complement strand
CGATCTCCTCGACCAGCTGCCGCGAGTCGCAGAACACGAGCCGTTTCTCGCCGCGGTGGAGGGCGGCGATCACGGTCGCAGCGTTGTGCACTGAGCCGACGTAGTCGATCTCCAGCTCGCCTGGCGGAGTTGTTCCGGAGGTTGGCTTGACGTCAGGGGCGACCACCTGCCCCTCCCGCTTGGCACGGCCAGAACCCTGCAGCCACGTCATCAGCTCCTGGGGGTTGCCCACAGTCGCCGAAAGCCCGATCCGCTGGATGGGCACGCCGGTGATCCGCGTCAGACGTTCGAGTACGGCAAGTAGATGCCACCCGCGGTCGTCGCCGGCGAACGCGTGCACCTCGTCGACCACGATCGCGCGCACTCCGGCGAAGAACTGGGTGTGGTCGACGTTGACGCTGACCAGCATCGCCTCGAGCGACTCCGGTGTCGTGAGCAGCAAGTCTGGGGGATCGCGCAGGATTCCGCGGCGCGCGTTCATGGAGACGTCGCCGTGCCACAGCGCTACCCGGCGTCCGAGCCATCCCGCGTACGTCTCCAGCCTCGGCAGGAGGTTGTTCAGCAAGGCCTTGAGCGGGCACACGTAGAGAACTGAGAGCCCAGTCCAGCGGTGCTCTTCCATCGCGCTGAACAGTGGAAAGCAGGCCGCTTCGGTCTTACCGCCTGCGGTCGGGGCAAGCAGCACCGCGTCATGGCCGTCGAGGACCGGGTCGATGGCCTGTTCCTGCAACGGCCTCAGCGATCGCCAGCCCAGGGTGTTGACGATGTGGTGCACCAGTGCAGGGTGCAGCCGCGTCAACGCCTGCGTCACGGTACGTCCAGCTCGACGTCGTCCGCACTCGCGGCGGCGTTGCGCTCGGATTCGGTCAGCTCCGTGCTCGATACGGTCAGTGCGTAGTGCGCTCGAGGATCGAAGTCCTTGAACTCGTCGACGCGGTCGAGCACATCGGCCACCAGCTTGCGCAGGTACAGCCGCGGTGCGACACCGACCTTGCCGCCGAGCTGCCCGGTCAGCGCCGAAGCCAGGTCCTGCAGGTACCCGTCGTCGATCACGGCCGCGATGCGTTCGGGATGGCGCGCCACGCTCGCGTAGAGGTCTCGGGCCCGCTGCCCGAGCTCGATGAGCCGGTCGAGGTCGAAGCCGAGCAGCCGCAACTGCACGGCGCGCGGCGAGTCGAACCGGGCGTCGGTGCTGAAGTCGGTGGCGAGCCGCTGGGCCAGCGGCGGCAGGCGCTGGACACCTTGCTGGCCGTCGAAGAAGGGAGGGGTTCCCGTCATGACCAAGAAGAGGCCGGGGAAGCGACCGGCGTCTATCTCGTCGAGCAGTTGCCGAAGCGCGTTGAGCCCCTTCTCCCGCACATCGCCACGCACGCGTTGCAACGTCTCGGTCTCGTCCAACACAACGAGCAGACCTGGGTGGCCGCAGTCCCGCAGCACGGTGAGTAGGCCTTGCAGGAACCCGAGTGCCCCGAAGTGGTCCAGGTCGCCGCGAACCCCGGCGGCCCGCCTGGCCGACGCCGCCACCGACTTCTGGCCGCCGAGCCAGGCGATCAGCGCCTCTGCGGTGGCGTTGTCGCCGGCGGACACCGCGTGCTGATAGCCGCGTAGCGCGGCGGCGAACGCGGGTGTCGTCCGCGCGACATCCGCGAGGCGCTGCTCCATGAGGCGCTCCACCTCGGCCGACAGGGCCTGCTCGTCGTCCTCGGCGACGTCGCCGGTCTCGATGACCTGCTCTTCGAGGGTGTAGAGCCACGAGTCGACGACCGCCCGCAGCGCACTGGGTTGATGGGTCGCGGTGGTCAGCCGCTCGGTGAGGCGGCGGTAGACCGTCTCCAAGCGGTGCAGGGGAGTCTCAGTCTCGGAGATCTGGATCTCGGTGGTTGCCAGACCTCGTCGTTTTGCCCGCTCGGCCAGCCATCGGGTGAAGAACGTCTTGCCAGACCCGTACTCGCCCCGCACGGCATGGAATGCGGCGCCGCCACGGGCCACCGTGGCCAGGTCTTCGTCCATCGCCGAGGCGAAGCGGTCGAGGCCGACGGCGAGCAGGTCGAGTCCGGAGCGCGGCACTGTGCCGCGCCGCAGGGCGTCGACCGCCTCGCGCCGCCGTACCTCGCTCGCCTGACTGGTTGTCACACTCGCACTCCGAACTGGGCCTGAAGCATTTCGCGATCAAGCTTGACACTGCGATCGCCGTCTCGCAGAGACAACACAGAGTAGCCGTCAACGTTCAACAGGCGCTGCAGTGTGGCGGCGAAGAACTCGGGCCGGCGCGCGGCACGGCCCGCCCGCTCCGCGACCGCGCTGAGCGATAGGGATCCGTCCGCGTCGAGCAGCGCGTCGATCACCGTAGCCACGATCTGCTTGTCCGGGGCCTTGGGCACGAACGCCCGCTGCGCGGCGTAGACCTCCGTGGCCACGACCTGCGCACCGACCGATTCGACCGGTGCCTCCACCGTGAAGAGCGGCACCGCCGATTCCGGCTCGGGTTTGCGCCGGCCGGCTTTGCGAGCGGGAGCGGACGGCTCGGGCAGCACGGTACGTCGCTGGTCCCACCAGTCAGGGGTCACGGTCTCGGGGGAGAGCACATGCCATCCAGCCGGGACGAGCTCTTCGGACGGCAACAGCACCAGCACCGGCACCACCATCTCGGCCAGCGACGCACCTCCGTGGTAGCCGGATTTCCGCGGGGTGTAGCGGATCTCCTCACGCCAGGGGACGGTGACCTGCCCGCCGCCCAGCAGCACACGGGGGCCGGACAGCTCGACTTCCCCGTCGCTTGCCGCGCCGGTGCGCCAGCGTGCCGACTCCACCCCGGAGGCCTTGATCGGTTTCTCCGTCGCTGATCGTTCCAGCACGTGGCCGTGGTCGGCAACGAGCAGCACAGGCCGCCCGTACCCACGCGCCGCGTCGAGCAGCTCAGGAAGGTAGGTGATGTCGTGGATCGACCAGCCGGTGCGCTCACCTTCCTTGCCGTGATCCAGTGCGTCGTCGATGGTATTGAGCACGACGCCGACAACACCATCGCCGGAGAGGGCTGCGATGAGCGCCTCGGACAGTCGGTGACCGGCATGGCCCGCGAGGTCGTTCTTGTGGAACAGCGCGGCGTCGTGCCTGTGCCTGCGCCAGAACGCGGTGAACCCCTCCCGCTCGATCGGTTGGTCGCCGACGTTCAGCGCACCGGAGAGGAGGCTCGCGCGCCCCGCGCGGGTCACCGACGGGATCGCTGTCACCGCGGCGACGCGTTCGCCCTGCCGTGGTGAGATCTCTCGCCACCCGCGAGCGGCGGCTTGCTCACCGAATGCGGTGCCGACCGCGGTGCTCATGCCATCGAGGACGACGACCAGGGGTGCACGGCGGCTCGCGACCGGGCGAGCGATCTTGTCCAGAACGTCCTCGATGAGCAGGCAGCCGCCGGGGTCGTTGCTGGACGCCCGGGGGACCCAGCCGGCGAGCCGCGTGGCGAACTGCTCATCGAGCTGGTCACGTCGGCCACGAGCGGCCTGGTACAGCGCCCGGTAGGCCTGAGCCACGACGGGGTCGCCACCTGCGTCACCGACCCACAGCGTCATCAGGGCGCGATCCACCCACGCCCAGTCCGCGATTTGGTCGCGTGCGGTGCTTGCGACGGAGATGACCTCCGGGACCGCCGACGTGAGCCACCGATAAACGCGCACTGCCATCTCCGCCGCCCGGAGGCGCTCCGGATACAGCCGCGCCAGCCCGTGGTTGCGGATTTCGACGAGCGTCCGCTCGACAGCACTGATGCTGCTCTTGGCTGGCGTCGGTGAAAGCGCCGACGCGAGCATGCGCAGCGAGCCCGCGTAGCTGGACGGCAGGAAACGACTGTCAAGGAGAGCCTCGGTGAGGTGTGCGCTCGCGGCGAGCCGATCGGCGCGGTCCGCGACGGCAGCGACCCGCTGCCGGGCGACGTCGGCGAGCAGCCCGCCGGACTCGGCCTCGCTGAGCCAGCGCTCCATCGTCCCCTCGACCGCGTCGGTGAACGCACGCAGCGCCGGCGGCTTGATTCCGGCCAGCAGGCCGCCGAAGGCGAGCGCGGCTTCGGGGGAGGCGTTCGGGCGCGTGGCGACCGTCCCGATGACGCCGAGCGGCATGGCGTCGGCTGCACGTCCTTCTGCCGCGAGCCGAAGGATGATCCAGGCGACTTCGCCGACCGTGCCGGCCAGCCAGTCGGCGATGCCGGCCCGCTCGGGCTCGGACAACCGGGCGAACCGGTCTGTCCCGGCTGGTTCGAGCGACCAGGCGAGCAGGGCGCCGGGATCGAGACCGCCTTCGGGCAGCGTTCCGCCGCCGAGCCGAGCGCCGATGAGCGCGCGTACTGCCGCGTCGCGAGTGAGCACCGATCCGTTGCGGGGCCAGCCGCCCGGCGGTTCGGCGTCGAGCAGGGCGTCGATCAGCCACGGCTCGGTGCGGATGCGCGGGTCGAGATTGGCCGCGCCGAATCGCTGCGCCACGATCCGGGCCCGGTCGACGGTGCGGGTGGAGCGGCCGAGTGCGTAGCCGCGGACGTCCCAGCCGAGCTGGGCGTCATCGATGCTTGTCGCTACGACGAGTACGTCGTCGGCTCCGCGCTCGGCCTGATGCCGCTGCCAGGCCTCGACGATACCGAGCACGGAGTGCTGGTCAGTGACGTGTACTCGCCTGCGCTCCTCGGCAACGCTGACGGTGAAGTCACTGCTCCCGTCCTCGTACCGGCCGTAAACCAGCACGAGGCGACGATGCTTGGCCTGGGGCAGCCAATCTGCGAGCAGTGTTTCGATCATCCGCCTGCTCAGCTGCGGCGGCGCGGTGGTCACAGCTGGTCCTCACCCACGATGTGCCAGTCGAGGACGATGTCGACGCCGGGATGGTCCTTGGCGTAGTCACGAATCTCAGCCGACAGCTCGTCCAAGATGCCTTGCAGCCGCTGCTCGACGACGCTCGTGGCGATCCGGTGTCGAGCCGGCACCTGGCGTCGGTCATTCGGTACGGAGACTTCCGGCGGACTCACCGAAGGAGTGGGGCTGACCTGGTCCCGTGAGGGACTCGGGGGCGTAGGCAACACGGGCGGTGGGTTCACCGCCGACGCCATCCGCGCGGCCTCGTTCACGAGCTCGACGGCCCGGTGGCGGATACCGCCGAGCACCGGAACGAGGGAGCGGGTGAACTCGTCGGCGCCGGCGGCGTCGCGGATTTCGTCCAACAGCCGCCGTGCTTTCACCCCCACGGTGTCGTCCCGATCGGCGAACCGGCGAACGGACTCGACCAGGCTCCAGTCGACCCGGTCAAGCGCATCGAGTACCTGCGGCGCTGTGGTGATGGCATTGCCGAGCACCTGGTCACTCACCTCGTGGCCGGCGGTGGACAGCTCGCGCACGACCGCGGTGGCGTCGCGAGTGGCCGACAGCCGGGCGAGCAAGTTGGCGGCGTTTCGCGCGATTACGATTCGGGCGGCCGATGTCGGCACTCCCAGCTCGTCAGCTCGCGCTTCCAGCGAGCGACGCAGGTTGTTGACTGCTCCCTCCAGGTTCGTAACCCTGTCGCGCACGTCGGAGGCGAGCCGGTTGACGTTGCGGGCGAACAGCAGGTCGGGCACGTTGACGCCGAACAGCGCCGAGACCCGGGCGCGGGTTCGGGCGAACTCGTCGGCGGATGGAAGCTCCTGGGCGCGCAGCGCGTGCCCAGGGCCGATCTTGTCGAGATCCGGGGCTTCCCGCAGCGGCGAGCCGTGCATGATCCAGGCACGGTCGGACAGCAGCGCGTAGGTCGCGATGACGAGATTGGCGACCGGCTTATCCAGCCCGGTGTAACCAAGTTCATCAATCCACGAACGGATGTCCTCGACCGAGTAATCGCCGCTCACGCCGTGCTGCCCGGCTGCCTGCTCGATGCGCCGCCGCCACTCGGTGGAGACGTTAAGCGGACCGTCGGAGACCTCGCCGAGTTCGAGCGGATGCACCACCCGCTTGACGAGTGCCAGGTGCTGCCGGTCGACCACGACGCGACGTTGCCCGTCCTCCATCGCCCGGGTGATCCAGCCGAGCACGGTCTTCAGCTCGCCCAGCGTGACGGGTTTGCGGTTGCCGGTGGGGTCGAAGTTCGGGTGCTTCGGGTAGAGCGCAGCGAACAGGTCGTCCGCGAGCGTGAGCCCGTTCTGCTCGAAGCCCGCGCCGGCGGCCAGTCGCGGAGTGTGCCCCGGGAACAGGGACAGCACGTGTCCGTCGTCGCCGACCTGGGCGCCGAGGGTCGCCTCTTCGGCCCGGGCGATGCCGTAGACCTGCTGCAGGGAGGCCGTGAGCTGGGATTCGAGGGTGTCGGCCTAAGCCTGCAGCTGGTGGCCCACCTTGACGCGGTTGTCGGCCGACATCTCGCCGGCGTAGTCGTCGAGCCGGTTGCGGTCGAGCAAGTACTGAATCTTCAGCAGTCGCCCGAGCTGGTTGGATTTCTGCCGCGACAGGAAGTGCGGGATCCAGACGACTGCGGCAGCTTCGAGGCCGTCCCGGCGCAGCCGGTTGACCCGCGCGGAGTCGTCGCTCGGCGCGTGGCCGAGCTGGTCGAATGGGTAGTCGAGAATGATCCGGACGCGCCCGGGCACGCTGGGCGTGAACTGCAGGTCCGGCAGGTCTTGGCTGTCCCGCACGTTGGCGAAGACGAACTCGGCGGTCCGGCGAGTGCCTTTCCACACGACTTCGCGTTCACAGACGAACTCTTCGGTGTTGCGGATACCAAGCTGCTTCCACAGCTGCTTCTTGGTCCAAATGCGGCGGGCACCGACCGAGTCCTGCTCGCCGACCGCGTCCAGCAGCGGCTCAATATCCAAATTGGACAGCTGTAGCCGGAACACCGGATCCTCGTCGCCTTCGGAGCGTAGTTCGCCGAACTCGGCGGCCAGTTCGCGTAGCCGGCTGACGACCATCGCACCGGGAGCGACCGTGCGGGAGCGGATGGAGCCGTGGTTCAGCGCCGCCAACCGGGCGCCGGTCAGCCGCGCGAGCGCGGACACGTTGGGTGCCAGGGATGCAAGGAGCAGCGTCTTCACGAAGCGGTCGTCGGCGACGAACCGTGGGTCGCTCTCGCTGCCGTACTTCTCCAGAAGGTACGCGCGGACCCGGGCGTGGAAGCGGTGCGCGGTCTCGGACTCCTGCCGCAGCCGGTCGGTGAAGGCGTCACCGGTGCCGTCGCCGAGGACATCCCACAAGTCGCCGAGGGGGATGAGCTCGCCGAGCTTCATGTCGGCGCGGCGCCGGTACAGCATCTCCTGCAACAGCTTGAGCCCGGTGCGTTCGCGCTGCAGCGCCCCGGACAGCGCGACGAGCACGTTGAGCAGCGCGGGGGAGATGGGGTAGACGTCGCGGAAGTCCGTCCAGTCGGCGCCAGTGGCGCCGTTGGCGTCCAGCAGCACATCACGGACGGTTGAGTTGGTCGACTCGATGGCGGCGAAGGCGTTCTCCAGTGCAGTCCGGCCCTCGGAGCTCTTCGGTTTGAGGACGCGTTCCTTGATGATCGCCGGCAGGTTGCGGTCCTCCAAGGACACGACATCGAACCGTTCGGCCAGGTACTGCACCTGCGCTTCCAGGTTCTTCACATCCGCGCCGGTGACGTCCTCGCCGACGAGTTTGGACAGGTCGCGCTGCCGGGAGATGAAGGAGACAATCGGCAGCGCGCGGTCGGCGTCACCCGACTCGATGAGCTTGACCAGCTTGCTGACCTGCGTGTTGACGAACTCCTGGTCGGCCATGTG